>NZ_JBFBEA010000034.1:0-91510 GCF_040683495.1 Streptomyces sp. NPDC093544 | reverse complement strand
GTCGTCGCCCGCGGGGCAGACGGGAATTTGACGACAGGACCTAGCGGACCTGTCCGGCCGATCATGCCGCAGACGCGGGGTGTGGCACGCACGTCCTCGTAGCGCTCAAGCACGCCCAGAAATAAACCACTTGGGGTGATGCAAGAGGTGTAGCGCTGCTCCTCTTCCTGTTCTACGGTCCTCCCGTCATCGCATGGACGGGAGGACGACCCGGTGCGCACCGCGAACACTCGATCCATCGTCATCTGGACCCTCGTCGCGCTGGTCGGTGCCGCGGGCTGGTCCGTACTCGCGCTCGCGCGGGGCGAGGAGGTGTCGGCCGCCTGGATGGTCGCCGCCGCGCTCTGCTCGTACGCCATCGCCTATCGCTTCTACTCGAAGTTCATCGCCTACAGGGTGCTCAAGCTCGACGGGACCCGGGCGACCCCGGCGGAGCGGCTGAACGACGGCGTCGACTTCCATCCGACCGACCGGCGCGTGCTGCTCGGCCACCACTTCGCGGCGATCGCGGGCGCGGGCCCGCTCGTCGGCCCCGTACTGGCCGCGCAGATGGGCTACTTGCCCGGCACCATCTGGATCATCGTCGGCGTGATCTTCGCGGGGGCGGTCCAGGACATGGTCGTCCTGTTCTTCTCCACGCGCCGCGACGGCCGGTCGCTGGGGCAGATGGCCCGCGAGGAGATCGGCCCGTTCGGCGGGGCCGCCGCTCTGGTCGCCACCTTCGCCATCATGATCATCCTGCTCGGTGTACTCGCCCTGGTCATCGTCAACGCGCTCGCGCAGTCGCCGTGGGGCACCTTCTCCATCGCGATGACGATCCCGATCGCGCTGCTGATGGGCTTCTATCTGCGGGTACTGCGGCCGGGCCGGGTCTCCGAAGTGTCGCTGATCGGCGTCGCGTTGCTGCTCCTCGCGCTGATCGCGGGCCGCTGGGTCGCCGAATCCTCCTGGGCCGACACCTTCACCCTCGCCCCCGCCACCCTGGTCATCTGGATGGTGGCGTACGGGTTCATCGCCTCGATCCTGCCCGTGTGGATGCTCCTGGCACCCCGCGACTACCTCTCCACCTTCATGAAGATCGGCACGATCGCGCTGCTAGCCCTGGGCGTCGTCATCGCGCTGCCGACACTCAAGATGGACCCGGTCACGGACTTCGCCTCGCGGGGCGACGGACCGGTCTTCGCGGGCTCGCTCTTCCCGTTCGTCTTCATCACCATCGCCTGCGGCGCACTTTCGGGCTTCCACTCGCTCATCTCCAGCGGTACGACGCCGAAGATGATCCAGAAGGAAACGCAGATCAGGATGATCGGGTACGGCTCCATGCTGATGGAGTCGGCGGTCGCCGTGATGGCGCTGGTCGCCGCCAGCATCATCGACCCGGGCCTGTACTTCGCGATGAACGCGCCGGCCGGCGTCATCGGCACGACCGTGGAATCGGCGTCCCAGGCGGTCGCGAACTTCGGCTACACCATCTCGCCGGCGGACCTGGCGAAGGCGGCCGAACAGGTCGAAGAGGCAACCCTGCTCTCCCGCACCGGCGGCGCGCCCACCCTCGCCCTCGGCGTCTCGGAGATCTTCTCCCAGGTCACCGGAGGGAGCCTCAGAGCCTTCTGGTACCACTTCGCGATCATGTTCGAGGCGCTGTTCATCCTGACCGCCCTGGACGCGGGCACGCGCGTGGGCCGGTTCATGCTCCAGGACATGCTGGGCAACGTCTACCGGCCCTTCAGGAACGTGAGTTGGAAGCCGGGCCTGGTCATCACCAGCGGCATCGTGTGCGCCCTGTGGGGCTACTTCCTCTGGGTCGGCGTCCACGAACCGCTCGGCGGCATCAACCAGCTCTTCCCGATCTTCGGCATCTCCAACCAACTACTGGCCGCGGTCGCCCTGGCCGTCTGCACAACCCTGCTGGTGAAGTCGGGCCGCCTCAAGTGGGCCTGGGTAACCGGGATTCCACTCCTCTGGGACGCAGTCGTCACCCTCACCGCGAGCTGGCAGAAGGTCTTCTCCAGCGACCCGCGCGTGGGCTTCTTCAAGCAGCGTTCGGTGTACCAGGACGGCATCGACGCGGGCAAGGTCCTGCCACCGGCCAAGAACATGGACGACATGCACACGGTCGTCACCAACTCCACGGTGGACGGCGTCCTCGCGGCGGTCCTGGCCGTCCTCGTCGTCGTCGTGATCGTGGACGCGGCCCGGGTCTGCATCCGTCACGTACGCCGCCCCGCGCTCTCCACCCTCACCGAGACGCCGTACGTGAAGTCGAAGATCATCGCCCCGGCCGGGCTGATCCCGACCAAGCAGGAGAAGGCGGAGGAACTCGATGCGGTCGGCGCTGCGCAGAGCGATTAGCTCAGTGCGCTGGTACGTAAGGGAATTAACTGATGAATCCGCATACGACCGCTATGTAGCGCACGTCGGTGCGGACCATCCCGACTCCCCTCTCCCCTCCCGGCGTGAGTTCGAAAGGATGCGAACGGACCGCCAGGACAAGGACCCCCGGCAAGGGTTCCGCTGCTGTTGAGAACGCATATACGGCTATCCGGACGCCATTTGCAGACTGACATACGGACAGGGGTTCCGCTTACCTGACCTCGTCGCCTAGATTGCCTGCGCGTTACACAGGTGATCAGTGAGGGGACGGAGCCGCCATATGTCAGATGCGCCTGAAGTGAAGCCACCGGTGGTGACACCGGGCCGGGTGGTGATCGCCATCTGCCTGCTCGCGCCGTTCGTGGCGATGTTGTGGGTCGGTTCGTACGCCAAGACCGACCCGACCTTCATCGGAATCCCGTTCTTCTACTGGTACCAGATGCTGTGGGTGTTCATCTCGACCGCCCTCACGATGACCGCGTACAAGCTGTGGCAGCGTGACCAGCGCGCCCGCAAGAGGGGTGCCGGAGCATGAACGACGGCGTGAACGGCGTCGCACTCGCCGTCTTCATCTTCTTCTTCCTGGCCGTCACGGTCATGGGCTTCCTGGCCGCACGCTGGCGCAGGGCGGCCGACGAGAGCCTCGACGAATGGGGCCTGGGCGGCCGGTCGTTCGGCACCTGGGTCACCTGGTTCCTGCTCGGCGGCGACCTCTACACGGCGTACACCTTCGTAGCCGTACCGGCCGCGATCTACGCGGCGGGCGCGGCCGGCTTCTTCGCCGTGCCGTACACGATCCTCGTCTACCCCCTGATCTTCACGTTCCTCCCCCGCCTCTGGTCGGTCTCCCACAAGCACGGCTATGTGACGACCTCGGACTTCGTACGGGGCCGCTTCGGCTCCAAGGGCCTCTCCCTCGCCGTAGCCGTGACCGGCATCCTCGCCACGATGCCGTACATCGCACTCCAACTGGTCGGCATCCAGGCGGTCCTGGACGTCATGGGCGTAGGAGGCGGCGAGAACACCAACTGGTTCATCAAGGACCTCCCCCTCCTGATCGCGTTCGGCGTACTGGCGGCGTACACCTACTCCTCGGGCCTCCGCGCCCCCGCCATGATCGCGTTCGTGAAGGACGGCCTGATCTACATCGTGATCGCGGTGGCCATCATCTACATCCCGATCAAGCTGGGCGGGTTCGACGAGATCTTCAAGGCGGCGAACGACAAGTACACAGCGGCAGGCGCGGGCGGGGTCGTCCCGGCCGAAGCGGGCCAGTGGACTTACGCCACCCTCGCGCTCGGCTCCGCGCTGGCCCTGTTCATGTACCCGCACTCGATCACCGCGACCCTCTCCTCACGCAGCCGTGAGGTGATCCGCCGCAACACCACGATCCTGCCCCTGTACTCCCTCATGCTGGGCCTCCTGGCCCTGCTCGGGTTCATGGCGATCGCGGCCGGGGTGAAGGTGGAGAACGGCCAACTGGCGATCCCCCAGCTCTTCGAGAACATGTTCCCGGACTGGTTCGCGGGAGTGGCCTTCGCGGCGATCGGCATCGGCGCCCTGGTCCCCGCCGCCATCATGTCCATCGCGGCGGCGAACCTCTTCACCCGCAACATCTACAAGGACTTCATCAAGCCGGACGCCACCCCCGCGCAGGAGATGAAGGTCTCCAAGCTGGTCTCCCTCCTCGTGAAGGTCGGCGCCCTCGCCTTCGTCCTCACCATGGACAAGACGGTCGCCATCAACTTCCAGCTCCTGGGCGGCATCTGGATCCTGCAGACCTTCCCGGCCCTGGTCGGCGGTCTCTTCACGCGCTGGTTCCACCGCTGGGCCCTCCTCGCGGGCTGGGCCGTCGGCATGCTCTACGGCACCCTCGCCGCGTACGGCGTGGCCTCGCCCACCCAGAAGCACTTCGGCGGCAGCTCCAAGGAGATCCCCGGCATCGGTGAGATCGGTTACATCGGCCTGACGGCATTCGTCATGAACGTCGTCGTCACCGTGATCCTCACGTTCGCGCTCCGCGCCTTCAACGCCCCCGACGGCGTCGACGAGACGAGCCCCGAGGACTACACGGCAGACGCCGGCGACAAGGGCGTACAGGTGGAACTCCCGCCGGCGACGGCGGGGTCGACTCACTAGTCACCGGGTGGGGGCTGGGGGGAAGGTTTTTCGCCCCCTCCGCCCCTACCCATTCCCGTACCTGGGGGCTCCGCCCCCAGACCCCCGTTCGGCCTGGACGGCCTCGTCCTCAATCGCCGGACGGGCTGAAGACCCGCAGCCGCCCGCAGCGGCTGGCGCGTCAACGCCGTTCTCTCGAAAAGTGACCGATTCCGCGCCGGACCGAGGACGGATGCTCCGGTACGGCCCCGACCCACGACAAACCTCAGCGGCGTGACACGACACAACATGTGGGGGTACCACCGCGGCCCGACACAAGATGTATGCTCATGCTCGCTGTCGCCGCAGGGGAATCCGGTGCGAATCCGGAACTGTCCCGCAACGGTGTACTTATGCGCGTTCGTTCGCGTATGAGTCCAGTCCGAGGACCTGTCGACAGTGCGCCCCGGCCAGCCGGCCCGGGCGACATGACGTCCGGGCCTCGCGGAATGGGCCGGTGGACGCGGCGCATCGCTGCCAAAAAGGGCGTGCGCTCGTGTGCCCCGCCACCCTCCCCAAGGCCCCGTGCCCAGCGAGGGAGAGCCCCACGTGACCATCGCGCCAGTCGACCCGGCCTCAGCTCTTACGCAGCAGGTCCCGGTGGAGACGGACGGCCCCGGTACCGCACTGCTGCGGACCCTGACCGCACTCACCGCCGACCTCCCCGACGCCGACCCCGGCCGGGTCGCCGCCGCCGCGCTGCGCGGCCGCTCCGCACGGGCTGACGAGGCGGAGCTGCGCGAGCTGGCCACCGAGGCCGCGGCGGGCCTGATCTCCGAGGACCCCATCTACTCCAGGCTGGCCGCCCGGCTGCTGACGGTCAGTATCGCGGCGGAGGCCGCCTCGCAGGGCGTGCGGACCTTCTCCGACTCGGTCACCGTCGGCCACCGCGAGGGCCTCATCGCGGACCGCACGGCGGACTTCGTACGCCTGCACACCGCCCGCCTCGACACACTGATCGCCGCCTCCTCGGCCGAGGGCGCCGACGACCGCTTCGGCTACTTCGGCCTGCGCACGCTGCACAGCCGCTACCTCCTCCGCCACCCGATCACCCGCAGGGTCATCGAGACGCCCCAGCACTTCATGCTCCGTGTGGCGTCCGGCCTCGCCGAGGACGACACGACCCGCGCCCTCGACGAAGTCGCGGACCTCTACCGGCTCATGAGCCGCCTCGACTACCTCCCTTCCTCCCCCACCCTCTTCAACTCCGGCACGCGCCACCCCCAGATGTCGTCCTGCTACCTCCTCGACTCCCCGCTGGACGAGCTGGACTCCATCTACGACCGCTACCACCAGGTCGCGCGCCTCTCGAAGCACGCGGGCGGCATCGGCCTGTCGTACTCCCGTATCCGCTCCCGCGGTTCACTGATCCGCGGCACGAACGGGCACTCCAACGGCATCGTCCCGTTCCTGAAGACCCTCGACGCCTCGGTCGCCGCGGTGAACCAGGGCGGCCGGCGCAAGGGCGCCGCCGCGGTCTACCTGGAGACCTGGCACTCCGACATCGAGGAGTTCCTGGAGCTGCGCGACAACACCGGTGAGGACGCCCGCCGTACGCACAACCTGAACCTCGCGCACTGGATCCCGGACGAGTTCATGCGCCGCGTGAACGAGAACGCCCTGTGGTCCCTCTTCTCCCCGTCCGACGTGCCCGAGCTGGTCGACCTGTGGGGCGACGAGTTCGACGCGGCCTACCGCAAGGCGGAGGAGGCGGGCCTCGCCAAGAAGACCATCCCGGCCCGCGACCTCTACGGCCGCATGATGCGTACCCTCGCGCAGACCGGCAACGGCTGGATGACCTTCAAGGACGCCGCCAACCGCACCGCCAACCAGACGGCGGAGCCGGGCCACACCGTCCACTCCTCGAACCTGTGCACCGAGATCCTTGAGGTCACGGACGACGGGGAGACGGCGGTCTGCAACCTGGGCTCGGTGAACCTGGGCGCGTTCGTCGACACGACGGCCGGGGACATCGACTGGGAGCGCCTGGACGCGACGGTCCGCACGGCCGTCACCTTCCTGGACCGCGTGGTCGACATCAACTTCTACCCGACCGAACAGGCGGGCCGCTCCAACGCCAAGTGGCGCCCGGTGGGCCTGGGCGCGATGGGCCTCCAGGACGTCTTCTTCAAGCTGCGCGTCCCCTTCGACTCGCCGGAGGCCAAGGCACTCTCCACCCGTATCGCCGAGCGCGTCATGCTCGCCGCGTACGAGACGTCCGCGGACCTCGCCGAGCGCAACGGCCCGCTCCCCGCCTGGGAGAAGACCCGTACGGCCCGTGGCGTCCTGCACCCGGACCACTACGACACCGAACTCACCTGGCCGGAGCGCTGGACGGCCCTGCGGGAACGTATCGCCAACACCGGTATGCGCAACTCGCTCCTCCTCGCGATCGCGCCCACCGCGACCATCGCCTCGATCGCGGGCGTCTACGAGTGCATCGAGCCGCAGGTGTCGAACCTGTTCAAGCGCGAGACGCTCTCCGGCGAGTTCCTCCAGGTCAACTCCTACCTGGTGGCCGAGCTGAAGAAGCTCGGCGTGTGGGACGCGCAGACGAGGGAGGCGCTGCGCGAGTCCAACGGCTCGGTGCAGGGCTTCACTTGGGTCCCCCAGGACGTCCGCGACCTGTACCGCACGGCGTGGGAGATCCCGCAGCGCGGTCTCATCGACATGGCCGCCGCCCGCACCCCGTTCCTCGACCAGGCGCAGTCCCTGAACCTCTTCCTGGAGACGCCGACCATCGGCAAGCTCTCCTCGATGTACGCGTACGCCTGGAAGTCGGGCCTGAAGACGACGTACTACCTGCGCTCCCGCCCGGCGACCCGCATCGCCCGCGCGGCACAGGCGCAGGCGCAGCCCGAAAAGACCATCCCCGTGCAGGCGACCCCCGACGAGGACGCCGTCGCCTGCTCTCTCGAAAACCCCGATTCCTGCGAGGCCTGCCAGTGAGTACCCCCCAGAAGAACCTTCTCGACCCGGGCTTCGAACTCACCCTCCGCCCCATGCGCTACCCCGACTTCTACGAGCGCTACCGGGACGCCATCAAGAACACCTGGAGTGTCGAGGAGGTCGACCTCCACTCGGACGTCGCCGACCTCGCCAAGCTCTCGGAGGGCGAGCAGCACATGATCGGCCGCCTGGTCGCGTTCTTCGCGACGGGCGACTCGATCGTGGCGAACAACCTGGTGCTGACCCTCTACAAGCACATCAACTCCCCCGAGGCGCGGCTGTACTTGAGCCGCCAGCTCTTCGAGGAGGCCGTGCACGTCCAGTTCTACTTGACGCTGCTCGACACCTACCTCCCCGACCCGGACGACCGCGCGGCCGCCTTCGACGCGGTGGAGAACATCCCCTCCATCCGCGAGAAGGCCGAGTTCTGCTTCAAGTGGATCAACGAGGTCGAGAAGCTGGACAGCCTCCAGACCCAGGCCGACCGCCGCCGCTTCCTGCTCAACCTGATCTGCTTCGCCGCGTGCATCGAGGGGCTCTTCTTCTACGGCGCCTTCGCGTACGTCTACTGGTTCCGCAGCCGGGGTCTGCTGCACGGCCTGGCGACCGGCACCAACTGGGTTTTCCGCGACGAGACGATGCACATGTCCTTCGCGTTCGAGGTCGTCGACACCGTCCGCAAGGAGGAGCCGGAGCTCTTCGACGACCAGCTCCAGCAGGAGGTGACCGACATGCTGCGGGAGGCCGTGGAGGCCGAGCTGCAGTTCGGGCGCGACCTGTGCGGTGAGGGCCTGCCGGGCATGAACACCGACTCGATGCGCCAGTACCTGGAGTGCGTGGCCGACCAGCGCCTCCAGCGCCTGGGCTTCGCGCCGGTGTACGGCTCGGAGAACCCGTTCTCGTTCATGGAGCTCCAGGGCGTCCAGGAGCTGACGAACTTCTTCGAGCGCCGCGCGTCCGCGTACCAGGTGGCGGTGGCGGGAACCGTCGATCTGGACGAGGACTTCTAGGGACTGCTGCTGTCACAGTGACCGCCCCGGGCCATGAGGCCGGGGGCGGTCACCTTTTTGTCGCTTCTCACGCCGCACGCGCGACATCGTGCGTGGTAAGACCGCGCAGACCCCGCTCGGTCGAGGCCGAGGCCTGGCCGGACCGGTGCGCGACCGCCGCACGGAGCTGCCGGTCGATACGCCACTCGTGGGCGTATCCGACCAGTGCGGGAAGGGCCAGGATCAGGAAGGTTCCGAGGACGGTGAGTGTGTCTGTGAGTGCGTTCATGTCCTCCACTGTCGCGCCGATCGCCCGCCACGGTCAGTGGCAGGACTGCCGCACACCCTCGAATTGCTGCCACTTCTGAGGCATACTGGAAAACATGCTGAAGAACGTGGCCGTCGCCCTGCTCGACGGCGTACACCCCTTCGAACTCGGCGTCGTCTGCGAGGTGTTCGGCCTCGATCGCAGCGACGAGGGGCTGCCCGTGTACGACTTCGCGGTCGTTTCGGCGGAGGGCCCGACGCTCCGTACCCACATCCCCGGGTTCACGGTCTCCACCCCGTACGGCCTCGACCGGCTCGACGAGGCCGACCTGGTCGTCGTACCGGCCGGGAACACCTATGCGGTACGCGCCTATCCGCCCGGGCTGCTCGACGCGCTGCGCCGGGCGGTGGACCGGGGCGCCCGGGTGCTCAGCGTCTGCTCCGGTGCCTTCGTACTCGGGGCGGCCGGACTCCTGGACGGGCGGCGGTGTGCGGTGCACTGGCAGCACGTCGACGAGCTGGCCCGGCAGTACCCGCGGGCGATCGTCGAGCCCGACGTGCTGTACGTCGACGAGGATCCCGTCATCACCTCGGCCGGCACCGCCTCTGGAATCGACGCCTGCCTGCATATCGTCCGCAAGGAACAGGGCCCCGAGGTCGCCAACGCCATCGCGCGGCGCATGGTGGTGCCGCCGCATCGCGACGGAGGCCAGGCCCAGTACATCGAGCGGCCGCTGCCGCGCAGCGAGTGCGACACGGTCGGCGAGGTGCTGGTGTGGATGGAGCGCCACCTCGACGAGGAGGTGACCGTCGAACAGCTCGCGGCTCGCGCCCACATGTCGCCCCGCACCTTCGCGCGCCGCTTCCAGCAGGAGACGGGCACCACGCCGTACCGCTGGATCCTGCGCCAACGGGTGCTGCTGGCGCAGGACTTGCTGGAGTCCTCGGACGAGACGATGGACGCGATCGCGGGCCGCACAGGGTTCGGGAACGCGGCGGCGCTGCGCCATCAGTTCGTACGGAGCCTGGGGACGACCCCGCAGGCGTACCGGCGCACGTTCAGAGGCCCGCAGGCTGCCTGAACGCGCACCAGTACGGACGCGGGGTCAGCGCGGAGCGGCCTTCAGCCGCAGTCGGTGCGGCCGCAGGGTGATGCCGACGCGTGTCGCGTCATCGGATCCGGACACCTGCTCGAAGCGCCACCTGGACGCGACCGTCGCCGTGATGAGGCTCAGTTGCGCCATCGAGAAGTGGTCGCTCGGGCACTTCCGGTTCCCCACGCTGAACGGGCGCATCGCGTGCTTCGGCACGTCTTTGGACCGTTCCGGAAGCCAGCGGTCGGGATCGAAATCGAGATGGCGCTCGTACGACCGCGGGTCGCGCTGGATCGCGTACGGACTGTAGACGATGTCGGCACCGGCCGGAATGCGATAGCCGCCCAGCTCGGTTTCGGTCACCGCCCGCCGCGTCAATATCCATACGGCGGGACGCAAACGCATCGCCTCGACGACGACATTGTTCGTGTGCGTCAGCTTCCGGACATCGCCGAATGCCACGGGCCGGCCGCCCGTGACGGATTCGACCTCCTCGCTGATCCGCTGCGCCTGTTCCGGATACGCGGTGAGGACTTGCAGCAGCCACATGACCGTGGACGCGATGGTTTCGCTGCCGGGGGTGAGTATCGCGACGACTTGGTCGTGGATCTCCTGTTCGTCGATGGGGTCGCCGTTGTCGTCCTTCGCTTCCAGCAATGCTGTCAGCAAATCGTCCGGCTTTTGACCAGATGTACGGCGTTCGTCGATGATCTCATCGACAAGTGCGTGCAAATCGGCCAACGCACGGTCGAATTTGCGGATGGCCGGCAGCGGCAGCCGATAGAACGGTCCGGCCGGGATGACCATGCGCCGGTACATGCCGCGGAAGACGGTGGCGAGCGCGATGCTCAGCCGCTCGGCCCGCTCGTCCATGAACTGGCCGCGCAGCAGGCAGCGAGCCGCTATCCGGACAGCGACGCGGAACGACTCCGAGGTGCAGTCCACGGCGCCGCCGGGCTCCCAGCGTGCCGCGAACGCACGAGCCTCCTCCTCCATGATCGGTCCGTACTCGGGGATGATGTCGAGCCGGAACGCGGGCTGTATCGTCCGCCGCTGGCGCCGGTGCTGCGGACCGTTGGCGGTGGCGACTCCCTTCTTGCCGAGGAGCCCTTCGAGGGACTCCCACAGCGGGCCGCCGATCGCGTAGTCGGGGTTCAGTGCCAGCGCCCCGGTGAGCTCAGGGGTGGTGACCGCGTACACCGTCTTGGGGCCCATCTTCAGCCGGACGACGTCGCCGTGGTCGCGGAGCTGGGTCAGGAAGCCGAGCGGATCACGGACCAGTTTCCAGCCGTGGCCGAGGACGGGCACACCGCCGCCCGCGAGGGGTGGGGTGGACAGCTCCAGCGTCCGAGGGACGTCAGGTCGCACAGACTCGACGGTCATTTCTCACCTGCCGCTTCATTGTTGACGTACGGGGGTGTGGAGCGGTCGTCCCAGCTGTCGACCATGTACCGGCCCGACTCGTGGTGGAACCAGTACACGGAACTGAACCAGTTCCGCATATTGCCCACGCACGCCTTCAGGGCGACGCTCGATTCCTTGCCCTGCACCGTCCCGTTCGCGAGAGTGTCCGCGAGCCGTAACACGTCTTTTTCGGCGGCCGAGAATTCGCTGATGCATTCCTCGACACGTCGCCGGATTTCCGTGACGGCCTCTTCGAGATTCAGCCCCTCATGGTGAATGAGACTGATTCCGAGATTGTGGACCTCATCGCCCGCTATTTCCTTGGGGAGCGAACACAGATCGTTGTACCAGGCGGCGAATTCCTGGCTGAGCAGAGCAGCCTTCCGAAATGCCGGATGATTCCGGACCGAGGCGGGGAGTTCACACCCCGCGCTGGGTTCGAGAAGGTCGGTCCAGATCCAGTGCGCGAACGTCAGCCGACGGAGTTCGAGGTATTCCTCGACCGTCGGAATCGTGCCGACCGTACGATTGTGGAACTCCCGGTCGTACGCCTCGATCACCGCGTGGAAGTGGAGTGCGAACCGCTCGTTCCACTTCGTGCCGAGGAACGAGTACAGCCGCACCATGCTGTCCGCGAACCCCGCGACCAGGGGATCCTCGTGGTGCAGATGGTTCCCGGGTGAGTCGAGGGCCGCATGCAATTGGAACCTGAGCGTCCGCCAGGCGCCCGGCCGACCGTGGATCACATCGCGGTCGTGGCGGTCGTCCCAGACGAAGAACCACGCGCTGTAGTCCGCTATCGCCTGCATGACCTCGTCGGGGGCGCCAATGTAGTAGCCCGCCATGAGGTCCGTGTAGCACAGGCCGTCGGCATATTCCTCGACCTTGTTGGGCGGCATCAGCCGCTTTTCGAGGAGCCAGCCCCGGGTGTTCTCCTGGAGCCTGGGCCAATACGGATGGAGTTGACGGGGAAACTCGGCCTCGATCACCGGGAGAGAGAGCGCCGGTGGGACCGCGACCACTGTTGGTGTCGATGAAGTGCTCTGTGAGAAAGCATGCACGAACAAACCCCTCTCAGCCGCCTGTTGGCGTCACGCCCCTCCCGCTGTGCCGGGCGTGCGCCGTTGCGTATCCCCGCACTTCCTATTCAGCACCACAACTGACCGTTCTGGGAACGGATTTGCTCCACTCACTACCCCATGGTGCCGAGAATCTCCCCTTGTATGACTGAATCTGGATCACTTGATGAGCACATGGGATCGAACGTGCGACGCACATACGAACGGCGCCTGGTCAGGAGGTCTCTGACCAGGCGCCGCGGAGGCAGAACCAAGGTGATGACTCACGAGAGATCGCGAGCACCAACTGTCATTTTCTGTCTCAGACGTTCACCGTGCCGCCTCAGGCGTTCGTCATGGCTGCTCAGATGCTCGTACGGGCTGCGCTCAGCCGTTCGTACGGGCCCTGCTCAGCCGTTCGCCACGATGGGATAGCGCGGCTCGTTCTCGGCCATCTGCCGCAGCGCGTCCTTGCGCTCGCGCTTGGAGAGCCGGTCGATGTACAGGTACCCGTACAGATGGTCCGTCTCGTGCTGGAGGCAGCGCGAGAAGTAGCCGGTGCCACGCACCTTGATCGGGTTGCCCTTCTCGTCCTGCCCGGTGACCTCGGCGTAGTCGGGGCGTGCGAGCGGCGCGTACGCGGTCGGTACGGAGAGGCAGCCTTCGTTGCTGTCGTCCAGGCGGCGCTGCTCGGCGGGCAGTTCGACGAGCACGGGGTTGCAGACCACGCCGGTGTGCCGCTTGCCGTCGTCGTCGGGGCAGTCGTACACGAACACTTTCAGGTCGACGCCGATCTGGTTGGCGGCCAGGCCCACGCCCTCCGCGGTGTGCTGGCTGGCGAACATGTCGGCGACCAGCTGCGCCAGTTCGTCGCCGAACTCGGTGACGTCCCTGCACTCCTTGTGCAGCACCGGGTTCCCAACGACGGTGATCGGCCGCGAGGTACCGCGCTCCCGGTAGGCGGCCTCACGCTCCTCGCCGTCCTCGGTGTCGATGACGAAGCCCTCGTCGTCCACGGGGAGCACGCCCGCGTGCTGCTGATCGGTGTCCTGCTGCGCCATGACCGACGTACGCCTTCCTGAATCCCTGAAATCTGCGGGTACAGCCTACGGGGAGCGGACGGGTGACTGTCCGGCGATCCTCGGCGACCGCTCAGCAGACCTCTTCCAGATCCCGCCAGTCCCGGCTGTCCGGGCTGTCGGCGACCCAGCCGTCGAGCAGGCCGCGCACCAGCGAGGCCGGCGCGGCAAGTCCGCATTCGCGCTCGGGCACCCACAGCTGCCCGTCGGTGCGGTGGCCCAGCGGCCCCGGGTGGCCGGGCTCGCTGTGGTCGTGCGGGTCGAGATGCTCACCGTCGCCCTCGTCGGACGGCATGCGCGACTCGGAGCACATACGACACAGCAGCCGTACGGATGACGACCAGTCCTCGGCCGCGAAGCCGGCGTCCGCGGCGAGCTGCTCCAGGGCGTCCCGGTCGTCCTCGGTGGCCGCTTCGAGCAGGACCACCCAGGTGGGCACCGGCGACGGCGCCCACAACTCGATCTCGTCGAACACGGGGTAGGCGTGCCCGGCGGCGGTCGTCCGCTCGCCGTGCGGCACCCCGTCGTGCAGGACGACCTCACCCCAGCGCCGCCCGGAGGAAGGCAGCGGAATGGACAGCACCTCGATGCGGGCGGGGTCGAGCCGCCGCCCCCACACGACCTCGGCCTCACCCTCAGGAGACAGCCGTACGGCCGCACTGCCGAGGTCCATGCCCACCGGTTCCCCGGAGACGGCGGCGCCGCCGGGCACCCGCAGCCCGTACGCCTGCCAGGAACGGCGGGCCAGCGGCCAGTCCTGGAGTGCGGTCGCGGCAATGCCCACGTTCCACCAGTCAGGTGCGCCCGTCTCCCGGTCGAGGAGAGCCACGGCCCTCAGTCCCGCCGCCCGCGCCTGCTCCCAGTCGTGCCGGAACTTGTGCAGCAGCGCCAGGTTGAACCAGGACTCGGACAGCCACGGCTCCAGGTCCGCGGCGCGCGTCAGCAGCGCGCCCGCGTCCTCGTACCGTCCGTCGCCGATCAGCGTGAACGCACGGTCGGTGGCCTGCCGCCATGAGGCGGAGGGCCGGTGTCGTCCCTTGCCGAAGATCCTCACGATTCCCGCCTGCCAGTTCCTTGCGATTCCCGCCTGCCGGTCCTTCGAAAAGTTCCTTGAAGAGTCCCCGGAGGACAGCGCAGCCGCCGGCTGGCCCGTGCCCCCGAACACCCTCTTCCTCGCATCCAACCACGTACCGTCGGACGGCCGCTCATTACCCATGGGTTACCCAGCCTGGGGCAGGCTAAGGCCGCCCCGCAACAGCACCCTGGCCAGCGACTCCACGACCTCCGGCTGATAGTCGCGGGCGGTGCCCAGGCGCAGCTTCTCCAGTGCGGTGAGCGGGCCTGTGGGCCCTGCTTCCCTGGCCATCTCCTCGTATGCGTTCACGGCCCGCACAATCCGTGCGGTGACCGGCTGCTCCCGGTACGGATCGGCCTGCCGCTCCACCACCACCGCCACCTCCGCGTCGACACCCGTCTGCCGTACGACGGCACCGCCGAGCAGCGCTATCCGCCGCTGTTCGTCCGCGGGGAGCACGGCGGTGGCCCCGGCCGGAACCGGGTCGAGGAGGCTGAGCTGTCCGATGTCGTGCATCAGTGCGGCGTACTCCAACACGGTCAGGTCGGGCTCCAAAAGGCCCAGCTCGCGTCCGACGGCCCGGCTGAGCTCGGCCACCCGCCGGGCGTGCCCGGCAGGCGTGTACCCCGCGATCTCGGTGGCCCGGGCAAGTGAGGCGATGGTCTGCCGGTAGGTGACCCGCACGGCGGCATACCGCCGAAAGGACAGCTGCGTGAGCAGCAACGGCAGTGAGAACACGGGCAGCGCCCAGAGCCCGACCACCGCGACGGCCAGCGCCATCACGGCCCCCGTCGCACACACGGCGGACCCGATGCCCAGCGTGGCCCGCAACTCGTCCCGCAGCAGCGGCCCGAACGGCCACCGGGTCCGCGAATGCGCCATCGCCGCCGCGAGCACGGCATCACACAGCGCGGTGAGCACCAGCAGCGCGACCAGCAACAGGGCGTACGCGGGACCGCCCCACTCCAGGAACTCCCCCCGGTTGTAAAGGGGTTGGAAGCACACGGCCGCGAATCCGACGGTGAGCACCCGCCGCGTGAGGTGGTCGACGGTCGGCCCGTGCCCCCTGGCCACATGGGGCACACATCCCAGGAGGGCGGCCGCCGTGACCACCGCGACGACCTGAAGCGCCCCGTGATGCGTCGCCTGCCCGGCGTTCTCCCCGAGCAGCGCGTACGACAGCGCCCCCGCGGCCCCGAGCGGAGCGGACTCCCGTTCTTCGGCGCCACTCCACCGGGTGAGTTCGCCCACCGCGATCAGGACACCGAAGGCGAGCGCGACGCCACGGTCTTCGAGGCCGGTCCAGAAGGTGACGGCAAGGGAGACGAGGGCGAGGAGGAGAGTGAAGGTGCGGACGAGAGTGAGGGTGAACGGGAGGTGAGGGGGACTCATGGGCCCCTCCTGCCGACGTTGGTCGGGTGCCCTTCCAGTCGACTGGAAACGAGTGGCGTAGCGGGCGGGCAAACTCCGCCGCGAAGCGGCGTGTTGGTGTCAGCCGTGACGGCGGGACGCCACCCGTACCGGCCGAGCGCCCGCGCCAACGCTCCCACCATCCCCGGATCGAACTGCGACCCCGCACACCGCTCGAGCTCCTCCAGCGCCGCCGGCACCGGCCGCGCCCGCCGATAGGACCGCGTGGACGTCATCGCGTCGAACGCGTCCGCGACAGCCACCACCCGGGCGAACTCCGGAATCTGCGCCCCCATCAGCCCGTACGGGTACCCGCTCCCGTCCAGCCGTTCATGGTGATGCAGAATCGCCGACCGGGCCTCCCCCAGAAACCCGATGCCCCGCACCATCTCGTGCCCGTACTCGGGATGCAGCTCGATGACCCGCCGCTCCTCGGGAGTCAGTGGCCCGTCCTTCCGCAGCAACCGGGTGGGAACCCCCAGTTTCCCCACGTCGTGCAGGATCCCGGCGAACCGCAGCACCTCGACCCGCTCGTCGTTCATGCCGAGTTCACGCGCGATCATCATCGACGCCTGCCCGACCCGTTCACTGTGCCCGCGCGTGTACCCGTCCTTGATGTCGACGGCCTGGACGAGCGCGCGAATGGTGGCCTGGTGGGCGGCACGCTCCCGGTGGTACTGGGCGAACACCCAGCAGGAGACGTACATCGGCAACAGCACGAGCAGCGCGGCGACAGGCCCGTACGGACTGCGCCACAACACCGCCATCATCAGCCCCGCGAGCCCGTGCACGGCGACGGGCGCCAGCGAGCGCGGAAAGAGCCCGCGCCAGGCGCCGCGCACCGGCACCCGCTCGGCCAGCGCGAGAATGCCGCCGTCGAGGAGGGTGAGCACCAGGCAGAAGGTCAGCACCGCGGCTCCGGCGGGCACGAGCGCGTACGGAAAGTCGGGCGCGACCACGGCGTCCCGGCCGCCCAGCGCCCAGTGCACCCGGGAGGCCGCCCAGATCGCGACGGCGAGCTGCGCCGCCCGCCAGACCCGGCGCAGCCACCGCGGCCGCTGCTCGACCCGGGCGAACAAAGCCCCCGGCAGCGCGACGAGCGCGGCGGCCGGGGGCGGCAACAGAAAGGCCCCGGCCAGCAGCACGGGGAGAAAGGTGCCCATCCCTTTGGGGGCCTCGCGGCCGGGGACACCCGCGGTCCTGGGCCCGCGCGGGAGGGTGATCCGCTCACACCCGGCGTAGAGGGTGGAGAGCAGCGCGACGATCCACCAGGGAACCCGGACGGTCGGCAGCGAGGCAAGACAGGCCAGGGCACCGAGAACGACACAGGCCACGTACACACGGGCCGACGCCGGCACCGACCCCATCTCCTCGTCCCCTCCTTGACTCCAGGATCCGGAGCCTAGGGCGGCGGGAAAGGCGGCAGGACACCAACGGCCTAATCCGTGGGCTCAGAGCCCACGGATTAGCACGTTCGGGTGACGAGAAGCCCTGCGGGAACGCCTCCGAGCCGATGGCTCAGGACTCCCTGGCTCCCGAGCCGGTGGCTCAGGACTCCTGGGGCGCGGCGGCCACGTCATGCTCGGGCACGGTCTGCCCGGACCGAATCAGATCGATGCGGCCCATGACCTTGGCGCGCAGGTCGGTCGGCACATCGTCCTGACCGCAGCAGCGCTTGACGAGCTTCTTCACGGCCTGCTCGAGCCCGTACTTCTCCAGGCACGGCGAGCACTCCTCGAAATGCACTTCGAACTTGGTGCAGTCCGCGTCCGGCATCTCGTGGTCGAGGAACTCGTAAAGATGGTCGAGTACCTCACTGCAGTCCGTCTCGTGCGGCTCTCCGCAGCTCATGAGCCCGAGCCTTTCGCTTCGTTCGACTCTCCGGCACCGGCCGGAACCAGCCCGCGGTCACGCGCGTAGTCCTCGAGCATGCCGCGCAGTTGACGACGGCCGCGGTGCAGTCGGGACATCACCGTGCCGATGGGTGTCCCCATGATGTCCGCGATCTCCTTGTACGCAAAGCCCTCTACGTCCGCGAGATAGACGGCGATCCGGAATTCCTCGGGGATCGCCTGCAGCGCCGACTTGACGTCCGAGTCGGGCAGGTGGTCGAGCGCCTGCGACTCGGCTGAGCGCAGACCGGTCGACATGTGCGACTCGGCGCGCGCCAGCTGCCAGTCCTCGATCTCCTCGGCCGCACTGCGCTGGGGCTCACGCTGCTTCTTGCGGTACGAGTTGATGAAGGTGTTGGTGAGGATGCGGTAGAGCCACGCCTTGAGGTTGGTGCCTTCGCGGAACTGGTGGAAGGACGCGTACGCCTTCGCGTACGTCTCCTGCACCAGGTCCTCGGCGTCGGCCGGATTGCGCGTCATGCGCAGCGCGGCCGAGTACATCTGGTCGAGGAATTCGAGCGCGTCCCGCTCGAAGCGCGCGCTGCGCTCCGTGGACGATTCCGTGGTCGCGTCGCTCGTGCCCTGGCCCTCGGGCTGGTCCGCCTGGCCATGTTCGGTCCCTGCGTCGGTCCCAGTGACCGGACCCACCTCCTCCAGCGACGTAGCGAGACCGAAACCGGTCCCACTGGAATCGGAGGATAGACGAACATCGACACCCGCCGCCGCCCGAATAGGCGCGCTCTTACCCGCGTGCAGCACCGTCCAGTCCAGGTCAGCGCTGCTGTTGCGGCTCGGGCAGATGGTCGAACCCATGCGGCGGACTTCCTCTCGTACGAACGGTCAAGCACACGTTCCGTGTCTGTACTCGCACAACAGAGGTCCGCCGCTCAACATTCCCGGGGGTTATCCGAGTGACAAGGTCCACTTCACAACGCCGTCAGTGATGATCTTCACAGCCTCGTCCTGGTCGATCGGCGCCCTCCCCCGCGCTCGACTTCGCTCGCGCGGGGGGACCCCCATCGGGACGGCGAAGCCATGATCGCCGTACGGCACCTCGACGATCTCGTACGACCCCGCCGGGAACTCCTCGGGTTTCCCGAACGGATCGTTGCCGCCCTGTACGACGAGGGTGGGCACCCCGGAGCCGAGCAGCTCGTCGGCGCGCGACTTCTCGGGCCTGCCCGGCGGATGCAGAGGGAAACTGAGCGCGAGCACGGCAGCGGCCCCCAGCTCCACCGCCGTACGACAGGCCACGCGGGCTCCGGCACTGCGCCCGCCCGCGACCACCGGAAGCCCGGGCCCGGCCACCGCGGGCCACACCCCCCGCCACCCCACGTCGAGCGTCTTCGGCGCCGGCGCCACCTTCTTTCCGGCCACCCGCCACGGCTGCTCGACCAGCGCGACACTCACCCCGTGCGCCGGCAGCACCCGCGCCAGCGCTTGAAGATCCCGCGCCTCGATCCCCCCACCCGCCCCATGACCGACAGCGAGGACAAGCCGCGCGTCAGGCGCCCGGTGCCAGGTGACGCGGGCGGTACCGGCGTCGGTATCTACGACCTCAGTCACATCAGAACTCACGTCAGAAGAGTGTGCCCTCTTCCGGCCCCTCCAGCTCCTTCAACAGCTCCGGCCCGTTGTTGCGCACATTGCTCACGGCCGTGGAGACGGGATACGCCCGCATCAACCCCGCCGGAGGCGGAGCGAGCAACGACCGCAGGTCCTCGACATCCGTCCGCGCTGGATCCAGCCACGCGTCCCAGCGGTCCGGCGTGAGCATCAAGGGCATACGGGGATGGATGTCGGCGAGGGCGTGCGGCCCGTCGCCGGGGGCCACCGCGAGCGGCGTCGTCTCCGCCTCGGTCGTGATGACGGAGCACGTCACCCACCAGGCCAGCGGATGCTCGTCAGGAAGCGTCCGGTCCCGCCAGAACTCGTACAGCCCGGCCATCGCGAAGACCGAGCCGTCGGCCGGCGTCACGAAGTACGGCTGCTTGCGCGGCCGCTTTTTCTTACCCTCGACCTCCAGATCGCGCTCACCGGCCCCGGTGACCCACTCGTAATAGCCGTCGGCGGGGATGATGCAGCGCCGGGTGGCGAAGGCACGTCGGTACGAGGGCTTCTCGTGGACGGTCTCGGCGCGCGCGTTGATCATCCGCGCGCCGCCCTCGGGCGTCTTGGCCCAGGACGGAACGAGCCCCCACTTGAGTGTGCGCAGCTGGCGAACCGGTTCCGAGGTGCCGGCGTCCTTAACGGGACGGTCGAGAACCGCATAGACCTCTTTGGTCGGGGCCACGTTGAAATCGGGGGCCAGAACCTCCTCCGGCTCCCACTTCTCGATCTCAAAGATTCTTGCGAGATCCTCGGGCCCACGACTCGCTGCATACCGTCCGCACATACGTGCCACACTGCCAGATTCCACGACCCCAGAGGGAGCCACCGCCGACAATGGACAGCACCGCAGCCACCTCGCTGCCAGACCTCTGGGACCAGGTTTTCGGCAGCCAGCCGGACCCCGATCTGTGGGTGGTGATAGCCACTCTGGTCGCGGCCCTCGCCGTGACCGTGCCGCACGGCGTCTGGCGGCTCGCCCGCAACGCCATCACCATCGCGCACGAGGGCGGCCACGGCCTGGTCGCCCTGCTGACCGGGCGCAGCCTCAGCGGCATCCGGCTGCACTCCGACACCAGCGGCCTCACCGTCAGCCGCGGCAAGCCCACCGGGCTCGGCATGATCCTCACCGCCGCCTCGGGCTACACCGCTCCCCCGCTGCTCGGCCTCGGCGGCGCCGCACTGCTCGGCGCGGGCCACATCACCGCGCTGCTGTGGCTGGCCACGGTCCTGCTCGTGGCGATGCTGGTGATGATCCGCAACGCGTACGGCGCGCTCACGGTGCTCCTCACCGGCGGCACCTTCGTGGTGGTGTCCTGGCTCGCCGGACCCCAGGTCCAGGCGGCGTTCGCGTACGCGGTGGTGTGGTTCCTGCTGGTCGGAGGCGTCCGCCCGGCCTTCGAACTCCAGGCCAAGCGACGCCGCGGCGGCGCGGGCGACTCGGACGCTGACCAGCTGTCCCGCCTCACACACGTACCGGCGGGCCTGTGGCTGTTCCTGTTCCACGCGGTGTCCCTGTGCTCCTTGATAGGCGGGGGCCGATGGCTCCTGGAGGTCTGATCGCCATGGAAGCTCAGTGGACGGCGTTTCAGGGCGCGGGGATCTGCCCGGGCCGTTCCCCGGCCAAACCCAGCGCAGCGAACCCCCACTAAAGTGGGGCGCATGACCGTTAACCCCGTCCACACCGCCCTCTGGCCCGCCCCGCACGCGAGCGGGGCCGTCGACGCGACGGTCCACGTACCGGGGTCCAAGTCGGTCACCAACCGCGCGCTGGTCCTCGCGGCCCTCGCTTCCGAGCCCGGCTGGCTGCGCCGCCCGCTCCGCTCCCGCGACACCCTGCTGATGGCGGGCGCGCTGCGCGCGATGGGCGTGGGCATCGAGGAGACGGTGTCGTCCAGCTCCACGGTCGCCGTGGGCCCGGACGCCTCGGGCGAGGCCTGGCGGGTCATCCCCTCGGGCCTGCACGGCCCGGCCACGGTCGACGTCGGCAACGCCGGCACGGTGATGCGTTTCCTGCCGCCGGTCGCCGCGCTCGCCGACGGCCCCATCCGCTTCGACGGCGACCCGCGTTCGTACGAGCGCCCCCTGACAGCTGTGATCGACGCGCTGCGCCTGCTCGGCGCCCGGATCGACGACGACAGCCGCGGCGCCCTGCCGCTGACCGTGCAGGGCGGCGGCGCCCTGGACGGCGGCCCGGTGGAGATCGACGCGTCCTCGTCCTCGCAGTTCGTGAGCGCCCTCCTGCTCTCCGGCCCGCGCTTCAACCAGGGCGTGGAGGTCCGCCACATCGGCTCCTCGCTGCCCTCCATGCCGCACATCCGGATGACGGTCGACATGCTGCGCGCGGTCGGCGCGCAGGTGGACACCCCGGAGTCGGGCGGCGAGCCCAACGTCTGGCGGGTCACACCGGGCGCCCTGCTCGGTCGCGACCTCACCGTCGAGCCGGATCTGTCCAACGCGCAGCCGTTCCTGGCGGCGGCCCTGGTGACCGGCGGCAAGGTCGTCGTACCCGACTGGCCCGCGCACACCACTCAGCCCGGCGACAAGCTGCGGGAGATCTTCACCGATATGGGCGGTTCCTGCGAACTGACCGAGGCAGGCCTTGAGTTCACCGGCTCGGGCTCGGTCCACGGCATCGACGTGGACCTGAGCGAGGTCGGCGAGCTGACCCCCGGCATCGCGGCGGTGGCGGCCCTCGCCGACTCCCCCTCGACCCTGCGCGGAGTGGCGCACCTCCGCCTGCACGAGACGGACCGCCTGGCCGCGCTCACCAAGGAGATCAACGAACTCGGCGGCGACGTCACCGAGACCGCCGACGGCCTGCACATCCGCCCGCGCCGACTGCACGGCGGCATCTTCCACACCTACGACGACCACCGCATGGCGACCGCCGGCGCGATCATCGGGCTGGCGGTGGAGGGCGTACAGATCGAGAACGTGGCGACGACGGCGAAGACCCTCCCGGACTTCCCCGATCTCTGGACCGGAATGCTCGGGAACTGACGGGCGGATCACGATCATGCGCCGCTACGGCAAGAACCCCGACGAGGACGACATCCCCACCCGCCCCAACCGCAAGGGCAACCGTCCGCGTACGAACATCCGCCCCAAGCACGAGGACGCCTCGGAGGGCATGGTCCTCACCGTCGACCGAGGACGGCTCACCTGCCTCGTCGACGACCGTGTCGTGATGGCCGTGAAGGCCCGCGAACTGGGCCGCAAGGCGGCGGTGGTCGGTGACCGTGTCGCCATCATCGGTGACCTTTCCGGCGCCAAGGACACCCTCGCCCGCATCGTCCGCATCGAGCCGCGCACCTCGGTGCTGCGCCGCACGGCCGACGACGACGACCCGTTCGAGCGCGTGGTCGTCGCCAACGCCGACCAGCTCGCCATCGTCACGGCCCTCGCCGACCCCGAGCCGCGCCCGCGCCTGATCGACCGCTGCCTGGTGGCGGCGTACGACGGCGGCCTGACACCCCTCCTCGTCCTGACGAAGTCGGACCTCGCCCCACCGGACAAACTCCTTGAGCTGTACGGCGACTTGGACATCCCCTACGTCGTCACCACCCGCGAGGAGTTCGAGGACGGCCACGCCGTGGACCGGGTACGCGAGCAACTGAACAACAAGATCACGGCGTTCATCGGACACTCCGGCGTAGGAAAAACGACCCTGGTCAACGCACTGGTCTCACGGGACAGGCGGCGAACCACCGGCCATGTCAACGCAGTCACCGGGCGCGGCCGGCACACCACCACCTCGGCACGCGCGATCCCACTGCCGGAAGGCGCGGGCTGGGTCGTCGACACCCCGGGCCTGCGGTCCTTCGGCCTGCATCACGTGGACCCCTCCCGCGTCATCAAGGCCTTCCCCGACCTCGAACCGGGCACCGAGGGCTGCCCGCGCGCGTGCAGTCACGACGAGCCGGACTGCGCACTGGACCAGTGGGTGGCCGACGGTCACGCGGACCCCGCCCGCCTCTACTCCCTGCGCCGGCTGCTCGCGACGAGGGAGCGCCACGAGGGCGACTGACACCGCTTGTTCCCCCTACGACCTCCGCGTTGTTTGCGCCCGTACCGCGCCGGTAAATGCATAATCGCACCGAGTGCCCCGGGAAACCGCTGACCTGAACCACACACACCAGACCAAGCAGTCGACGTTCGGACGTGGGAGGACAAGCCATGGCATGGCTGCTGGTCGTTGTGGCAGGACTGCTGGAAACCGGCTTCGCCGTCTGCCTGAAGCTCTCGCACGGCTTCACCAGACTCTGGCCCACGGTCGCGTTCTGCATCTTCGCGCTCGGCAGCTTCGGCCTGCTGACCCTCTCCCTGAAGAAGCTGGACGTCGGCCCCGCGTACGCGGTGTGGACCGGCATCGGCGCGGCGGGCACCGCGATCTACGGCATGATCTTCCTCGGCGACCTGGTGTCGACCCTGAAGCTCGTATCGATCGGCTTCGTGATCGCGGGGGTCATCGGACTTCAGCTCTCGGGCTCGGCCCACTGACGGTCACTCACGTATCGCTCCCTGCATCTCTCCCTGACCGTCAGATGACTTCGCGTACCCGCGGGAAGTGACAGGCGGCCCCGTCCCCGTCCAGCTCGGGCACGTCGTGGGCGCACCGCTTCCGCTCCCCCTCGTCGAGCCCGGCGTACAGCGGGCAGCGCGCCCGGAACCGGCAGCCCTCGTACCGCTCGGTCGGGCTCGGCGGGTCCCCGGCCAGCAGGATCCGGGTGCGCTGCCGCTCCCGCTCGCGCTCCGGATCGGGCAGCGGTACGGCGGACAGCAGGGCCTGCGTATAAGGGTGCCGGGGGCGCTCGAAGACCTCCTCGACCGAGCCCGACTCGACGGTCCGGCCGAGGTAGACGACGCTCACGCGGTCCGCGATGTGCCGTACGACGGACAGGTCGTGCGAGACGAACAGATAGGCGAGCCCCAGCTCGTTCTTCAGCCGGTCGAGGAGTTCGAGGACCCCGGCCTGGACGGAGACGTCAAGCGCGGACACCGGCTCGTCCAGGACCAGCAGTTCCGGTTCGACCGACAGCGCCCGCGCGATGCCGACGCGCTGGCGCTGACCGCCGGAGAACTCGTGCGGGAAGCGCCCTGCGTGCGCCGCTTCGAGCCCGACCTGAGCGAGCAGTTCGGGGACGCGCCGGGCGATCGTCGCCCGGTCGGCGCCCTGGGTGCGCAAGGGCTCGGCGATGATGTCGCCGACCGGCATACGCGGGTCGAGGGAGGCCATCGGATCCTGGAAGACGATCTGCATCCGCCGGCGCAGCGCGTTCAGCTCGGCTTTCCCCAGTGTCCCGAGCCGCTGCCCGAACAACTCCACGGAGCCGCCCTCGGGTTCGGCCAGTTCGAGCAGCTCGAAGAGGGTTGTCGACTTGCCCGACCCCGACTCCCCGACGAGCGCCAGGGTCTCCCCCCGCCGGATGTCGAGATCGACGCCGTCGACGGCGTACACACTCCCGACCCTCCGCTTGAAGACGCTCCCCTTGAGGAGCGGGAAGGTCTTCGTCAGCCCGCGCACCTTCAACACGGTTTCTCCCGTGCGGAGTTCGGTCGCACGGGGCCGTACGTCATCGAGTCGGGGCACGGCCGCGATCAGCTGCCGGGTGTACGGCTCGCGCGGCCGCCCGAAGACCTCCACGGCGGTCCCCGCCTCGACCACCCGCCCCTCGTACATGACGGCCACCCGGTCCGCCATCCCGGCGATCACGCCGAGATCGTGGCTGACCAGGAGCAGGGCGGCGCCGGTCTCCCGTTGGGCCGTGCGCAGCACGTCGAGCACCTGGGCCTGGATGGTGACGTCGAGGGCGGTGGTCGGCTCGTCGGCGAGGATCACGTCGGGTTCGTTCGCCATCGCCATGGCGATCATGGCACGCTGGCGCATTCCGCCGGAGAACTCGTGCGGGAACGCTCGCGCCCGGGACGCGGGAATGCCGACGAGGTCGAGCAGTTCGGCCGCGCGCTCCAGGGCGCGTTCCCGGGAGACGTCCTGATGTGCTCGTACGGCCTCCGCGATCTGGTCGCCGATCCGGTAGACCGGCGTGAACGCGGAAAGCGGGTCCTGGAAGACCATGGCGACGCGGCTGCCCCTGATCCGCGTCAACTCCCGTTCACCGGCGCCGATCAGCTCCTGTCCGTCGAGCCGCACGGACCCTCGTACGGCCGCGTTGTCGGGCAGCAGCCCAAGGACGGCGAGCGCGGTGGCGGACTTCCCCGACCCTGATTCGCCGACCAGGCCGAGGACTTCACCGCGGGTCAGCGAGAAGCTCACGTCACGGACGGCGGGTCTGCCGTCGAAGTCGACGTCCAGGCCTGCCACTTCGAGCACCGGGGTCACCGAGGTCACCGGGAGGCCTCTTTCTTTCGGCGCGAGGTCGGGTCCAGCGCGTCTTTCCTTCGGCGCGAAGTCGAGTCCAGCGCGTTCCTTCGGCGCGAAGTCGGATCCAGCGCGTCCCGCAGCCCGTCCCCCACCAGGTTCACCGCCAGCACGAACACGACCAGGAGCCCGGCCGCGTAGAAGAACATCCAGGGGTACGTCACGGCCGCACCGGTCCCCGAGGCGATCAGCGTCCCGAGCGAGACGTCGGGGGACTGGACGCCGAACCCGAAGTACGACAGCGCGGTCTCGCTCATCACGGCCCCGCCCACCGCGATGGTCGCGTCGATGATCAGGAAGGAGGCGACGTTCGGCAGCACATGCCGCCAGATGATCCGGAACGGGCCGACCCCCATGAACCGTGCCGCGCGCACGAATTCGCGCTCCTTCAGGGACAGCGTCATCGACCGCACCACCCGCGCGGTGATCATCCATCCGAAGACGGCGAGCAGTACGACGAGCACGAACCAGCTGCCGCTGGGCATCCGCGGCGAGACGGCCGCGATGATGAGAAAGGACGGGAAGACCAGCAGCAGATCGACGAAGAACATCAGCGCCCGGTCGGCCCACCCCCCGAAGTACCCGGCACACGCACCGACAAGCGAGGCGAGCCCGGTCGAGAAGACCGCCACCAGCAACCCGATGAGCAACGACTTCTGCAGCCCCCGCACGGTCTGCGCGAACACGTCCTGCCCGATCCGGTTGGTCCCCCACCAGTGCTCGGCGCTGGGTCCCGACCGCAGCGCGGTGTAGTCGATGTGGCTGTACGACCACGGGGTGACGTACGGCCCGACGAAGGCCAGCAGGAACAGCAGCACGAGGACGACGGCCCCGGCGAGCGCGCCCCGATGGCGGACGAAGCGGCGCAGCACGACGGACCCGCGCCCCACCGGCCGTACGACCGCGGTCGGGGTGATGGTGGCCGTCATGACGCCTGCCGGATACGCGGGTCGAGCGCGGCGTGCAGCACGTCCGCGAGGAAGCCGGACAGCAGCACGGTGACCGCGGCGAAGAGATTGACGGCAACGACCGAGTTCACGTCGTTCTTGCCGATGGAGGAGATGAACCACTCCCCCATGCCGTGCCAGCCGAAGATCGTCTCGGTGAAGATGGCGCCGGTGAAGAGGGCGAGGAAGCCGTACGAGAAGTAGGTCGACATCGGGATCAGGGCCGTCCGCAGTCCGTGCTTGAGCAGTACGGCCCGACGGCTGAGCCCTTTCGCCCGCGCCGTGCGCAGATAGTCGGAGCCGAGCACGTCGAGCATGGTGTTGCGCTGGTAGCGGCTGTAGCTCGCGATGCCGAAGAGGGCGACGGAAAGCGTCGGCAGCAGCAGGTGCACCGCCCGGTCCCTGAGCACGGTCCCGAACCCGCCCTCAAGACCCGGACTCTTCTCCCCGGTGAACTGGATGAGATCCGTCCCGGTCATCTGGTTGAACCAGATGGCCCCGGTCTTGAGCAGAACCGCCAGCAGGAACACGGGAGTCGAGAGCAGCGCGAAGGACGCGAGTGTCACGGCCTGGTCGCTGAAGCGGTACTGGCGCACCGCCGTCCAAGCTCCGATCAGCACGCCCGCGACCGTGCCGAGCAGGGTCCCCGCGAGCAGCAGCCGCAGGCTGACCCCGACGCGCCGCCCGAACTCCGCGTTGACGGAGGTGCCGTCGATCGTCTGCCCCAGGTCACCGCGGGCCGCGTGCCCCGCCCAGCTCAGGAAGCGGCTCAGCAGCGGCTCCTGGTCGTTGACGCCGATCGCGGTGAGGTGGTGGTTCACCGCGTCCGGGGAGATGGGCGGCTGCCGGCCCTCGTAGTACGCGCGGGGGTCGAGCGCGTACGAGGACAGCAGATAGGAGAGGCACACGGCGGCCAGCAGCAGGACGGCGTAATAGCCGAGGCGTTTGGCCAGGTAGGCAGGCACAGCACCCATCCTTCCGGCCCACTGTTGCGCTGACATGAAGAGACCATGACAGCAGTCCAGAACGGCTCCCACGACCGTCGTAGCCGTTCTACGTTCGGCGGGTCCACTCATGCCCGCCGGCGCACGCCGGGACCGCATAGGCAAACAGTCCACCCCACAAAGGACACCGACATGCGCAGAACCCCCACCGCGGCCCTGGCCGCCGCCACCGCGGCCGCCGCGTTGCTGGTGAGCGGCTGCGGCTCGTCCGACGACGACAAGCCCCAGGCTCAGCAGAGCGCCGCCCCGGCCGGCAGTCAGCAGATCAACGCCCACCCGCTGGACGACATCCAGCAGGGCGGCACCGTCAAGTTCCCGATCTCCCAGTACATCGCGGACTTCAACCGCTATACCGCCAACGGCAATCAGGGCGACGCCGCCGAGATCAACGAACTCGTCGAGCCCGACCTCTTCTCCGCCGACGCACGCGGCGAAGTCCACCCGAACACCAACTTCCTGCTCTCCGCCTCCGTGACCTCCACCAGCCCCCAGGTCGTCGTGTACAAGCTCAATCCCAAGGCCAAGTGGTCCGACGGCAAGTCGCTGAGCTGGCGTGACTTCAACGCCCTGTGGAAGGCGAACAACGGCACGAACAAGGAGTACGAGGCGGCCAACACCTCCGGCTACGACCAGATCAGCAAGGTCGAGCAGGGCGCCGACGCCCACCAGGTGAAGGTCACCTACTCCTCCCCGTACGCCGACTGGGAGCGGCTGTTCGACCCGCTGCTGCCCGCGGTGGCGATCGACACCCCGGCCAAGTTCAACAAGGGCTGGACGGAGAAGATCCCGGTCACCGGTGCCGCCTTCAAGATCTCCTCGTACGACAAGACCGCCCAGACGATCACCGCGGTCCCGAACCCCGACTGGTGGGGCACGAAGCCCAAGCTGGACTCCATAGTCTTCCGCGCCCTGGACTACACGGCCTGGACGGACGCCTACCTGAACAAGGAGATCGACTACGCCTCGGCGATCCTCCCCGAGGACTACAAGCGCCTGGAGAACGCCGCCGACACGGACATCCGCACCGGCGCCCGCTGGGACGAGGTCCACATCACGCTGAACGGCGCGAGCGGCCCGCTCAAGGACGTCCGCGTCCGCCAGGCACTCCAGCACGCCATCGACCGCAAGTCCATCGCCACCGCCTTCGGCAAGGACCTCCCGGTCGAACTGGAGCCGTACGGCAGCCACTTCTTCATGCCCAACCAGGCCGGCTACCAGGACAACTCCGGTACGTACGGCACGTACGACCTCGATGCGGCGGGCAAGCTGCTCGACGAGGCCGGCTGGAAGCTCAAGGGCGACACCCGGGAGAAGGACGGCAAGCAGCTCACCCTCGCCTACACGCTCAGCTCGGGCAGCACCACCGCCCAGGAGGACCAGGCCGAGCTGGTGCAGGCACAGCTCGCGGCGGTCGGGATCAAGGTCACCCTCAAGAAGGTGCCCGCCAACGACTACTTCTCGAAATACGTCACCATCGGCAACTTCGATCTCACCAGCTTCCGCTGGGTCGACCAGGTCTTCCGCTCCGAGGCGTACCCGATCTACCGCCAGACCTCCGGCAAGAACCTCTACGAGAACTACGGCTCGGTCGGCTCCCCGGAGATCGACACCCTGCTGAAGCAGGCCGCCGAGACCACTGACCCCACCGAGCAGGCCAAGCTCTACAACGAGGCCGACACCAAGATCTGGGCCCTGGGCCACTCCATCCCGCTCTACCAACGCCCCCAGGTCCTCGCAGTCCGCTCGGACCTCGCCAACTACGGCGCGGGCGGCCTGGCCGACGACGACTTCACAAAGGTCGGTTGGCTCAAGAAATGATCCTCAGGAACTGAGCCGGTGCGGCGGGGTCAGCGCGGCCTTCACCAGGTCGGTGATCCCGCCGTCACCGGGCGGCGCCGCCACACAGGACAGCGACAGACGCACGACCAGCTCGCAGGAGCGGGCCAGTTCGACCGTGTCCGCCCTCGACACGGAGAGCGAGGCGACGGCCCGGTCACGGACCAGCGCCACGAAGTCCGCGGGCGAGGGCAGCGGACCGTCCGCCCGCCGCTGCGCGGGCACAGCGGACGACGAGGGCACCGCGGAGAGCGTCGGCGAAGGCAGCCGTTCACCCCAGCACCCGGTCAGCAAAGCCCGTACGAGCACATTGCTCCGCGCCGCCGACGCGGTCCACTCAGCGGTCGCCACCAGCCGCTCACGCGCGTCCACATGAGTGCTCAACGCACGCTCGACCCCCGCGAGATAGGCGTCGGCCTCCCGCCGTACGAGGGCACGCGCAAGCCCCTCTTTGCTCCCGAACTCGTTGTACAGCGTCTGGCGCGACACCCCGGCGACAGCGGCCACATCGACCATCCGCACCGCGGACCACGCACGACGCGCGAGCGCCGTAAAGGCGGCGTCCAAAAGGGATTCCCGAGCTGCAGGCATCATCGCCTCCCTGGGCCGATCGGCTCCGCAGCTCAGATTTGACGCGCACAGGTTCACTGTCAAGGGTTAGCGACAACCCCAAGGCGCACGCCCCCACCGCACGCCCCCCCCACCCGCCGACGGGGACGAGCCCGTCACGCGACGACTCGACGACCCCGCGGCCCGACGACTCGACGACCCCGCGGCCCGGCGACTCGATGGCCGGGCGGCCAGGCGACTCGGCGGCGGGGCGGCCGGGCGACGAACCCCCACCGAAGGGGCCGCGCCGGAACCTCCGCCCGCAGCGGCTGGCGCGTCAACACCCCCACCTCAAAAGGCAACCGATTCCGCGCCAGACCGAGGACGGAGGCTCCGGCGCGGCCCCGGCCCACCCCCGGCGGGAATGCGAACGAACACGATCCCGCACAGCCGGCCGACCCGGCCGACCTCAGCCGCCGCCATCCAAGCGCCGCCCCTCGCGCCACGCCTCGCACCGCCCCGCGAAGATCTCCCAGCCCATGTAGCCCTCCCCAGGAGCAGGCAGATACGGTTCGCTCATGCCCGACTATCACGATGACCTGCGTCTCGCCCACGTCCTGGCGGACGCCGCCGACGCCGCGACGATGGCCCGGTTCAAGGCGCTCGACCTGAAGGTCGAGACCAAGCCGGACATGACGCCGGTGAGCGAGGCGGACAAGGCCGCCGAGGAACTCATCCGCGGCCAGCTCCAGCGGGCAAGGCCGCGCGACGCGATCCTCGGCGAGGAGTACGGCATCGAGGGCACGGGCCCCCGCCGCTGGGTGATCGACCCGATCGACGGCACCAAGAACTACGTACGCGGCGTACCCGTCTGGGCCACCCTCATCTCCCTGATGGCGGCAGCCGAGGGCGGCTACCAGCCGGTCGTCGGCGTGGTCTCCGCACCCGCGCTGGGCCGCCGCTGGTGGGCCGCGAAGGGCCACGGCGCGTACACGGGCCGCAGCCTCACCTCAGCGTCCCCGCTCCGGGTCTCCCAGGTCTCCCGCATGGCGGACGCCTCCTTCGCGTACTCGTCCCTCAGCGGCTGGGAGAACCAGGGCCGCCTCGACGGCTTCCTCGACCTCACGAAGGTCGTCTGGCGCACCCGCGGCTACGGCGACTTCTGGCCGTACATGATGGTCGCCGAGGGCTCCGTCGACATCTGCGCCGAACCCGAGCTGTCCCTCTGGGACATGGCGGCGACCGCGATCGTCGTGACGGAGGCGGGCGGCTCCTTCACCGGCCTGGACGGCCGCCCCGGCCCGCACAGCGGCAACGCGGCCGCGTCGAACGGCATCCTCCACGACGAACTGCTGGGATACCTGAACCAGCGGTACTGAAGCGAGGCCCCTGCGCAACCCCCGGGCGCCCCGAACTCGCCGCACGCGCCCCCTTGTTGACCCTCCTTTTACCTGCGACTCTGAGAGCTCCCCCACTTGTGAACATGTGAATCACTTCTCATGACGGCTTGCCACAGGACTTGGCGCCTCAGCCGGCGAATCGGCACCTGCCCGAAGAACTGGCGCAGCCAAGCAACCGGCACCCCACCAGGACAAGCGATTCACCAAGGAGGTGGCTCCAGCCCATGCTCGTCCGCGACGCCATGAGCACGGTGGTCCTCACCATCGGCCCGGCACACACCCTCCGCCAAGCGGCCCGCCTGATGTCCGCGCGCCGTATCGGCGCGGCCGTAGTCCTCGACGAGGACTCCAGCGGACTAGGAATCCTCACCGAGCGCGACATCCTCAACTCGGTGGCCCTCGGCCAGAGCCCGGACACCGAGACCGCAGGCGGCCACACCACCACCGACGTCGTGTTCGCCGCCCCCGCCTGGACCCTGGAGGAAGCCGCGACAGCCATGTCGCACGGCGGCTTCCGGCACCTGATCGTGCTCGACGGAACAGGCCCCGTCGGCATCGTCTCGGTCCGCGACATCATCCGCTGCTGGGCCCCGACCCGCCGACGCACACCCGCACAGGTCTGAGTCTCCCCCGCCCACGCAAACGGGCCGGACCCCCTGATTCAGGAGATCCGGCCCGCCCCAACGAATAACGCTCCAGCCAGCCGCCGACTGTCAGCCCCTCAACCCCGCAGCCCCAGAACCGCAGCCTCCAACCGCTTCCCGAACTCCCCGTCCGCCCGCCGGAAGTTGTCGATCGCACGCTCGGCGATGTCGTCACGGGAGACCTTGGCGATGAAGCCCGCCAGGTTCTCGATCAGCCGGACCTTCTCGTCCTCGGAGAACAGCCGGTAGAGGTTGCCCGCCTGCACGAAGTCGTCGTCCTCGGCGTGAACCGGAGCCTCATGGTTGCCGGTTCCGCCGGAGACCGGGGTCGACACCCACAGCGGACGGTCGGTCTGGACGGGCCCACCGAAGGAGTTGGGCTCATAGTTCTTCGCACCCTTGTGGCGGCCGTCGTACAGGAAGCCGTCACGCGAGTTGGTGCGCGCCTCGGTGGCGTGCGGCCGGTTCACCGGCAGATGGTCGGCGTTGACGCCGACGCGGTAGCGGTGGGCGTCGCCGTAGGCGAACAGCCGCCCCTGAAGCATCTTGTCGGGCGAGGGCCCGATGCCCGGCACGAAGTGAGCCGGCGAGAAGATGCTCTGCTCGACCTCGGCGAAGATGTTCTCCGGGTTGCGGTTCAGCTCGAGCCTGCCGATCTCGACCGGCGGATAGTCCTCGTGCGGCCACACCTTGGTGAGGTCGAAGGGGTTGAAGCGGTAGTTCGCCGCCTCCGCCGCCGGCATGATCTGCACCTGCACGGTCCAGGACGGGAAGTCACCGCGCTCGATGGCCTCGCGCAGATCGCGCTGGTGGCTGTCGGGGTCCATACCGGAGAGCTGGACGGCTTCTCCGGTGGTCAGGTTCCTGATCCCCTGATCGGTCTTGAAGTGGTACTTGACCCAGAAGACCTCGCCGGCCTCGTTGTTCCACTGGTATGTGTGGGAGCCGTAGCCGTTCATGTGGCGCAGCGTCGCCGGGATGCCACGGTCTCCGAAGAGCCAGGTCACCTGATGCGTGGACTCGGGCGAAAGCCCCCAGAAGTCCCATACGTTGTCGGCTTCCTGCGATCCGGTGTACGGGTCGCGCTTCTGCGTGTGGATGAAGTCGGGGAACTTGATGGCGTCCTTGATGAAGAAGACCGGGGTGTTGTTGCCGACGAGGTCGTAGTTGCCCTCTTCGGTGTAGAACTTCAGCGCGAAGCCGCGGGGGTCACGGACCGCGTCCGCTGAACCGAGGTTGCCGGCCACGGTCGAGAACCGCAGGAAGGTCTCGGTCTGCTTGCCGACCTCGGAGAGGAACTTGGCGCGGGTCCACTGCGAGACGTCACGGGTGAGCGTGAAGGTGCCGTACGCGCCGGCGCCACGCGCGTGCACGATGCGCTCCGGGATCCGCTCTCGGTTGAAGTGCGCGAGCTTCTCGAGCAGCGCCTGGTCCTGGACGAGGACGGCCCGCCGATGCCCGCGGTCTCACTGTTCTGATTGTCGGCCACCGGCGCACCGGCCTCCGTCGTAAGCGGTCCCTGCGTCACGTGCGCCTCCTGCGTCATTCGTGCAAGTCCTGCCCCTTGGCCAATGCCAAAACAGATCCTACATTAGACATGGTCTAAATCAAGTAAAGCTCCAAAGTCACACCTGTTCGGGTTCTGTTCCCCTTACTGTTAGGCTGGTTCGTATGAGCGACCTGCTGGAACGACTGCGCGGACGCGGATGGCGGATGACCTCACAGCGGCGCGTCGTGGCCGAGGTCCTCGACGGCGATCATGTCCATCTGACGGCTGACGAGGTGCACGCACGGGCCGTCGCCAAGCTGCCCGAGATCTCCCGGGCGACCGTCTACAACACGCTGGGTGAGCTGGTCTCACTCGGCGAGGTGCTGGAAGTGGCGACCGACAAGCGCGCCAAGCGGTACGACCCGAACGCGCACCGTCCGCACCACCACCTGGTCTGCGCCCGGTGCGGCGCGATCCGGGACGTGCACCCGGACGGCAACCCGCTCACCGATCTCCCCGACTCGGAGCGCTTCGGCTTCACGGTCTCGGATGTCGAGGTGACCTACCGCGGCCTCTGCCCGAACTGCGCGGCAGCCTGACCACCCCGCACCATCCCGACGGCAAACACACCGAAGGCCCGGAACCAGTGGTTCCGGGCCTTCGGTTTTCAGTAGCGGGGACAGGATTTGAACCTGCGACCTCTGGGTTATGAGCCCAGCGAGCTACCGAGCTGCTCCACCCCGCGCCGTTGATCTGAACAGTACGTCACCCTTGCGGACCAGCGCAAATCCGTTTTAGCCCGTCCGGCGTTTGAGGACGAGCCCTTCGGGCGACCGGGGGCAGAGCCCCCAGATACGGGACGGGCAGGGGCGGAGGGGGCGAAGAGAATCCCCGCACCCGACCCCGAACCCACACCCCACACCCAGCCCCACCCTCACGCCGACAACTCCTCCCGCAACGCATCCCGCAACCGAGCCGCCCGCTCGGAAACCTCAGCCGGCCCAAGAGACACCGCACGGTCGGCCCACCGCTGCCCCTCGGCAAGCTCCCCGCCCCGCGCATACACCAGCGCGAGCCGAAGTGCCGCCCGCCCATGCCCCGCGTCAGCGGCCCGCTCCCACCACACCGCGGCCTCCGGCTCACTCCCCTCCCGAGCAAGCAACAGCCCCAGATTGAACGCCCCGTTCCGCGACCCGGCCTCCGCGGCCTCGCGATACCACCGAGCCGCCTCCACCACATCGCCCCGCGCGGCGGCCAGCATCCCGACCCGCACCTGCGCCCGCCGGTGCCCCTGGGTCGCCGCCCGCTCGTACCACTCCTCGCACTCGCTCTTCTCCTGCGCGGGCTCCCCCAGCTCATGCGCGGGCACCGGCGGCCGCCGAGCGTCGAGCACGGCGGCAAGCCGGTACGCCGCCTCGGCGCTGCCGCCACCAGCCGCGCCCCGCAGATGCCGCTCGGCCTCCCGCTCGTCGCCCTCCCGCAGCCGCGCGATGGCCACCTGAAGCGCCGCCTCGGTGTGCCCGGCGGCAGCGGCCCGCTCGTACCACCGCAGCGCCGCCTCGTCGTCGTCCTCGGTCCCCCGCCCGGCATGCAGAATCCCCAGATTGAACGCGGCGTCCACGCTCCCGGCCTCCGCGGCCTTGGAGAACCACGGCTGGGCCCCGGCCGCGTCGCCGACCTGGAGCAGCAGGATGGCGAGCGCGTTCGCCGCCTCGCGATGACCGGCGTACGCGGCACGCCGGTACCACTGCTCGGCCTGCGCGGTGCGCCCCTGCTCGGCGCAGAGCAGCCCGAGGTTGTACGCCCCGTTCACATCGCCGGCGTCCATCGCGGCGCGGTACCACCGCTCGGCGGTCTGCGTCTCGCCGCGTTCGGCGTGCAGCGCGCCCAAGGCGTTGGCCGCGTTCCCGTCGCCGTCCTGGGCAGCCCGCAGCCACCACACGGCGGCGCTGTCGGGGTCGCCCGCGTCGCGCAGCAGGAACCCGAGCGCGCACGCGGCACGCGCCTCGCCATCCTTGGCGGACGTCAGATACCAGCGCCCCGCCTCCTTGAGCTGGCCGCGCTTCTCCAGGATCGCCCCGAGATGCAGCGCGGCCCGCCGGTGCCCGCGTGCGGCGGCCTGCCGGTACCACTGCTCGGCCTCTTCACCGCCGGCACCGATGACGCCACTGTCGGGCCTGGCCGCGCCCGAGTCCACGACCTTGCGGTCGAGAGCCCGCGCCAATCGGTACGCGGCCTCGCGGTGCCCGCGCTCGGCGGCGGCCCGCATCCACTGCTCCGCGCCGACGTCGGCACGGTGCTCCAGCAGATCCGCGAGCGCGTACGCGCCCAGCGCGTGCCCCTGCTCGGCGGACTGGCGCAGCCAGTACTCGGCGGCGGGCTCGTCACCGCGCTCGCGGTGGTAGCGGCCAAGGGCGTGCGCGGCGGCCGCGGAGCCCGCGACGGCGGCGATCCGCCACCAGCCGGCGGCGTCGTCGGCGTACCCGCGCTGGTGCAGGAGGACACCCAGATTGTTGGCGGCCGCGCGGTCACCGGCAGTGGTGGCAGCGCGCAGCTGCGGCTCGGCTCCGTCGAGATCACCGCGGCGCAGCAGCATCGCTCCGAGGACACTCATCGCCTCGACATCGCCGGCTTCAGCGGCGAGCCGTTGGCGTGCTTCCTCCACAGCCTCGCCGGTTTCGTCCCGGTCGGGAGGCTGCACAAAACGCCCTGTATCCAACAGAGTTGCCTTGTCCCCCATAACGTCCATCGTCGCACCACCTGCAACCTGGGTACACCTGGTATACCGCAGCCAGTGAGGTCACTTCAGCGTTTTGTCGACATGCCCACAGAGAGACAAGTCAAACACGGATTTTCCAACTCCCCCCGTTTGGAGCAGCACTTCACGGGAGTCGCCAGGTCACCGCGGAAGCCTCGCGCGTTGTCGCACACGTCGAAGGCCCGGATCCTTGATCAGGATCCGGGCCTTCGACTTTCAGTAGCGGGGACAGGATTTGAACCTGCGACCTCTGGGTTATGAGCCCAGCGAGCTACCGAGCTGCTCCACCCCGCGCCGTTGTGTTGCAACCGTACCACGGCGCGGGGTGGCTCCTGACTCAGTCGCCGCCCGGGCTCGCACTACTGCTTGGGCTGCTACTCGGGCTACTGCTCGGGCTCGCGCTGCTGCCGCCGCCACTGGTCTCGTCGGCCTTGGCCTGCGCATCCTCGGCCCGCTTCAGCGCGTCCTCAAGATCCTTCTGAGCTACGCCGTACGCCTCCCAGTCGCCCTTCGTGAGAGCTTCCTGGCCCTCGTCGAAGGCCTTCTGAGCGTCGTTGAGCGCCTCTTGGACCGTCGGATTGTTCGACGTCGGCGGTGGCTCCGTGGTCTCGTCGGGTGGTGGCTCTGTGGTCGAACCCTCTGTCCCCAGGACCTTGTTGAGCGCCTCGTCGAGCGTGTTCTCGAAGGCGGTCTTGCCCCCGTAGCTCACCAACACCTTGCGCAGCAGCGGGAATTTGAGTCCACCACCGCGTACGTAGACGGGCTCCACATAGAGCAGTCCTCCGTCGAGTGGCACCGTCAGCAGGTTGCCGTACTCGACCTCCGAGTCGCCACCTTGCAGAAGTCTGATGGACTCGGCGATGGTCGGTTGGGAGTTGAACTGGCTCTGGACCTGTTTAGGCCCGTCGACTGGTTCACTCGTTGGCAGTTTCAGGATTCTGATCTTGCCGTAGTCAGGAGTGCCCGCCTCGGCGTTGACCGACATGAAGGCGCTCAGGTTGTCCCGGCCGTTCGGTGTGAACGTCGTCGTCAGCGAGAACGCCTGCGCCGTCTGTCCGGGCATCTCCATGCTCAGGTAGTACGGCGGGACCGCGTCGCCCGACTTGTTGCTCGGGTCGTCCGGCACCTGCCACACCTCACTGCCGCTGAGGAAGGTGTCCGCGTCCTTCACGTGATAGCGGGTCAGCAGCTCGCGCTGGACCTTGAACAGGTCCTGCGGGTACCGGAGATGGGCCATCAGGTCGGCCGAGATGTCGGTCTTGGGCTCCACCGTGTTCGGGAAGGCCTTCATCCAGGTCTTCAGTATCGGGTCCTCGGTGTCCCACTGGTAGAGCTTGACCTCTCCGGTGTACGCGTCGACGGTCGCCTTCACCGAGTTGCGGATGTAGTTGACCTGGTTCTGCTGGGCCACCACCGCACGCTGGTTGTTGGTCGCGGTCAGCGAGTCCGCCGTCGTGTCGCCCAGAGTGGTGCGGGAGGCGTACGGATAGCCGTTGGTGGTCGTGTACGCGTCGACGATCCACTGGATCTTCCCGTCGACCACGGCCGGATAGGCGTCACCGTCGATGGTCAGCCAGGGGGCCACCGCCTCGACACGGTCCTTGGGCGTGCGGTTGTACAGGATCCGCGAACCCTCACCGATCGCACCCGAGTAGAGGATCTGCGGCTCGCTGAACGCCACCGCGTACGCGGCCCGGTTGATCGGGTTCGAGAGGTTGACCCCGCTCTTGCCCGTGTAGCTGGTGGTCTTCTCGCCGTCGTCGTCGGAGTAGTCGATCTCCTTCTGGGGACCGCCGACGATCGAGTACTGCGTGGTCTTCTCGCCGTAGTAGACCCGCTGCTCGTACGTGCCGAGGTCACCCTGGGACGGCAGGTCGGACTCGGTGAAGAACGGCTGGCCTCCGGAGGTCGCCGTGGTGCCCTTGGCAGCGACCACGCCGTATCCGTGCGTGTAACGGAAGTGGTCGTTGATCCAGTTGTTCTTCGGAATGCCGGCCAGGTTCAGCTCGCGCAGACCGATGACCGTGTCCTGGTCCGTGCCGTCCACGGTGTACCGGTCGACGTCCAGGTTGGTCGGGAACGCGTAGTAGTTCTTCATCTGCTGCAACTGCTGGAACGCCGGCGACACGATGTTCGGGTCCAGCAGGCGGATACTCGCCGTGGTGTCGGCGTCCTCGCGCAGCTTGGTCGTGTCCTTGGTCTCGCTCGTGCCCGCGTACTCGGTGACGTCGGTGCCCTCGATCCCGTAGGCGTCCCGGGTCGCCTTGAGGTTCTTGTCGACGTACGGCGCTTCCTTGGCCTGCTCGTTCGGCTGGACCTGGAACTTCTGGACGATCGCCGGGTACAGGCCGCCGATGAGGATCGCGGAGAGCACCATCAGACCGAAGCCGATGACGGGCAGCTGCCAGGTGCGCCGCCACAGGGTGGCGAAGAACAGCAGCGCGCAGATGACGGCGATGCAGAAGAGGATCGTCTTGGCCGGCAGATAGGCGTTGGCGTCGACGTACCTGAGACCCGTCCAGTTGTCGGTCGCCTTGAAGTCACTGGACTTCACGGCGAGTCCGTACCGGTCGAGCCAGTAGGCGACCGCCTTCAGCGCGACGAAGAGGCCCAGCAGCACCGAGAGATGCCCGGTGGCGGCGGCCGTGGCACGCGCCCCCGGGCTGGTGACGCGCAGCCCTCCGTACAGGTAGTGCGTGAGCGCGGCTGCGATCACCGAGAGCACGATGGCGGCGAAGCCGAAGCCGAGCAGGAAGCGGTACCAGGGCAGGTCGAAGGTGTAGAAGGAGATGTCGAGGCCGAACTGAGCGTCCTTCTGGTGGAAGGGAACCCCGTTCACCCACATCAGCCACGTACGCCACTGGCCCGAGGCGGACGCGCCGGCGATCAGCCCCACCAGGGACGTGATGCCGAACAGCAGCCACCTCTTGTACGGCGCGATCCCCATCCGGTACCGGTCGAGGCTCTGCTGCTCCATCGACATGGCACTCAGTGGCGGGCGCAGCCGGTGCGCCAGCCAGATGTTCACACCGACCGAGGCCGCCATGAGAAGACCGAAGACGAAGAAGAGCCCGATCTTGGTCCACAGCGTGGTCGTGAAAACGGAGGAGTAATGAACCGATCGGTACCAGAGCCAGTCCGTCCAGAACCCCGCGAACATGACGAAGGCCATGGCCAGTGCGGCCAGCACGCCCAGTGTCATGAGCAGGGTCCGGACACGCCGGGACGGTCGGCCCATTCTGATCCGTGGCCCCGTCGGGCCTCCGCCGCGGTCCGGCATCTGGAAAGCCAAGGTGCGCACCTCGAAGTTCGCTGTTGGTCCGTCAGGTCCCCGTGATCGTGGACCATTCGTCAGGCTCCGTGATCGTGGGGCCTCATCTATGCAACTTACTCACGCTTTACTCGGTTCCCGTTTCCGGGTACTAACGAGGCAGGATTGTGACCATGTCCAACACTCCCATGGCAGCGAGCCCGCTCACCCGGGCCGTACTCGAGATCGACGAGTACGCCTCCGGCCTCGGCTGGGACCAGCCCGCTCGCCTCTTCGCCCTCGTAGACACCGCTCGGCTGCGGACCCAGGAACCCGGCCTCGCGGCCCAGCTCGGCCTGCAGGACGAGCCGGAGACCACCGGTCTCACCCCCATCGAGCAGGACGAAATCCCTGCCGACAAGCCGCTGGACGAGTTCCTCGGCACCATTGCCTGGCCGGACGCCGTGGTCGGCTGCGCGCTCACCGTGGAGCGGCTGATGCTGCCGCCGTCCGCCGAGGCCTCCGTCCCGGAGGGCCTCAGCGACAAGAAGCTCACGAGGTGGGTCGCCGAGCACCCGGACCGTCAGGAGGTACGCATGACGGTCGGTGTGCTGCGCGACGGCACCCGCGACTCCGCGCTGCGCCTGCGCGAGAAAGACGCCTCGACGGAGGTGCTCACGGGTTCGGGCCTGGTGCCGGGACTCGCGGAGGCCCTGTCGGCGACGTTCGCGGAGTAGTCCTTCGGACTCCTTGCCTTCGGACTACTTGGTGGTGCACTCCGTCAAGTCGGCCGTCTTGCCGGAGCTGATGTCCTTGAGGGCGCTCATCGCGTCGTCGATGGTGTTCACCTTGACGAGCGTGAGCCCCTTGGGGGTGTCCTTGGCAGCGTCCGCGCAGTTGTCCGCGGGCGTCAGGAAGTACTGGGCGCCCTTCTCCCGCGCGCCGACCGTCTTCATCTCGATGCCGCCGATCGGGCCGACCTTGCCTGCGTCGTCGATGGTGCCGGTGCCGGCGACGAACTTGCCGCCGGTGAGGTTGCCCGGGGTGAGCTTGTCCACGATTCCGAGCGCGAACATCAGCCCCGCGCTCGGTCCGCCGACATCGGCGAGCTTGATGTCGATGGTGAACGGGAAGGTGTGGTCGGTCCCGGCGGAGATGCCGACGATGGCGCGTGATTCACCTTCGTCGTCGGACTTCTTGGTGGTGAGCGTGATGTCCTCGGTCTCGGTCGCCGTCTTGTGCTCCTTCTCGGCGGCGGCCTGGGCCTTGGCGGGCACGATCGTGAAGACGACCTTCTCGCCCGGCTTGTGCTTGGTGACCAGCTTCGCGACGTCGTCGTACGCCTTCACCGTCGTACCGTCGACAGCCTTGATCACGTCGCCGGCGTGCAGCTTGCCCTCGGCCGGGGAGTCCTTGAGGACCGTGGAGACGATCACCCAGGACTGCACCGGGATGTCCAGCTCCTCGAGGGCCGCGACCTTGGCGCTCTCCTGGGACTGGCTGAACTCCTCGGCGTTCTCCTGCGTCGACTGCTCCTCCGTCTTGCCGTCGGGGTAGAGCGTGTCGTGCGGGACCACCTTGTTGTCGTGCGCCAGCCAGCCGTAGACCGCTTCCACAAGGTTCATGTTGTAGTCGGCGCTGGTGACCCGGACGGTCGTCATATTGAGATTCCCGGTGGCCGGGTAGGTCTTGTGCCCGGTGATCTGCAGCACCGGCTCGCCGTCGTGATCGCCCAAGGTGTTCACGGTCGGGCCCGGCGACATCTCCGCGTACGGCACTTTGATGAACACTCCCGCGCACAGGAGCGCGATCAGGATCAGGGTGGAGGCGAGCATCGTCGCGGTGCGGCGTGGCATGCCACGACATTACGGGACGGTGCTGTCAACGCACCGTCGGGGCCGTCCGTACGGGGGCCCTGACTTCGGCCTGCGAGCCTCGGAGCGTCAGACGGCGTCGGAGGAGGACTTCTCCAGGGCCACGGACGTCTTGGCGACAGCCACGCGCGTCTTGGTGACAGCCACGGACGTTTTCGTCTCGGTGACAGCCACGGACGTCTTGGCGACGCCGGGCCTCTCCACAACCTCATACCTGTCCACGGCCTCGGGCCTTTCCATGGCCGCGCGGAAGCGTGCGTAACCGTCGAGCTCGATGCCGTCTCCCGCGGTCTTGCGGTTCCGGCTGGCCCAACTACCCCACAGTCCGGCACCGATCGCAGCCAAAAGCGGAATCAGCAACCAGGCGAGCGCCGCCATGCGGACCTCCCAACCCCGTGACCGACCGCAACTGACTGATCAGCAGATTAACCATCAGCAGTGTCAACGCTCACGCCCGGGGGTCGGTTACGCAACCGGAGGACGGATGACATGTCGGTGAAAGAAGTCGGCCGACGACTCCGGTGAACCCTCAGCAGGCCCCGACCCACTCCTCCGTGCCGTCCGAGAACTTCTGATGCTTCCAGATCGGCACTTCGTGCTTCAGGTCGTCGATGAGTTTGCGGCACGCCTCGAACGCCTCACCCCGGTGCGGGCACGAGACTGCGACGACGACAGCGAGATCCCCGACGCCCAGGTCCCCGATCCGGTGGACGGCGGCCAGCGCCCGCACCGGGTACTCGGCGACCACCTTCTCGGCGACCCGCCGCATCTCGGCCTCCGCACTCGGGTGACACGAATACCCCAGCTCGTCGACATCGGCACCCCCGTCATGATTCCGCACCGTCCCCACGAACAACGCGGTCCCCCCGGCGGCATCGTCCCCCACGGCCCGGAAGACCTCGTCGAGGGACAACGGCTCCTCCCGAATCGCGAGCAGCCGAATAGGATCCTGCGCGCCCTGCTCACCGGGATGGTCATAGATAGGTGCCATACGCCCATCGTGCCGCACACCGATGACACCAAGGAATACCGTTTCACCCCGGCCGGAGATCTTTCAGCCCCGACTGGGGATCTTTCAGCCCGTCCGGCGTTTGAGGACGAGGCCGTCCAGGCCGAAAGCGGGGGCCTGGGGGCGGCAGCCCCCAGAAACGGGACGGGCAGGGGCGGAGGGGGCGAAAAACGCCTCTACGCCGGCACAGCCACAGGCCGCAGGGCGTCAATCAACCGCGGTCGCCGCAACCGCACAGGGCCCGGTCGCCGCAACCGCACAGGGCCCCCTGGCCGGACACTCAGATCCGCCGCCGAGCCTTCCGAGCCCGCCGCACCACCGCAGCCGCACCCAACAACGCCACCGTCGCCCCCGCGGCCCCCGCCGCAGTCGCGTCCTTGCGCCCGAGCCGCCGCCCGACCACGGTGTGCCGCCCGGCGACCTCCTCCAGCAGCTCCGCGAGGACCTCCTCGTTGGTCCACTGAGGCCGCCACCCGGCGTCATGGAGCCGACTCCCGCTCACGACCCAGGGATACATCGAGTAGGCCAGATCCCCGGCCGGCGAGGGAGTGAGCCCGATCCGGTGCAGCCGAGCAGCCGCGCCGAGAGCGACCGCGGACGGCAGCTCCATCCGCCGGATCCCGCTCAGCTCCTCGACCTCCTCCTGCTCCAGCCACCCGTCACACCCGACGGCCAACTCCCCCTCCACCTTCTCCACGACGGCGTACTCCAGAGCACTGCACAGGTCCTCGACGTGACAGAACTGCCACGCGGGCCGCGACCCCGCCACCACAAGCAGCCGAGGAGACTCGAAGTACCTGGTCAGAGCCGTATCGGTGCCGCCGACGAGCACAGCGGGCCGTACGACGGTGACATTGAGTCCCGGATGCGCGCGCGGCGCACGTCGCGCGAGCCGCTCGATCTCCAGCAGGTCACCCACGCCCGTGGCCTCGGCCGTCGCCCGCAGTTCGGCGTCTTCGGAGAGGGGCAGTTCGTTGTCGGGCAGCGCCCCGTAGACCATCGCGGAGGTGCACAGCACCACCCGGTGCACCCCGGCCGCGGCGGCAGCCGTGAGCACCGTCTGCGTCCCCCGGACGTTGTAAGCCGTCCGCGCCGCCGCGTCCGACTCCAGATCCAGGTCGAGCGCGAGGTGCACGACGACATCCGCCCCGCGCAGCTTCTCGGCGATCACCGGGTCGCGGACATCCAGGATGTGCCACTGGGCGGCCGCGCACTCGCCGCGCCGCTCGTCGATGGCGATGACCTGCTTGATGTCCTCGCTGGCGGCGAGCCGCTCGGTGAGCAGCGCACCCACACCGGACGCGGCGCCGGTGACCGCGACGACGGGCCCGCGCGCTGCCGGGCTGGTTGAGTGGTTTCGCGCTGCGCGAACCTGCGGATCTGGGGAACTCACCGGGCGTCTCCAGCGGTTGTCTTCAGTAACGGACGCGCGTGACGCGTGCGTACCAGGTGGCATCCATCCTGCCGCAGGCGGAGAGTCGGCGAAGCACCGAGGCCCGATCGGGCTGAGGTGTCTACGCTGGGTGTTGTCGGGCAAGCCGCCGTCGGGGAACGAACCGGCGGCCTTACCAGCCGAGGAATCCCGTGAGTGACACCCCATTCGGATTCGGCCTTCCGCCGGAGGAGCCGGAGAACGGCGACGAGGGCAAGAAGAAGGACCAGGAGAGCGGCGGTGGTCAGGGACCGGCCAACCCGTTCGGTTTCGGGGGATTCCCCGGAGCCGGCGGCCCCGGCGCCGACAATCCGCTCGCAGCCATGTTCGGTTCCATGAACCCCAATGACCTGGGCGCCGCGTTCCAGCAGCTGGGCCAGATGCTCTCGTACGAGGGCGGTCCGGTGAATTGGGACATGGCCAAGCAGATCGCCCGCCAGACGGTCTCCCAGGGCACCTCTGACGGCATCAAGGACGCGAGCGTCGGCCCTGCCGAGCGCACCGCGATCGAGGAGGCCGTGCGCCTGGCCGACCTGTGGCTGGACGACGCGACCTCCCTGCCGTCCGGCGCGGGCTCCGCCGTGGCCTGGAGCCGCGCGGAGTGGGTCGAGGCGACCCTGCCGGTGTGGAAGGAGCTCGTCGACCCGGTCGCCGAGCGTGTCGGCGCGGCCATGGGCGAGGTCCTGCCGGAGGAGATGCAGGCCATGGCGGGCCCGCTCATCGGCATGATGCGCTCCATGGGCGGCGCCATGTTCGGTACGCAGATCGGGCAGGCCGTGGGCGTGCTCGCGGGCGAGGTCGTCGGTTCGAGTGACATCGGCCTGCCGCTCGGCCCGGCGGGAAAGGCCGCGCTGCTGCCGCTGAACATCAAGTCGTTCGGCAAGGACCTGGGCGTCCCCCAGGAGGAGGTGCGGCTCTATCTCGCCCTGCGCGAGGCCGCCCACCAGCGCCTCTTCGCGCACGTGCCGTGGCTGCGCTCGCACCTGTTCGGCGCTGTCGAGGGCTACGCGCGCGGGATCAAGGTCGACACGGCCAAGCTGGAGGACGTGGTCGGCCAGTTCGACCCGCAGAACCCGGAGGAGCTTCAGAACGCGCTCCAGCAGGGCATGTTCCAGCCGGAGGACACTCCGGAGCAGAAGGCCGCGCTGGCCCGTCTGGAGACCGCTCTCGCGCTCGTCGAGGGCTGGGTGGACGCGGTCGTGCACGCGGCCGCCAAGCCGCGTCTGACGTCCGCCGACGCGCTGCGTGAGACGCTGCGCCGCCGTCGCGCCTCGGGCGGTCCCGCCGAGCAGACCTTCGCCACGCTGATCGGCCTGGAGCTGCGCCCGCGCCGTCTGCGGGACGCCTCCCGTCTGTGGGCCTCGCTCACCGACGCGCGCGGTGTCGACGGGCGTGACGGCCTGTGGGCCCACCCGGACATGCTCCCCACCGCCTCCGACCTGGACGACCCGGACGGCTTCGTGCACCGCGAGCAGCTGGACTTCTCCGAGCTCGACAAGATGCTCGGCGAGGCGGCGGACGGTTCCGCGTCCGGCTCCGGGTCGGGCTCCGGCTCCGGCGAGAAGCCGAACCTGAAGAAGGACGACGACAAGGGCGACGACGCCGAGTGAGCCTGTACGACGACGCGGTCCTCGTACTCAAGAGCTACGAGGACCAGGAAGGGCTGCGCCAGGCGTACCTGGATCATCTGGCGGCGTATCCGGACGGTATGTGGAAGGCCTGCACGGCCGGGCACATCACGGCGAGCGCCCTCGTGATCGATCCCGGGCACGGCCGCGTACTGCTGACCCTCCACAAGAAGCTGCGCATGTGGCTCCAGATGGGTGGTCACTGCGAGCCGGAGGACGCCACTCTGGAGGCCGCGGCTCTGCGTGAGGCCACCGAGGAGTCGGGCATCGCGGCTCTCGAACTGCTCCCCGGCGGTCCGGTCCGGCTCGACCGGCATCCGATCCCGCCGCCCTGCCACTGCCATTTCGACGTCCAGTACGCCGTGGTGGCCGCGCCGGGAGCCGTGCAGGAGATCAGCGACGAGTCGCTCGACCTGCGCTGGTTCGCGTACGAGGAGGTCGCGGGCGTGGCCGACGAGTCGGTCGTACGACTCCTGGAAGCGACCCGCGCGCGGCTGTGAACGGGTAAGGGGCGACCGCCATGGCGGTCGCCCCTTACCCGTGCTTCCTGGACGCTCAGCTCCAGGCGTTGCCCTGGTTCTGCGCGTGCGCACCCTGCTGCCCCATGCCGTACTGGGCGCGCACTCCCTGGCCGATCACGGCGTTCTGCGGCGGCAGCAGCTCGCTGGGCTGGACGAGCGCGTAGCCCTGCCCCAGGAAGCTGAGTTCCCAGCCCTCGCCCGTGTTGCCACGGCGCCGAAACACTCCGGAGGAGTGCGTCTGGGCCTGCATCTGTACCCGCAGGCTCGTGGACCACGCCACGATGGCGTCGGCGTCGCAGTTGACGTACTTGTCCGGCGTGACCTGCATCAGCAGCGGCATCCCGGAGGTCATCAGCGCGACCTTGCCGCGACCCGTGATGTTGAGCTGGTACTTGCCCGATCCGGAGATGCCGTACTGGCTGTCCACGGCGATGACCTCGTGGTGCAGCGAGGAGTCCATCGCCAGGACGTAGCTGCTGTCGACGGTGAGACCGTCCTGGTCCACGTCGACCACGTGCACATGCTGGGCGAGGTTCGCCAGGTAGACGGTCCCCTGCCCGTGGCAGCGCATCAGGTCGAGGCCCTCGCCGGTGTACGCGCGCGACCGCTGCTGGCCGCTGTTCTGGTACTCGGCGTCGAACTCGACGAGCCCCTGGTACGCGACCATGGTGCCCTTGCGCGCGAGGATGTCGTCGTGGCCCTCCAGGACGACGCGCAGCATCTGCGAGTTCTGCAGGCTGTAGCGCTCCTGGGTCTGCTGTTCGTTGTAGCCGAAAAGCGGGCTCTGCATGATGTCCTGCTCCCCCTCAGCCCCGGACTCGGAGACGGTCGGTGCTGTCCTCGCTGGGCTGGACGACGACGATGCCCTGCCCGGAGAACGCCATCTGGAAGGCCTCGCCGCTGCCGCGTCCGATCAGCGACTGCGCCTTGAAGCTGCGCTTGCCCTTCACCTTGAGGTTCGGGGACCAGGCTACGAGCGCGTCCGGGTCGACGTATGTCTCGTCCTCACCGCCGCCGCAGTCCACGACGATCGGCTTGCCCCGGGAGGTCAGCGCGACCCAGCCCTGCCCGGAGATCTTGGTGTTCCACAGGCCCTGTCCGGCGAACTTGGCGAGCCCCTTGACGCGCTCGACGCCCCACGTGAGGTGGGCGTCGAAGGCGAGCAGGTTCGTCGCGTTGACGGAGATCGCGTCCCCGTTGAGGTTGATGACGACGACGTTCGCCCCGTAGTCGGCGAGATAGAGCAGGCCGTCGCCGGAGGCCTTCATCAAAGGCGCGCCCTCACCGGTGGCCCAGTCGCGGGCGATCTGGCGTACGGCGGGCGGGTTGGGCTCGTACTGGACGAACCCTTCGTAGGCGACCATCGACCCCACGCGCGCGAGGAGGTCGTTTCCGGTCTGCATGGCGACCTTCAGCATGTGGTTGCCGTGGTTCTCCATGCGGGCGGTGACGGGTGCCGGGGCGAAGCCCGAGAGTGGCTGGTTCATGACGGGCTCCCTCAGACCTCGTACGGCTGGACGACGATGAAATTGCCGGGCGCGCCGCGGAACTGGAGGTTCACGCTCTCCCCGGTGTCGCCGGGGTAGGCGTTCCGGCGCATCCGTACCTGGCTGGAGACGATCACCTGGGAGGCCGCGGACCAGGCGACTACCGCGTTGCAGTCGGCGAACGTCGTGGGCGTGACGGGCAGTACGACGGGCGCTCCGTGGGTCTTCACGACGATCGTGCCGGTCCCCTGGAACTGCATCGTGAAAAGCGCACCCCCGGGGATGCCGTGCCCCTCGATCCTGCGGACTTCGTACTGAAGCGTCTCGTCGAAGGCGAGGACGCTCTCGGCGGACACACAGATTCCGTCGCCCTGGAGTTCGATGGGGTGCACATGGGAGCCGTTCTCGGCGAGGAACACCTGGCCGCGACCCGAACAGCGCATCAGCTGCATCTCCTGGCCGGTCGCGTTGCCCACGATCCGCCCGGCGAAGCCGGCGCCCTTGTAGCTGAAGTCGACCTTGCCCTGGTAGAGCACCATGCTGCCCTGACGCGCCAGGACGGCCTGGTCACCACCCGCGCCGAGATCGACGCGGACCAGCTTCTTGTTCTGCTGGGTCCAGCGCTGGCCGGTGGGCGTCTCCTTGAAGGCCTGCAACGCGGCGGACACACCGGCACCGCCCTGCGGGGCTCCCTGGGGAACGCCGTACGGGGAAGGAGCACCCGGCTGGCCGGGAATCTGCCCCGGGACCTGGCCGTACGGCGGCTGCTGACCATAGCCGGGAGGCGCCGTGGGAGCCTGCTGGCCGTAGCCCGGAGGCGCGGGCGGGGCCTGCTGGCCATAGCCGGGCGGCGGCGGAGCCGTCTGGCCAGGAGGCTGCTGACCGTAGCCCGGCGGCGGACCGGGCTGCCCCGGAGGCTGCACGTACGGTGCGGGGCCCGGCGGCGGCACGCTTCCGCCTGGCGGAGTGTGCAGGGGCGCGACGATGGTCGGGGCGGCGTGCACCGAGGGCGCGGGTGCCGGAGCGGGCGGCGGTGTCGTTCCCGCGGGCGGCGCGAAGCCCTGCGCGGAGGACGGCGGGACGGGTGCCGGTGTGCTCGGCGCGCCGAACGCGCCGAACGCGGGGGGCGCGGTGGCCTGGGCCGGCGGCGCGAAGGACGGCGCGGCGGTGGCCTGCGGCGGCTGTGCGGCAGGCTCCTCTTCGGCGACCTCGCCGCCGAAGTTCTTCAGCAGCGCGTCGAGCCCGCCGTCGAAGCCCTGTCCCACGGCGGCGAATCGCCAGACGTCCTTCAGATAGAAGTCGCCCAGCATCACGGCACGTTCCGTGGAGAACTCCGCGCCGCTGAACGGGTACCGGGCCACCTCCTCGCCGCCCGCGACGATGCGGAGATATCCGGGGGCGACCTGGGACATCTGCCCGCCGCCGTCGAGGGTCGCGGTGAACGACAGTTTCTGGATCTTCGCCGGGATCCTGTCGAGCGTGACACGGAAGGACTCGGTGTCACCCGCCTGGGCGCCGAGGAGCTGAATGGACTCCTCAGGGGACTTCGGCTGGTTGAAGAAGACGAAGTACTGCTCGTCCGAGAGCCGTTCGTCGGCGTCCAGACCGAAGCAACTGATGTCGAAGGTCAGTCCGGGGCCGGCGATCTGCACACCTACGTACAGATCGGTGCCCGCGGTGAGGTCACTGATCTTGGCCTTGTGGCCGCGTTGGAATTCCCTGGCCATGCGTAACGACCGTCCCCCATCCCGAATGCAAGTGCGTCGCGTCAGGCTAACGGCAAACTCTGACAGTGGAAGAAGCCGGTACGAACCCGGTACACAACCGCCTCTTCGGTGCGGACGGACCAACTTCGGCGCGGGTGGACCGGCCCCTACTCGTCGCGGGTCGCGGGCGGATGGGGCAGCCGATCGGCGGCCACCACCCCTTCGAGGTAGCCGCGAGCACGCTCCGTACGCGGATACGCCTCCAGAAGCCGCCAGAAGCGGGGCCCGTGACCGGGCACCAGAAGGTGCGCGAGTTCATGGACGAGTACGTAGTCGACGACGTACTCGGGCATGCCCTGCAACCGGTGCGACAGACGGATACTGCCCTCGGCCGGTGTGCAGGAGCCCCAGCGCGTGTTCTGGTTGGTGACCCAGCGAACCGAGGTGGGCCGGGCCCGGCCGTCGAAGTACTGACCCGACAGACGCGCGGCACGCTCGGTCAGCTCGGAGTCACAGGGCACCCTCTTCTTCTCCTGGGCGGCCAGCTTGTCGAGCATGACGGTCACCCAGCGCTGTTCCTCCGCCTCGGACATCCGGGCGGGGATGAGCACAATGGTGCGATCGCCCTCGCGGTACGCGGAGACCGTTCTGCGCCTTCGCGCGCTCCTGCGGACCTCGATCGCGCTCGCCCCCGAGCCGCTTGGCGGCGGGCTCGTCGTACTGCGCTGTGGGTTTCCGGCGCGGTGCAGTGGGTCGGCGGGCACGCTCCGACGTTACCCGCTGCACATGAGGGAAGTCCCGTCCCCTGGACGGTTCGATGCCGATCCGCACCCTGTGTGCTCGATTTGTACGACGTATACCGCCGCCTGTGGATAACTTTCGGCACCCTCGGGCGGCGAAGAGCATGCTGGCATTCGGTCGGCGAAGCGGGACCCACACCCGCCGACACACGGGGACGATCCACGGAGTACGGGGGTAGGTCATGCATCCGATCGTGAAGCCGGCGCTGCGGCGCGGCTGGCGAGATCTCAACACCGTCCAGTTCGGGATGGCGCCCGCGCACGCGATAATCCTTGGCCCGGTGGACACGGCGACGGGCAGCTTCCTCGATCTCCTCAACGGGACACGCGGGCTGCCGCTCCTCCGCGAGGAAGGGCGCAAGATGGGGTTTCCCGACGGGCATGTCGACGGACTGCTCGAGCGGCTCGCCCGGTCCGGCCTGCTGGATGACAACACGGGAGGCGGCCCGGCCGCGGACGCCCTGCGTAAGAAGAAGGCGGTCCTCGACCGGCTGCGCCCCGATCTCGCGTCCCTCTCCCTCGTCGCCCCCGAACCGGGCGAAGGTATGAAACGGCTGGCCGCCCGGCGCTCACTGCGCGTACAGGTGCAGGGTGCCGGCCGGGTGGGGGTGATCCTTGCTTCGCTGCTCGCCGGGGCGGGCGTGGGCGAGGTCGATGTCCGCGACAGCGGCTGCGTCGAACCGTGGGACGTCGCGCCGGGCGGACTGCCCGCCGAGTCCATCGGCGAACGCCGGGAGGAGGCAGCCCGGCGGGCGGTACGCCGAGCGGCACCGGCGCGTCCACCGCGGACCCTCCCGGACGAGGAGAAGGTCGGACTGTCGCTGGTGATCCTCACCCCGCGAGACGGTCTCGCCGTCCACGCGCCCGACCCGGTAGCCGCCGAGCCGTTGATCAGCTCGGGAACACCACATCTGTACGCGGGCGTCGTGGAGGGCACAGGAGTGGTCGGCCCCCTGGTCCTGCCTGGTGACACGGGCTGCGCGGGCTGTCTGGACCAGGGACGCGCCGACCGTGACCCGACCTGGCCACGGCTGGTCGCGCAGTGGCGCTCCGGGCAGGCGCGCCAGGTCCCGGCGTGCGACCTCGCACTGGCGGCCGGTGTCGCCGGAATGGCCGCGGGTCACGCGCTGGCCTTCCTCGACGGGGAGCTGCCGTCCAGCGCCGGGGCACGCTGGGAAGCGTCCGTACCGGGGTTCGACTGGCATGCCAGGCCGGTCTGGCCACATCCCGCATGCCTGTGCGGCGCCACGGAGAAAGGTAAGAAGGGGGAGCGCGCCTCGGAAGACGGGGAGCCACACGAGACAATGGCGGGGCAACAGCCGTACGCGGCTCGGCTGTCCGGTAATTGGAGGGCGCATGTCTGATCTTCCCCGGAAGGCAGTCACCCGTACGGCCAAACTCGCCGCGCTGCCACTCGGCTTCGCCGGGCGGGCCACCTGGGGGCTGGGCAAACGGATCGGCGGGAAGTCGGCGGAGATCGTCGGCCGCGAGTTGCAACAGCGCACGGCCGAGCAACTGTTCAAGGTGCTCGGTGAGCTCAAGGGCGGCGCGATGAAGTTCGGGCAGGCACTGTCCGTCTTCGAGTCGGCGCTGCCCGAAGAGGTCGCGGGGCCGTATCGCGCGGCGCTGACGAAGCTCCAGGAGGCGGCGCCTCCGATGCCGACACGCACCGTGCACTCCGTGCTGGAGGAGCGGCTCGGCAAGGAGTGGCCCGAGTTGTTCCTCGAGTTCGAGGACAAGCCGTCCGCTGCGGCCTCCATCGGCCAGGTGCACCACGCGGTGTGGCATGACGGCCGAGAGGTCGCGGTGAAGGTGCAGTACCCCGGAGCGGGCGAGGCCCTGCTGTCCGATCTGACCCAGCTCAGCCGGTTCGCCAGGCTCCTGGGCCCCCTGATCCCGGGAATGGACATCAAGCCGCTGATCGCGGAGCTGCGCGACCGGGTGTCCGAGGAGCTCGACTACGGACTGGAGGCGCAGGCCCAGAAGGCCCATGCGGACGAGTTCGCGGGCGACCCGGATGTCCTCGTACCGGCGGTGGTCCACCAGTGCGACCAGGTTCTGGTGACCGAATGGATCGACGGCGTACCCATGTCGGAGGTGATCGCCAACGGCACCCAGGAACAGCGGGACCGCGCCGGCCAGCTGCTGGCCCGCTTCCTCTTCTCCGGCCCGGCCCGCACCGGACTGCTGCACGCCGATCCGCACCCGGGCAACTTCCGTCTCCTGCCGGACGAGAAGAGTGGCTGGCGACTGGGCGTCCTGGACTTCGGCACGGTGGACCGCCTCCCCGGCGGCCTGCCCTCAACGATCGGCGAGTCCCTCCGCCTGACCCTCGACGGCGACGCCGAGGCGGTCTATGAGCTGCTCTGCGAGGAGGGCTTCGTCAAGGAGTCCATTGAGCTCGAACCCGACGCGGTCCTGGACTATCTCCTGCCGATCATCGAACCGGCCCAGGCGGACGAGTTCACCTTCACCCGAGGCTGGATGCGCAGCCAGGCCGCCCGCGTGGGCGACCCTCGCTCCCCCGCCCACCAGTTGGGCAAGCGGCTCAACCTGCCCCCGTCGTATCTCCTGATACACCGCGTGACCCTGAGCACCATCGGTGTCCTGTGCCAACTGGGTGCGACCGTCCGGCTACGCGATGAGCTGGAGGAGTGGCTGCCCGGATTCCTGCCGGAGGAGGAGGCGGCGGACGAGAGGGAGCAGGCCGCCGAAGCCTGACGAGGCGCGGTCTACCACCACGCGGAGTCGAGCCGCCCCTCGATCGCCCTCAGATGCGTGCGAGCGCAGTTGTCGCAGAAGTAGTGGCGGCTGCCGTTCTCCACGGAACAGGTCCACGTCGACTGGGGGCCGTCGGCCGGGGTTCCGCAGCGAGCGCACACGATGTGCTGGGCCTCGGCAACGTCGGGCCGCTGCGCTGAGCCGGTGCTGTCACTGTCCCCGGGAAGACTCGTCACCCGGCGACGATATCGCCGTGATCGACGGTTCGCCGGACGCAACGCACCGCAGACGCCCGGACGCACTGCGGGGCCGGTCCGGACGGACCGACCCCCGCGAGGAGTTACTTCCTGCTTCTATGCCTGCGACTGCCGTCGGCTACTGCATGACCGCCATGGCCAGCGCACGCCGAGCACGCATCGACGCGCGCTCGGCACGACGCTGCATCCGGCGGGCGGTCACCAGGCGCATGGCCCGGCGTTCCCGCTCGGCCTCGTGCAGTCGCTCGTGCATATGCGCACGAGCCAGGGCTTCTGGAATGAGTTGCATCTCTCGGGTCCTGTTCTGACGCGAGTCCTTCGCGTCGGTGGTGGTGAAGTCTGGAATCGCGGAGCCGGCCGGCTCGCTCGTGGACGGCTTCATCGGGGCCTGTTTCTTGGGGTCGTTCGTCAGCGGGCGGTCGATCGTTCCTCGGATGTTCATGCCGCGACCGGGTTCTTGCGCGGGCGGCCACGCGGCCGCTTGCGGGCCACGACGACACCCTGGACGAAGAGCTCGCCACCCCAGACGCCCCAGGGCTCACGCCGCTCCTTGGCACCGGCGAGGCAGGCCTCGACCAGCGGGCAAGTGCGGCAGAGCGACTTGGCGTACTCGACATCGGCCGGCGACTCGGCGAAGAAGACCTCCGGGTCGTAGGAACGGCAGGGGACGGGTACGCCGAGGTTCTCGATGGCGTCGTCGAGCGCGGTGAGCGCAGTGAGCGGGATCAAGGTGGAGTCCTCCGTGAGGCCGGGCGGGGGGATCGTTTCGGAAGGCGGTACGGACGGGGCGTGCGCTTCGAGTTGCACGGTTCGTCTTCCTCGTCTGGTCGTGCCGGCCGGTTGGCCGGTTGGCGGCTGGTACCGGGTTCTTTTCTTGTCCCGAGGCCCCTTCGCTCCGCCGTCCCCGGTCGGGGACAAACAGAAGGGCCGCGGATCCCGGGTGGGGTTCCGCGGCCCTGAAGGCGCCGGCCTGATCAAGAATCAGGCTGGATCACTCCAGGGTTCAGGCCCACGGAAGGCCCACATCGTGTGGTGCTGCTTCGTCTGCTTCAGGGATCCGGCACCGGCTGCGGCGAAGGCATAGGCACGCGCCTCTGCCACTACTGCTGCTTCCAGTGCCTGGATCGGTCGCTCATTGCGCTCACTCACGGGAAGACCCGAGAGAGACACGGGGGACGCCGGACGGACGGCAGGATTGCCGGACAGACCGGTGCCCAGGTTCGAGACGCCGAGCAGGCACATGGAGGCGACCGAGGGATCGGTCATTTTGACGGTGCTGATGAAGCTCGTGGTGATGCTGATCACTGGAATCGCCTCCTCTCGGCGTCTAGGGGGATCGGGGTGAGCCGGTCCGACGGTTATTAAGTACAGCACGAAACCAGGGCCTCGGAGAAGGCCGCCGTTCCGTGTTAAGAACCTATGGGGCTTGCTGGGGCATGCGCAAACTATTTTTTCGACGAGTTCGTATCAGTCACCTTCATCGCCCCCTCCGACTTCTTGACCTGCGCAGATGGCCAGAACATCGGTGCCGAAGCGGTTCAGCTTGCGGACTCCGACGCCAGGGATCCGAGCCAGCTCGCCCTCGTCGTCGGGCACGGTCTCGGCGATAGCCATCAGCGTCTTGTCGGTGAAGACACAGAACGCGGGCTGCCCACTGCGTTGCGCCTGCACCGCCCGCCACTCCCGCAACCGCTCGTAGAGGCCCTCGTCCATGTCGGACGGACAGTCCTCGCAGCGCATCAGTTTCATCTCACCGGCGTCGGTCAGGGTGCGGCCGCAGACCCGGCAGCGGGCAGGGGTCCGGACCGACCGCCGCACGACTGTGCCGCCGCTGCTACCGATACCTCGCTCGATACCTCCCGGGCCCCCACTACCGCTCCGGCCCGCCACCGTGGTGACCGAGCCTGGGCGCAGCCCGTCGAGGAAGCGGCTGGGCCGGCGGTTCGGTCTGCCGCCGGGTGAGCGGGACAGCGCCCAGGAGACACAGAGGTGCTCTCTGGCGCGGGTCACGCCGACGTAGAGGAGGCGGCGCTCCTCCTCGATCTGTTCGTCGGTCTTTGCATAGGTGATCGGCATCATGCCCTCGGCGACGCCGACCAGGAAGACGACGTCCCACTCCAGTCCCTTGGCTGAGTGCAGGGAAGCGAGGGTGACGCCCTGGACGGTCGGCGCGTGCTGGGCGCTCGCGCGCTCGTCGAGCTCTGCCACCAGATCTCCGAGGGTGGCGCCCTCCTTCGCCGCCGCGAAGTCGTGGGCAAGGTGGACAAGGGCGGCCAGCGATTCCCAGCGCTCTCTGACCGCGCCGGAGCCGGCAGGGGGCTGGTTGGTCCATCCTTCGCCCGACAGCACGGCGCGGACCTGTGAGGGCAGGTCGATGACATCGTCGAGGAGCGAGTCGTTGCCTCCGAACCGGGCCGCGGCACGCAGGGCGGTGCCCGCCTTGCGCACTTCGGGGCGGTCGAAGAACCGCTCGGCGCCACGCAGCTGGTAGGGCACCCCGGCGTCGGCGAGTGCCTGTTCATACAGCTCGGACTGGGAGTTCGTACGGAAGAGAATCGCGATCTCGCCCGCGGGGACGCCGGACGCGATGAGGTCGCGGATGCGGCGGGCGGCGCCCTCGGCCTCGGCGGGCTCGTCCGGGTACTCGGCGTAGACGGGTTCGGGGCCCGGCGACCGCTGGGAGATCAGCTCCAGGCGGTGCTCGGCGGCCCGGCCACGGGCCTGAGCGAGCAGGCCGTTGGCGAGGTGGACCACCTGGGGCGAGGAGCGGTAGTCGCGTACGAGCTTGACGACGGTGGCTCCGGGGTGGCGGGTGCGGAAGTCGAGAAGGTGGTCAGGAGTTGCACCGGTGAATGAATAGATCGTCTGGCTGGCGTCGCCGACGACACAGAGGCTGTCGCGCTCGCCGAGCCACAGGTCCAGCAGACGCTGCTGGAGGGGGCTGACGTCCTGGTACTCGTCGACCACGAAGTGCTGGTACTGGGCGCGGACCTGCTCCGCGATGTCGTGGCGGTCCTGAAGGACGGCGACCGTCAGCAGCAGGACGTCCTCGAAGTCGATGACCCCGCGGTCGCGCTTGAGGTCTTCGTAGGTCCCGTAGAGCTGGGCGATCTCGGCCGGGTTGCGGGGGGCTACCCGGCCGACTTTGGCGGCGGCGGCCGCGTAGTCGGCGGGGATGGTCTGGGTGACCTTGGACCACTCGATCTCGGCGGTGACGTCCCGCAGTTCGCCCCGGTCGAGGCGGATGCGGCAGGCAGCTGCCGCGTCGACGACCAGCTGGATCTTGCGGTCGACAAGCCGGGGCAGGCTGCCGCCGACCGCTTTCGGCCAGAAGTACTGGAGCTGGCGCAGCGCGGCCGAGTGGAAGGTCCGGGCCTGGACGCCGCCGACGCCGAGCTGCCTGAGACGGCCGCGCATCTCGCCCGCGGCACGGTTGGTGAACGTGACGGCCAGCACGCTGGAGGGCTGGAGGATCCCGGCGCGCACCCCGTAGGCGATGCGGTGGGTGATCGCCCGCGTCTTGCCCGTGCCGGCGCCCGCCAGCACGCACACCGGTCCGTGCAGGGCGGTGGCGACCTCGCGCTGCTCGGGGTCGAGCCCGTCGAGCACCGCGTCGGCCGAGTCCGGAACCTGCGGGAAGAGTGTGGAGTGCGTTGCTGCTGTCACCCCGCCATGCTGCCAGGTCGCCGGGGACGGGTGAGCCTGGTTGTCCACAGGTGACACCCGCAGTCGTACTAATGCGGCAGGCGTTGAGTCCCGCCGAGGTACTCCCACGGGAATGGCGGCCGGGTCACGTACGTTCCCCTGACGCGACCACGCATCCCGACGCCGTAAAGGAGCGCAATCGACATGCCGGGCACTGTGACGATGTACAGCACCACGTGGTGCGGCTACTGCCGTCGGCTGAAGAGCCAGATGGACCGCGAGGGCATCACGTACGAGGAGATCAACATCGAGCAGGACCCGCAGTCCGCGGCGTTCGTGGAGAAGGCGAACGGCGGAAACCAGACGGTTCCCACCGTTCTCTTCCCGGACGGTTCGACGTTGACGAACCCTTCGCTGGCGCAGGTCAAGCAGAAGATCGGCGCGTAGTCGGCATCATGCGACCGGCGCCCGCGTCGGACGTGTGGCCGACGTCAGGCGGCCGGTCCCCGAGCCGGCCGTCGCGTCGGTGTCAGGCGGTCGATCCCCGGGTCGGCAGGGGCTTGCCGTACCAGAGCTCGATCAGACGGGCCGCAATCGAGATCCCGTAGGGAGGCAGCACCTCCCCGGACTCGAAGGCGGCCCGTAGGTCTTCGCGGGAGAACCAGCGGGCCTCTTCGATCTCCTCGCCGTCGACGTTGATCTCGGACGACTGGGCGCGGGCCATGAAGCCCAGCATGAGGCTGGAGGGAAAGGGCCAGGGCTGGCTGGCGACGTACTGGACTTCACCGACCGTGATACCGGCCTCCTCGAAGACCTCGCGACGCACCGACTGCTCGATGGACTCACCGGGCTCGACGAAGCCGGCGAGTGTGGAGAAGCGGCCCTCGGGCCAGTGCACCTGGCGGCCGAGCAGGATGCGGTCCTCGTCGTCCGTGACCGCCATGATCACGGCCGGGTCGGTGCGCGGGTAGTGCTCGGCGCCACAGGCCGGGCAGCGGCGGATGTGGCCGGCTGCCGCGATGACGGTGCGTTCGCCACAGCGTGAGCAGAAGCGGTGGAGCCGCTGCCAGTTCTCCAGGGCGACCGCGTGCACCATGAGGCCCGCGTCGCGGGGAGACAGCAGTAGTCCCGCCTCGCGCAGTCCCGCCGAACGTGCCGACTGGTCGATGCGGCCGGGGAGCGCGTCCTTCTGGAGTGCGAAATAGCTCACACCGTCATCGTCCGTGCCCAGGAAGTAGCGGTGTGCCTCGGTGAGCGGCGCCTCGAAGGAGGGGGTCATCACCAGTTCGGTGGTGCCGTCGGCCGCCTCGTCGATCAGGACCTGGCCGCCGGAGACCACGAAGGCGCGGGTGGTGGGGTGGCTCCACGCCGCGGCGAGCCAGGCCTCGTCGAGCCGGTGGTGGGCGGCCCGGTCGATGCCGCTCGGGGCGGTGAGCGAGATGGGACGGTCGGCGCTGTGGTCGGTCCAGGTGGTCACGGGTGCTTCCAACTCCCCCGGTGTAACGGTTATTTCGATGGGCGGTTCAGCAGGGCGGGTGTGGAGGGGGCTGTTCAGGGCGTTGATCGCCTTCTTCGGAGATGCCTTCTTCAGTGTGCCTCGTGCCAGTTCTCGGCCAAATCGCCCCACAGGTAGGCGGTGGTTTCGACGCCCTTCAGGAGGAGGTCCAGTTCGACCTTCTCGTTGGGGGCGTGCCAGCCGTCGGACGGGACGGAGATGCCCAGGAAGAGCACCGGGGCACCGAGGACTTCCTGAAGGTCGGCCGCGGGCCCCGAGCCGCCCTCTCGGGTGAAGCGGACGGGCTGCTCGAAGGCGCGGCCCATGGCGCGTACGACGGACCGCAGGGCGGGGTGGTCCAGGGGCGTCAGACAGGGGCGGGTGGCCGCTCCGAACGTGATCTCGTGCCGGATGCCCGCGGGTACGTGTTCGGCGGCCCACGCGCGTACGGCCTTCTCGATGTGCTCGGGGTCCTGTCCCGCGACCAGCCGGAAGGAGAGCTTGACCATCGCCGAGGACGGGATGATCGTCTTGCTGCCGGGGCCTTGGTAGCCGCCGCCGATGCCGTTGACCTCGGCGGTCGGACGGGCCCAGACCCGCTCCAAAGTGGTGTGGCCGGCCTCTCCGTAGGAGGCCGTCGACCTGGCCGTGCGCAGCCACTCGGCCTCGTCGAAGGGCAGCTCGGCGAAGAGCTCGCGCTCGCGGTCGGTGAGTTCGGTGATGCCTTCGTAGAAGCCCGGTACGGCCACGCGCGCCTGGCCGTCGTGCAGGGCAGCGACGAGGCGGGCGACTGCGGTGGCCGGGTTGGGCACGGCGCCGCCGAAGGATCCGGAGTGGATGTCCTGGTCGGGCCCGTACAGCTCGATCTCGCACTCGGCGAGGCCGCGCATGCCGGTGCACACCGTGGGGGTGTCCTCGGACCACATACCGGTGTCGGAGACGATCACGGCGTCGGCCGCGAGCCGCTCCGCGCGCCCCTCGACAAGGTCACGGAAGTGCGGGGAGCCGGATTCTTCCTCGCCCTCGATGAGGAGCTTGAGGTGTACGGCGGGAGCGGTGCGCCCGGTGGCGGCGAGGTGGGCACGAACGCCGAGTGTGTGGAAGAACACCTGACCCTTGTCATCGGCCGCCCCGCGCGCGTGCAGGCGGTTTCCGCGGATCACCGGCTCGAAGGGCTCGGTGTCCCAGCCGTCCTCACGGGCGGCGGGCTGCACGTCGTGGTGGCCGTAGACCAGGACCGTAGGGGCTTCCGGGTCCTCGGAAGGCCATTGGGCGAAGACGGCCGGGGCCCCGTCGGTCGCCCAGACCTCGACTGTGGGAAAGCCGGTCTCCCGGAGCTTGGCGGCAAGCCAGTCGGCGCTGCGCCGTACGTCCGCGGCGTGATCCGGCTGAGCCGACACCGAGGGGATGCGCAGCCACTCGGCGAGATCGTCGAGGAAGGCGGCGCGGTGGTTCTGGATGTACGTCCGTACGGTGCTGACGGCGTTGTCAACGGGCTTGCTCATGACCACGAGCCTATCCGCCCACAGAGGCGTGTTCGTCCGGTGGTTCCCCGGATGCCTCTTCCTGTGGGTCGTCCATGAGCAGCCGTTCCAGTGCGGCCCGGTCCGGAAGGTCGTCCGGTCGTACGACCTCTCCGCTGCGGACGTACAGGAACACCGCCTTGACCGCCTCCGGGGGCACACCCTGCTGCTCCGCCCAGGCGAGGCGGTAGAGCGCGAGCTGGAGGGGGTCCGCTGTGCGACTGCGGTTGGTCTTCCAGTCCACGATCTCGTACGTCGCGCCGTCGCCGCCCTCCCCGCCGACCGCGCCGTTGCCGTCGCCGTTGTCATCGGCCTCCCTGTAGACGGCGTCGATACGGCCGCGCACGACGCGGCCGGCGATGGCGAGCTGGAAGGGAACCTCGACGCGGTAGGGAGTGCGGTGCGCGTACGGAGTGCGTTCGAAGGCGTCCTTGAGAGCCTCCAGGTCGCGCTCGTCGGCGATCTCGGCGTCGCTGCCGGGCAGCTCCTCGGGCTCCAGCATGGGCAGTCGCAGCGCTTCGAAGCGGGACTCCACCCACGCGTGGAAGCGGGTGCCGCGGCGCGCGGCGGGCTGGGGAGGGCGCGGCATGGGGCGGGCCAGCTCCTGCGCGAATCCGTCCGGGTCGGCCGCCAGGCGCAGCACCTGCGACGCGGTGAGCGATGAGGGCAGGGGTACGTCCGTGACGCCGGCGCGGGCGCGCAGGAGCTCTCCGGTGAGCGCGTCCAGGTCTCGGTCCCAGGAGGCGAGCGTGCGGGATTCCTCGGGCGTGAGGCGCTCCGGGCCCTCGGGGTGAGGACGGGCCTCGGGGGCCTGTGCCTGGTGCGGAACCTTCGGGCGGTCCGCCGTCCAGGAGTCCCAGTCGGCACCGTCCCCCTCCTGAAGGTCGAGGTCGGGCGGTTCGTCGTCCTCGGGCGGAGGCGGCCACTCAGGGTCCTCGTACGAGGACGAGGACACTTCGTGGGCGGCGACCCCTGGATGGACCTCCTCGTGGGACGCGACCCGCTCCAGGTGGGCGAGTACGGTCTCGGCGGCCGCGCGGCGGCGGGCGAGTGCCGCGTCGTCGAGCGGAAGCGGCCAGGCGTGATCGGCGGACGCGTCGTGGAGGGCGGGGTTCTCGTCGTCCTCGGCGGGTTCGTCCGCCCAGGCCTCGATGTCTCCGTGTCCGGCCGCGCAGTGCTCGTACAGGGCGTGCAGGAAGTCCGAGGGGCCGCGTGGCTTCTTCTGGGAGGGCCCCCACCAGTGGCCGGAGCCGATCAGGAGTGAGCGGGGGCGGGTGAAGGTGACATAGCCGAGGCGGAGTTCCTCGGTGTGCTGGTGGTCCTTCATGGCCTCGTGGAAGGCCTTGATGCCCCTGGCGTCCCAGGCTTCGATGTCGGGCAGGGTGTCGGCGTCTCCGCGCAGCTCGTGCGGCAGGACCTTGCCCTGGGCGGTCCATTTCTCGCGGCCCTGGGTGCTGGGGAAGGTGCCGGTGACCAGGCCGGGGACCACGACGACGTCCCATTCCAAGCCCTTGGACTTGTGCGCGGTGAGCACCTTGACGGTGTTCTCGCCGCCGGGGAGGGCGTTGTCGAGGCCTTTCTCGTACTGCGCCGCGGTCCGCAGGAAACCGAGGAAGGCCAACAGGCTCGCCTCTCCGTCGCCCGCGGCGAAGGACGCGGCGACGTCCAGGAAGTTCGACAGCGTCTCGCGTCGCCGGGCGGCCAGCGCGTGCGGGGACGCGGAGAGTTCGACCTCAAGGCCGGTGACGGCGAGCACCCGGTGCAGGACGTCCATCAGTGGGTCCGCGAGCGAGCGGCGCAGCTCGCGCAGCTCGGCGGCGAGCCGCGCGAAACGCACGCGCGCGTCCGGTGAGAAGGGCAGTCCGTCGTCGTCCCCTTCTGCCTCGATGGGCATCTCCAGGAACGTGTCGAGCGCGTCCGCGAGCGATATCACCTCGGCCGGGTCGACCCCCTCGACGGCCGCGGCGAGCCGGCGGTCCGGGTCGTCGTCGGCGCCCACGCGCGCGTGGGTCACGAGAAGGCGGGCGCGCCTCCCCAGGAGGGCAAGGTCGCGCGGGCCGATGCGCCAGCGGGGGCCGGTGAGCAGGCGTACGAGGGAGGCGTTGGCGCCGGGGTCCTGGAGGACCTCGCAGACGGCGACGAGGTCGGCGACCTCAGGGAGGTTCAGCAGCCCGGAGAGGCCGACCACCTCCACGGGGATGTCACGGGCGACGAGGGCGCCCTGGATCTCGGCGAAGTCGGTCGCCGTACGGCACAGCACCGCGATCTCGCCTGGCGCCTTTCCGGTTCGTACGAGATGGGCGATCGAGTCGCCGAGCCAGTCGATCTCCTCGGCGTGGGTCCGCAGCAGCGCGCAGCGGACCAGGCCGTCGCGCTCGGCTCCGGGGGCGGGACGGAGTGCCTCCACGCCCGCGTGCATGGCGCGCAGGGGCTCGGCGAGGCCGTTGGCGAGGTCCAGGAGGCGCCCCCCGCTTCGGCGGTTCTCGCTGAGTGCCTGGCGGGTCGCGAGGCGCCCGTCGGGGTGCGCGAAGTGCTCGGGGAAGTCGTCGAGGTTGGCGACGGAGGCGCCACGCCAGCCGTAGATCGCCTGGCAGGGATCGCCGACCGCGGTCACCGGGTGCCCCGTGCCGGCGCCGAAGAGACCGGCGAGCAGGACGCGCTGGGCCACGGACGTGTCCTGGTACTCGTCAAGCAGGACCACGCGGAACTCGTCGCGCAGGATGTTTCCGACCTCGGGGCGGGTGCGGGCCAGGGTGGCGGACAGAGCGATCTGGTCACCGAAGTCGAGGAGATCGCGTTCGCGCTTGGCCGCCCGGTAGCGGCCCACCAGTTCGGCGAGTTCGCGCCTGGCCGCCGCCGCGTCGGGGACCTTGCGGAGGTCGGCGTTGGTGAGTTTTGCACCCTCCAGGGAGCGCAGCAGTTCGGCGTCGTACCTGCGCAGGTCCTCGGGGCGTACAAGGTGCTCGGCGAGTTCGGAGTCGAGCGTGAGGAGGTCGCCGACCAGGTCCGGGAAGGAGCGGGTGAGCGCCGGGTAGGGTCCCGGTGCCTCGCGCAGCACGCGTGCGGCGAGCTGGTAGCGGGTGGCGTCGGCCAGCAGGCGGGACGTCGGTTCGAGCCCGATACGCAGGCCGTGGTCGGTCAGCAGGCGGCCCGCGAAGGCGTGGTACGTGGAGATGACCGGCTCGCCCGGCGGGTTGTCCGGGTCGATCGCGTCCGGGTCTGTGACGCCCGCCTTGATCAGCGCCTTGCGGACTCGCTCGGCGAGTTCACCGGCAGCCTTGTTGGTGAACGTCAGGCCGAGGACCTGCTCGGGGGCGACCTGTCCGGTGCCGACCAGCCACACCACGCGCGCCGCCATCACCGTGGTCTTGCCCGAACCGGCTCCGGCCACGATCACCTGCGGGGCGGGCGGTGCGGTGATGCAGGCCGTCTGCTCCGGGGTGAACGGGATGCCCAGGAGCTCTTTGAGCTGCTCGGGGTCGGTGATACGGGCTGGCACGTCAGAGAGGCTAGCGGCGCCCACTGACAGCGGGGGCCACATCGGCGGTGGGGCCGAAGGATGCGCTGGTCAGCACGGGTGGTGCGATACGTCACGCACGACGCACCACGTGACCACGCACGCGTCACTCACCACGAACGCGTCACCTGACCGCGCACGCGTCACCTGACCGCACACGCACCACTCGACCACGCATCCGTCCCTGCTCGGCGTCCGCGTCATCTGACCACACCAGCGTCGCTGCTCGGCGTCCGCGTCATCTGACCACACCAGCGTCGCTGTTCGGCGTCCGCGTCATCTGACCACACCCGCGCCACTGCTCGACGCCCCCGTCACTCGACCACGTGCCGCCCCTCGGGCCGCGCGCTGCACGACGCCCGGAAGGCGCAGTGCGTGCAGTGCTGACCGGTCGTGGGCGAGAACCGCTCGTCGAGGACCTTGCCCGCGGCGGTGGCGAGCAGGTCGCCGACCCACTCGCCCTCCAGAGGCTCCTGGGCCTGCACCTTGGGGAGGGTCTCGCCACCGTTCTTCTTGGCGGCGCCCTGGCGCAGCTGGACGAGTTCCGCGCCGCCGGGCTCGGGCCGTACACCGTCGAAGGCGTCGTCGGCGGCACCCTCGCTGATGGCGAGCTGGTAGACGGCGAGTTGCGGGTGGTGCGCCACCTCGGCGGCGCTCGGTGCCTGCTTGCCGGTCTTGAAGTCGACCACGTAGGCACGGCCTTCGGCGTCCGCCTCGACGCGGTCCATGGAGCCGCGAATGCGTACTTCGTAGTCGCCCGCTTCGAGAGTCACGTCGAAGTCGTGCTCACTGGCCACCGGCGTACGTCCGGTGCGGTCCATCACATGCCACTTCAGGAAGCGTTCGAGCGCCGCGCGCGCGTGCTCCTTCTCCTGCGCGGACTTCCACGGCGCGTCGAAGGCGAGCGCGTTCCACACGGAGTCGAGGCGCTCCATGAGGACGGTCAGGTCGGCCGGGGTACGTCCGGAGGCGACCTCGTCGGCGAGGACGTGCACCACGTTGCCGAAGCCCTGGGCGGCGGTCGCCGGCGCGTCGGCCTTCACCTCGCGCCCCAGGAACCACTGCAGGGCGCAGGTGTTGGCAAGCTGGTCGAGAGCGCTTCCGGAGAGCACGACGGGCTGGTCGCGGTTGCGCAGCGGGATCTTGCTCTCGGTCGGCTCGTACAGGCCCCACCAGCGGTAGGGGTGCGCGGACGGCACCAGAGGGCGGCCGTCCTCGTCGCCGAGCGCGGCGAGCTTGGCCAGGCGGTGGGCGGCGGCCTGCCTGAGGGTGTCCGAGACACGAGGATCGACGGTCGTGGCGCGCAGTTCGGCGACCAGCGCGGCAACGGACAGCGGGCGGCGCGGGCGCCCGGTGACGTCCTTGGGCTCGACGCCGAGTTCGGTGAGGAAGCGGGAGGGATGGTCTCCGTCGTCGGCGGGGGCCTTCACCGCGGTGACGACGAGGCGTTCACGCGCGCGCGTGGCGGCCACGTAGAACAAACGGCGCTCTTCGGAGAGGAGCGCTCCGGGCGTGAGGGGTTCGGCTAGGCCGTCGCGTCCGATGCGGTCGGCCTCCAGAAGAGACCCGCGGCGACGCAGGTCCGGCCACAGCCCCTCCTGGACGCCCGCCACGACGACGAGGCGCCACTCCAGGCCCTTGGAGCGGTGCGCGGTCATCAGACGCACGGCGTCGGGACGTACGGCCCTGCGGGTGAGCGTGTCTGCGGCGATGTCCTGGGCCTCGATCTCCTCCAGGAAGTTGAGGGCGCCGCGGCCGCCTGTGCGCTCCTCGGCGCGGGTCGCGGTCGCGAACAGCGCGCACACGGCGTCGAGGTCGCGGTCGGCGTTGCGCCCGGCCGCGCCGCCGCGCCTGGCAGCCCGCTCCAGACGCTGTGGCCACGGTGTGCCCTCCCACAGGTCCCAGAGCGCCTCCTCGGCCGTCCCACCGCCCGCGAGGCGCTCCCGTGCCTTCCGCAACAGCGCACCGAGGCGCTGGGCTCCGCGGGCGTATGCCGGGTCGTGCGCGACGAGCCGCTCAGGCTCGGCCAGCGCGCGGGCGAGCAGTTCGTCGGAGGGCGGCGGCACGTGGTTGCCGGCGGCGCGCTCCTCCTCGCGCAGTGCGCGGCCCAAACGCCGCAGGTCGGAGGCGTCCATGCTGGCGAGGGGTGAGGCGAGCAGGGTGAGGGCGGTTTCGGTGTCGAGCCATGGGGTCTGCGGTTCCGGCTCCGGCTCGGCCGATACAGCCGCCTCTTGGGGCTCATGACGCTCGCGCGAGCCGGCGCTCTCGGCTTCCTCTATGGATGCGTCTTCCTGCGCAGGTACGTCACCTGAGGCTTCCTCCGCAGATGCACCTGGTTGCGCAGGTACGTCTCCCGCAGCTTCTTCTGCGAGTACGCCTTCTTCCGCAGGCAAGTCTCCTGCGGCGCCCCCGGCGGGTACGTCGATCTCGACGGGTACGTCGATCTCGGCGCCGGAGCCGGTGTCCGCACCAAGCTCCGCCCGAGCCACCGCCCGCAACGCCGTCAGCAGCGGTGCGACCGCCGGCTCGTGCCGCAGCGGCAGATCGTTGCCGTCGATGTCGAGTGGCACCCCGGCCGCGGTGAGCGCACGTCGGATCGTCGGGATCGTGCGGGAGCCGGCGCGCACCAGGACGGCCATCTCGCTCCAGGGGACGCCGTCCTCCAGATGGGCACGGCGCACGATGTCGGCGATGTTGTCCAGCTCCGTGCCGGACGTCGGGTACGTGTAGACCTCGATCCGGCCGCCGTCCCGAACCGGGGACAGCTCACGGTGGGCCCGGACCTTCTCCGCCGGAAGGCGGGTCAGCGGCATGCGCTGGGTGAGCAGCCGGGTGGCTGCCAGCAAGGCGGCGCCCGAGCGGCGGGACGTCCTGAGGACCTCGACCGGCGCCGGGCGGCCGTCCACGCGCGGGAAGGCGTCGGGGAAGTCCAGGATGCCGTTCACATCGGCGCCACGGAAGGTGTAGATCGACTGGTCGGGGTCGCCGAAGGCGACGAGGGTGCGGCCACCGCCCCCGAGGGCCCGCAGCAGTCGTACCTGCGCCGGGTCGGTGTCCTGGTACTCGTCCACGTAGACGGCGTCGTACTGCGCGGCCAGGCGTTCGGCGACACCGGGGCGCCCGGCGAGCAGCACCGCGCGGTGGACGAGTTCCGCGTAGTCGAGCACTCCTTGCATGTCGAGAACGTCGAGGTACTCGGCAAGGAAGGCTGCGGCGGCGCCCCAGTCGGGGCGGCCGATGCGGGCGGCGAAGGCGTCCAGGGCATCAGGGCTCAGGCCCAGCTCGCGGCTGCGGGCCAGGACCGCGCGGACCTCGTCGGCGAAGCCTCGTGTGGTCAGGCAGGCACGCAGATCGTCCGGCCAGCGCACATGCGCGAGACCCAGGCGCTCAAGATCGGGCTGCCCCGCGAGCAGCTCGCGCACCGCCACGTCCTGTTCCGGACCCGACAGCAGCCGGAGGGGTTCCACGAACAGCTCGCTGTCCTGGTGGGCACGGACAAGTGCGTAGCAGAAGGAGTGGAAGGTGGTCGCCCGCGGGGCGTGCGCGGCGCCTATGCGCAGCGCCATGCGGTCGCGCAGTTCGACGGCCGCCTTCCTGCTGAAGGTCAGCACCAGAATCCGTTCCGGATCGCCGCCGCGGGCGATCCGGGCGGCCACGGACTCGACCAGCGTGGTCGTCTTCCCAGTGCCCGGACCTGCGAGAACGAGCAGTGGTCCGCCCTTGTGGTCAACCACCGAGCGCTGTCCTGCGTCCAGACGAGGGGGATCCACTCGGACCGGCGGGGTACGCATCAGTCGGTACGCACCGCGGGTCCCCTGTCGCACATGTGGGTGCGACGGGCGCCTGGTGGAGGAAGAGGAGCTCACGTGGTTCGCCGGTCCTGGTGGTTGTGCTGGGGATCGTCACTGTCGACGCTGAGCGCCGTCGTTACGGGGGTGGTGATCGGGCGACGGGTGGGCGGACTGCCGAGTGTTCGGGGCGGTGGCCGCGGGGTGAGAGGGATGCGCGTCGACGACGCTACGCCGGTGAGCACTGTGGAAGGAGGGCTTCCCCTTCTTCCCGTAGACCCCGTGCGTCCCCCGTTCCTCGAACGTACGTCATGTCACGGAAGTGCCTCGCTTCCCCCGTACGGGCCACAGGTTCCCCCTCCGCCCGTCCGATACCGGAAGCTGTCAGGTGTGACTCTCCGCGCGTTCGCCGCCGTCCCATCGCGCCCGTCTCATGTCGACGCGCGGCAGATGCCCCTCGGACGACCTGCTCGCCTCCTTCAGGGGAGTCCCCTCCGCGCGGTAGTGGGCCAGCGCCTCGAATTCGTGGCCCGGGAGGAGCACACCGTCCGCGCGTATGACACGCCACCACGGAACCGCTCCCCCGTAGAGGGCCATCACACGGCCCACCTGGCGCGGCCCGCCCTCCTCCAGCCACTCGGCGACGTCCCCGTACGTCATCACGCGCCCGGGCGGGATCAGCTCGGCGACCTCAAGGACCCGCTCCGCGTACTCCGGCAGGTCGTCCGCCGGAAGGCTCTCCTCGCTCATCCGCCCCATCCTGCACCACCCCACCGACAATGTGACGCGGTGAAGACTGTGCGTATTCCTCGCTCCGAGGCGGTGCCTGGGGGAGACTGTGCGCCCCCGCATTTGCACCCTGATGCCCCCGTGTGTCGGTGGGGCATGCCACCATCGTGCGGGCGGTGACCGGTGATACGAGATCAAGAAGAGTCCATGAGGCAGCAGGGCGTGCACCCCGAAAACGCGGAGAGCACCTCCGCGGCCTCGTCGCGCCCGGACACCGGCGAAGCCGACGGGAAGGACTCGGCCGAGAAGACGACCGAGCCCGCGTCCAAGGCTGACGAAGCGCCCGGTACCAACTCGCACGCGGAGCCCCTCACCAAGACGGACGACGATCTCGCCCCCAAGACATTCAAAAAGACGTACGACGACGAGAAGAAGCAGGTCGAGCGGGACGCCGACTGCGTGGACGAAGTCCACAACGACGAGGTCGAGGGCGACGAACCGCTGCTCCCCGCGCGCGTGCACCGTCCCTCCGATCTGATGCGCCTCCTGGTCGGGATCCTCGCGATCGTCCTGCTGCTCGCCATCGCCGCGTTCGCGCACGGCACCACATCCGGGCTCGAACAGGACATCAACAAGGGCACGGGCCAGGCACCCGATCTACTGATCAAGATCGCGGGTCTGGCGTCGAGCATCGCGATCCTCCTGGTGCCGGTCGCGTTCGCGATCGAACGGCTGATCAAGCGGGACGGGCTGCGCATCGCCGACGGCGTCCTCGCCGCGGTCCTCGCGCACGGCGTGACACTCGCCACCGACCTGTGGGTCGCGAAGGCCGCCCCGAACTCCATCCAGGAGGCGCTCACCCAGCCCTCACCGGGCGACATCCACGCTCTCACCGACCCGGTGCACGGCTATCTCGCGCCGGTCATCGCGTACATGACGGCCGTCGGCATGTCCCGCCGACCCCGCTGGCGCGCGGTGCTGTGGGTGGTGCTGCTCCTGGACGCCTTCTCGATGCTGGTCACCGGCTATACGACGCCGTTCTCGATCATCCTGACGGTGCTGATCGGCTGGACCGTCGCGTACGGGACGCTGTACGCGGTCGGCTCGCCGAACGTGCGGCCCACCGGGCGGACGCTGATGGCGGGACTGCGGCACGTCGGCTTCCACCCGGTGACGGCGGCCCGCGAGGAGGCGCATGAGGTCGCCACGGAGAACGGCGACCGCGGCCGACGCTACTTCGTCACCCTGGAGGACGGCCGACCACTGGACGTCACGGTGGTCGACCGCGAGCAGCAGGCACAGGGTTTCTTCTACCGAGTGTGGCGACGGCTCACGTTGCGCGGCATCACCACACGCCGCAGCCTCCAGTCCTTGCGCCAAGCCCTCGAGCAGGAGGCCCTCCTCGCGTACGCGGCCATCGCGGCCGGGGCCAACGCGCCCAAGCTGATCGCGACCTCCGAACTCGGCCCGGACGCCGTGATGCTCGTCTACGAGCACACCGGTGGCCGCACCCTCGACTCCCTGCCTGACGAGCTCATCACCGACGACCTCCTGCGCGACACCTGGCATCAGGTACAGGCGCTGCAGTCCCGGCGCATCGCGCATCGCCGGCTCGCGGGTGACGCGATTCTGGTGGATCGTTCCGGCACGGTGATCCTCACCGATCTGCGCGGCGGCGAGATCGCCGCCGGCGACCTGCTGCTGCGCGTGGACGTCGCTCAGCTGGTCACCACGCTGGGGCTTCGCGTGGGCGCCGAGCGCGCGGTGGCCTCGGCGGTCGGCGTACTCGGCCCGGACACCGTCGCCGACTGTCTGCCAATGCTCCAGCCCATCGCGCTTTCGCGCGCCACGCGCGCGACGCTGCGCAAACTCGCCAGGGAGCGCGCCCAACGCGAGCGCGATGCGGTTCTGGAGGCCTCCCGGCTGGACAGACTCGCCCGCGCCGAGGAAGCCAAGGAACACACCGCGCCCGTACTGGAAAAGCCGGACAAGAAGGCCGTACGGGCGGAGCAGCGGGCCGAGAAGCGGGCGATCGACGATGCACTGGACGAGGCGCGCGAGGAGGATCTGCTCACCCAGATCCGCCACCAGGTGCTGCTGATCAGGCCGCAGGCACCGGTCGAACCCGTCCGCCTGGAGCGGATCCGGCCACGCACTCTGCTCAGTTTCATCGCTGGCGCGATCGGCGCGTACTTCCTGCTGACGCAGCTCACCCATATCGAGTTCGGCACCCTCTTCGACAGCGCCGAATGGGGCTGGGTCGCCGCGGCGGTGCTGTTCTCGGCGCTGAGCTACTTCGCGGCCGCGATGAGTCTGCTCGGGTTCGTGCCCGAGCGTGTCCCGTTCCTGCGCACCGTGGCAGCCCAGGTGGCGGGCTCGTTCGTGAAGATCGTGGCGCCCGCCGCGGTCGGCGGTGTGGCCCTGAACACGCGCTTCCTACAACGCGCCGGAGTGCGGCCCGGGCTCGCGGTGGCCAGCGTCGGCGCGTCGCAGCTGTTCGGACTCGGCTGCCACGTCCTGATGCTCCTCTCCTTCGGCTACCTGACCGGAACCGAGAAGACACCGTCCCTGTCGCCGTCCCGCACGGTCATCGCCGGTCTGCTCACCGTCGCCGTACTGGTTCTCGTGGTCACGTCGGTGCCGTTCCTGCGCAAATTCGTCTCCACGCGCGTGAGGTCGCTGTTCGCGGGCGTCATCCCTCGCATGCTCGACGTGCTGCAGCGGCCGCAGAAGCTGATCACCGGCATCGGCGGCATGCTGCTGCTCACCGCCTGCTTCGTGATGTGCCTGGACGCGTCGATCCGCGCGTTCGGCCACGAGGAGACGCACACCCTCAGCCTCGCCAGCGTCGCCGTCGTTTTCCTCGCGGGTAACGCGCTCGGTTCGGCGGCGCCGACCCCCGGAGGCGTCGGCGCGGTCGAGGCGACCCTCACGGTCGGTCTGATCGCCGTCGGCCTCCCTAAGGAGGTCGCGGCACCCGCCGTACTCCTGTACCGGCTGCTGACTCTGTGGATTCCGGTGCTGCCGGGGTGGCTGTTCTTCAACCACCTGACGCGCAAGGGCGCGCTCTAGAGCTTGTCAGGCGGATCACGGCGCACCGTACGGGCCATCTCGCGTGCGACACAGCGCGTCCTCACCCACACGGCTCGCGCCCCGAGCGCCCCGCCTCGCACGACCGCAGGATGGGGAGCATGCCGAACCCTTCCCAGCTGCGCGCCGCCGCCCTGACCTTCACCGCAGTTCTGTTGTCCTCCTTGATGACGGGCTGCGGCGACGACTCCAAGGACGAGGATCTGACGGCCCAGAAGCTGAGCTGGAAGGACTGCCCGGCGCCGTCAGAGTCCGAGGGCGGCGGGGATGCTCCCTCGCCTCTTCCGGGCGGTACGCAGTGGCAGTGCGCCACTTTGAAGGCACCCCTCGACTGGGCCGAGCCCAAGGGCGACACGATCGGCCTCGCGCTGATCCGGGCGACGACGAGCGGCGACCAGAGCAAGCGCGTCGGCTCCCTCGTCTTCAACTTCGGGGGCCCCGGCGGCTCCGGCGTCACCACGCTGCCCGCCTTCGGCGAGGACTACGCGAAGCTGCGCACCCGCTACGACCTGGTGAGCTTCGACCCGCGCGGGGTCGGCCGCAGCGCCGGCGTGAAATGCGAGAGCGACGACCAGCTCGACGAGTACTTCCAGCAGGACGCCACGCCGGACGACACCGCCGAGCAGCAGAAACTGCTGGAGAACACCAAGAGTTTCAACGCGGCCTGCGAGAAGAACTCCGGCAGGACCCTCCCGCACCTGCGCACCACCGACGCGGCCCGGGACATGGACCTGATGCGTCAGGCGCTCGGCGACGACAAGCTGCACTACTTCGGCATCTCGTACGGCACCGAACTCGGCGGCGTCTACGCACACTTGTTCCCCAAGAACGTGGGACGGGCGGTGTTCGACGCGGTCGTCGACCCGACGCAGACGTCGGAACAGGGCTCGTTGGGGCAGGCGGAGGGTTTCCAGCTCGCGCTCGACAACTTCGCCGACGACTGCACCTCGAAGACCGAGGACTGCCCGATCGGCGACACCGCGCAGGACGTCAAGGACCGCATCGCGAAGCTCCTTGCGGACCTCGACAGCAAGCCGATCCCTGGTGTCTTCCCGCGTCAGCTCACTCAGACCGCCGCGACCAACGGCATCGCGCAGGCGCTGTATTCCAAGGACTTCTGGGAGTACCTGACCGAAGGCCTGGAGCAGGCGTACGACGGTGACGGCAAGGTGCTGATGCTGCTGTCGGACTCGATGAACGGGCGCAACCAGAACGGGCAGTACAGCAACATCACCGCGGCGAACGTCTCCATCAACTGCGCGGACGACAAGCCGCGGTACACCTCCGACTATGTGGAGTCGAAGCTTCCGGAGTTCCGGGCCGCCTCGCCGTTGTTCGGCGACTATCTGGCCTGGGGGATGGTCAGCTGCACCGACTGGGCGGTGGCGGGCGCCGCCGACCACCCCGACGTCAGCGCTTCCGGTGCGGCGCCGATCCTCGTCGTCGGAAACACCGGCGACCCGGCGACGCCGTACGAGGGGGCGAAGAAAATGGTGGACGCACTGGGCAAGGGAGTCGGTGTCGAGCTGACGTACAAGGGGCAGGGGCACGGCGCGTACGACAGCGGGAACAAGTGCGTGCAGAGCGCGGTGAACGGCTATCTGCTGGAGGGGACCGTGCCGTCGGCGGGAACCGTCTGCTCCTAGAAAGCCGCAGGTCAAAGGGTTATCCACAGGGCGCGACGGTCGCAGTCCGTGGGCGCCTAATATTGCCTGCATGTGATCCGCGACTTCCGGCGGATCACGGGCAAGGGGGGAAGCTCATGACGCGATTCGCACGGTGGACGGCCGCGGCCGCCGCCGCGTTGCTGGTGGCCGGCTGTAGCGGAGGCTCGTCCGGTGACAGCGAGGACGAGGGGAAGAACAGCGACAGCCCGTCGGCCGCCGCGCCTTCTTCCTCCACACCGTCCGGGCTGCCCGCCTCACTCACCTCGCAGAAGCTCGACTGGGGCCGCTGCAAGGCCACTTCGGACTCCCCCGCGCCGGGCAGCAGCTGGCAGTGCGCGACGCTCAAGGTGCCGCTGGATTACGCGAAGCCGGACGGCGAGACGATCGGCCTGGCGCTGATCCGCTCGAAGGCGAGCGGCGACCAGAGCGACCGCATCGGCTCACTCCTCTTCAACTTCGGTGGTCCCGGCGGCTCGGGCGTCTCGACGATGCCCGCGTACGAGAGCGCCGTCGGCCAGCTCCACGACCGGTACGACCTGGTGAGCTGGGACCCGCGCGGGGTCGGCGCCAGTGAGGGCGTGCGCTGCCGCAGCGACAAGGAGATCCAGGCCGCCGAGTCGGTGGACGCCACACCGGACGACGCGGCTGAGGAGACGGCGTACTTCAAGGACGCCACCGACTTCGGCAAGGGCTGCGAGAAGGCAGCCGGCAAGCTGCTGTCACACGTCTCGACGACCGACACGGCCCGCGACATGGACCTGATGCGTCAGGTCCTCGGCGACCAGAAGATGCACTACTTCGGCATCTCGTACGGCACCGAACTCGGCGGCGTCTACGCACACTTGTTCCCCAAGAACGTGGGACGCCTGGTGCTGGACGCCGTCGTCGACCCGAGCGCCGACACCGTGGGCCATGCCAAGAACCAGGCTCTGGGCTTCCAGCGCGCCCTGGACAACTACCTCACGTCCACGGGCCAGGACCCCAAGCAGGGCTCCCAGAAGATCACGGACCTGCTGGAGCGGATCGACGCGAATCCGCTGCCGGCCTCATCCGGACGCGAGCTCAACCAGACACTGGCTCTGACCGGGATCGTCCTGCCGCTCTACAGCGAGCAGGGCTGGCCGACACTGACCAGCGCTCTGAACGCGGCCGAGGACGGGGACGGCTCGGAGCTGCTGGCGCTGGCCGACGGATACAACGACCGTGACTCCTCGGGGAACTACGGCACGACGACGCATTCACAACGGGTCATATCGTGCTTGGACGACAAGCAGCGGCCGACTCCCGAGGAGACGAAGCAGCAGCTGGCCGAGTTCGAGAAGATCTCGCCCGTCTTCGGCGACTTCCTGGGCTGGGACACGGCGGGCTGGTGCCACGACTGGCCGGTGGCCGGTCAGTACGACAACCCGGAGGTCAGCGCGCCGGGAGCCGAGCCCGTCCTGGTCGTCGGCAACACCGGGGACCCGGCGACGCCGTACGAGGGCGCCCGCAAGATGGCCGACGAGCTGGGCAAGGGCGTCGGCGTGGAGCTCACCTGGAAGGGCGAGGGACATGGGGCGTACGGGAGCGGGAGCGACTGCGTCGACTCCACGGTGAACAGCTACCTGCTGAACGGGACGGTGCCGAAGGACGGCAAGGTCTGTTCATGACGATGGCGGGGGTTGCGGACACCCTCGGTGCCCGCAACCCCCGCCATCGGAAGACCAACTGCTCAGTACACCGGCTTGTCCGGCTCGATCTGGTTGACCCAGCCGATCACGCCGCCGCCGACATGCACCGCGTCAGCGAAGCCCGCGGACTTCAGGACGGCGAGGACTTCCGCGCTGCGGACACCCGTCTTGCAGTGCAGGACGATCTTCTTGTCCTGCGGAAGGGTCTCCAGGGCGGTGCCCATGAGGAACTCGTTCTTCGGGATCAGCTTGGCGCCGGGGATCGAGACGATCTCGTACTCGTTGATCTCGCGGACGTCGATGATCTCGATGTTCTCGCCGTCGTCGATCCACTCCTTGAGCTGCTTGGGAGTGATCGTCGAACCGGCGGCCGCCTCCTGGGCCTCCTCGGACACGACGCCGCAGAAGGCCTCGTAGTCGATGAGCTCGGTGACGGTCGGGTTCTCACCGCAGACCGCGCAGTCCGGGTCCTTGCGGACCTTGACCTGGCGGTACTGCATCTCCAGGGCGTCGTAGATCATCAGGCGGCCGACCAGCGGCTCACCGATACCCGCGAGGAGCTTGATCGCCTCGTTGACCTGGATGGAGCCGATGGACGCGCACAGCACGCCAAGGACGCCGCCCTCGGCGCAGGAGGGGACCATGCCGGGGGGCGGGGGCTCCGGGTAGAGGCAGCGGTAGCAGGGGCCGTGCTCGGACCAGAAGACGGAGGCCTGGCCGTCGAAGCGGTAGATCGAGCCCCATACGTACGGCTTGTTGAGGAGCACCGCCGCGTCGTTGACCAGGTAGCGGGTCGCGAAGTTGTCCGTGCCGTCGACGATCAGGTCGTACTGGCTGAAGATGTCCATCACGTTCTCGGCTTCGAGCCGCACTTCGTGCAGGACCACGTTCACGTACGGGTTGATGCCGAGGACGGAGTCGCGGGCCGACTGGGCCTTGGAGCGGCCGATGTCCGCCTGACTGTGGATGATCTGGCGCTGCAGGTTCGACTCGTCGACCTCGTCGAACTCCACGATGCCGAGCGTGCCCACGCCCGCGGCGGCCAAGTACATCAGCGCCGGCGATCCGAGGCCGCCGGCGCCCACACAGAGCACTTTGGCGTTCTTCAGCCGCTTCTGCCCGTCCATGCCCACATCGGGGATGATCAGGTGGCGGGAGTACCTGCGGACCTCGTCTACGGTGAGCTCGCCGGCGGGCTCGACCAGGGGTGGCAGCGACACGGGGACTCCGTTGGTCGGTCAATCACTACAGATGCTCTCCCGGTAACACTGCCACGCCCTTCTTCATTCCGAGACACCCGTTCCGATCCGCGAGACGATTTCGTCCCAGTAGCCGGGCAGGTTCTCCCAGGGGTCGACGCGGCCGCCGCGGTCCGTGCGGTCGGTGAAGTAGATCGTCGAGGCGCCCTGCCAGCGGGCGATGCGCAGCGCCTCTTCGAGATGGCCGCGCGGTACGCCGTGCACGAAGTGGCAGAAGCGCTCGGGCGGATAGTCGGCGGTCCACTCGGCGACCTGCGACCAGCGGTAGTCGCTCCAGGGGCCGGCGAAGGTCACCAACTGGTCGGCGTTCTCGGCATACCCGGGATACGGGTGGCTGCCGTGGCCCAGCACGATGTGTGCCCCGTCGAGGAGCGCGCGGAGTGTGGTGACCGTGCGGCGGACCTCGGGGAGGGCTGCGCGCTCGGTGGGGCAGCGGTCGAGCAGGAACCCGTCGACCTGGTACCAGTCGAGATACCGGTGCGCGTCGGAGACCAGCTCGCCGAAGGTGCGTGTGCCATATGTGGTGTCCAGGTTCCCGAGCACCCGGACGCCCGCGTTGCGCAGCCGTCCGGCGGCCTCCAGGCAGTGCGGGTCGGGGCGGCTGCCGGGACCGTCGGCCACGTTCAGGACGACCCAGTGCAAGGGGGTGCCGGGGCGGGTGAGTTCGCCCCATTCCATGGGAGCGACGAGGGGGTGCGCATAGCCGGGGATGCCGAAGCCCAGGCCTAAGTCAGTGCTCGCGGTGCCCGTTACGGTGCTGGTCAGATACGGCATGCCGCCTCCATCCAGATGTCTGCGAGGGATTCTTCGAGGCTGATCCGGGGCCGCCAGCCGAGCCGGTCACGTGCGGTGCGCACGTCGGCCTGCTGCCAGCTGCCGCAGCCGTCCGGATAGGGGTACGCGACCGGGGCCGCGTGGTCCGGTTCGGGGCGGGGGTGGCCGATGGTCGGCCTGATGGGGCTGGGTGGTCCGTCGAGTTCGTGCAGTGCGCCGCCGTAGCCGGCGACGCGGGCGAGGACGGCGGCGGCGTCACGGAGGCGTACGGCACGGCCCGAGCCGATGTTGATGACGCCCTGGGCGGCGGAGAGCGAGGCGGCGTGGACGGCACGGGCGACATCGCGGACGTCGATGAAGTCGCGCTGGACGCCGAGTCCGCCGAGTTTGAGTTCGCCGTCGCCGGACTGCATGGCGCGGCGCAGGGCCTCGGCGAGGCGGCCGAGCGGGGAGCCCGCCGGGGTACTGGGCCCCGCGGGCGAGAAGACCCGCAGTACGACGGCGTCCAGGCCGGAGCCGAGGACGAGTTCGGTGGCGGCGAGCTTGCTCACGCCGTACGGGCCACCCGGGCGTGGCACGGCGTCCTCGGCCGTGGAGGAGCCGGGCTGACTGGGTCCGTACTCGGCGCCGCAGCCGAGCTGCACCAGTCGTGCGCCGCAGCCGCTGCGGCGCAGGGCCTCGCAGACGGTGGCGACGGCGACGGTGTTGTGCCGGGTGAGTTCACGTGCGCCGCCCCGGGTGGCGCCGGCGCAGTTGACGACGACTCCGGGGTGCACCGCGTCCAGGAAGCGGGTGAGCGCGCCGGGGCTGCCGGACGCGAGGTCGAACCGTACGTCGGCGTCGTCGCCCCGGCCGAGCGCGGTGAGCTGCACGGCCGGGTCGGCGAGCAGCCTGTCGGCGACGAAGCGGCCGAGGTATCCGTTGGCTCCGATCAGCAGGACCCTCATCGGGCAGCTCCCGGGGCGGATTCTCCGGTTCGGGAGGTGATCATCTTGCGTTCTCCTTCGAGGTGATGCCGTGAGTCAGGGAGAGGGCCCGCGGTGTCGGCCCCGCGGGAGCGATAGGCCCGGAACGGGGGACGAGCCCCGTCCGCCGGGCGCGGCTCACAGCGGTGGGGGGCACCGTGAGCCAGGTTTCGGGTCGCGGCACACGGCACCGATTGCGGTGCGCCGGTCTTCGGGGCTGCGCGCGAGCCGACGTTCAGGTCGGCCCGCGAGCCAGTCTTCGGGGGTACCTGCGCGCCGGTCCTCAGGTCTGCCGCTGAGCCAGCCTTCAGATCCGCACGCCAGCCGGTCCTCGCGTCTGCCCGCGGGCAGACGCTCCGGTCTGCCCGTGAGCCGGTCCTCGGGGGTACCTGCGCGCCGGTCCTCAGGTCTGCCGCTGAGCCAGCCTTCAGATCCGCACGCCAGCCGGTCCTCGCGTCTGCCCGCGGGCCGAGGCTCCGGTCTGCCCGTGAGCCGGTCGTCGGGGCAGGGCGCTCGCCGCGCCGTCGGCGGCTCATGCCGCCCCGCAGGGCAGGGCGTGGGCCGAGGCCCGGGTCAGAGTGCGGGTGGAGTGGATCAGGAGGACGAGGGTGGCCGCACCGCACACCAAGGCAGGAACGCCGCCCGGTCCCCAGGCGGCGACGACGGTGTCGACGGGCACGGACAGGAACGCGCAGCCCGGGAGGCGGCCCGCGAAGACGGTGGCCAGGGCGGTCGCCTCGACGGCGCCCGCGGCGGCGAGGACGACGGCCGGGGCGTGGGTGAAGCCCCGCGCCGCGAGCAGCCGGGCGAGCAGGAGCAGCGCGCCGAGGGCACCGGCTCCGGCGTACGCGGCAGGCTCGTCGAGCGCGGCCCCGCACAGTGCGAGCAGCCCGCCGAGGGCGCAGAGGAAGAGCCCGAACACCCCGAGGAGCAGGGGCTGTACGGAGGCGGCGAACTCCTCCAGGCCGCGGCTGGCGGTGAGCCTGCGGCCGGCGCGTACGGCGAAGAGGTGGGCGCACCAGGCGGCCGGGGCGCAGGCCAGGGCGAGGGCAAGGACGGGTGCGGTGGCCAGCGGCCATGGGCCGTCGGGGCCACCTTCGACACCGGCGCTCAACAGTCCGTCGCCGAGAAGGGCGTACGCGATCAGCCAGCATGTCCACGCGCGGGTGCCGCTCGTCGTGTGGTGAGTGACACTCAGGGGGCCACGGCGGAGGGCGACGCGCAGGCCGAGCGCCAGGGCGAGGGTGCCGACCGCGGCGACCACCATCCGCGGCTGCCCTTCGGTGATCCGCACCCCGATCACGGCTGCCGCGCACAGGGCGCCCGGCAGCAGGGCGAGCGCGGCCCAGTCGGCGCGCACCCCCGAACGCCCGGCGGGCGCGGAGCGCTGCGTGGGCTCCCCGTCCCGGGGCACGCGCGCGTACAACTCCTCGGCGAGCGAGAACACGTCCCGGTGCCGGAACCGTGCGGCGGTCCGGTCGGTCACCCCGTGCGTCTCAAGGCCCGCCGCGATCTCCAGCGGGTCCACGGCCCGTTCACAGAGCTCCCGGTGCCGGTGCATCAGAGCTTTTACCGGGTCCACGGCTCCGCGCCGGCCACTGGCTTTGCGTGCGGCGCCGCTTTCTCCGTCGCGCGCCCCACCGAGCGCCTCACGAACCTCCTCAAGCGCCTCACGAACCCCCTCAAGAGGCTCACGAGTCTCATCAAAAGGCTCGCTCACGCCACCCGCGCCCTCGCGCACTCCCCTCGCATCCGCGTCCGTGCCCTCCACACCCCCGTGCGCCCCGCGCGTCCCTCCCGGAGTCGCCTCCGCCTCCGACGCCGCCTCCCTCTCCTCGCTCTCAATCCGTACGTCCATCTCGCCAACCCCCGTCACAAGCCACTCCTCCGACCGCGCGTCCCAGGCGCCGGGGCTGCTCGGCCGCCCCGGCCGGTCCAGCTCTCCGAGTTCGTTCATCACGCGCCCTCCCCGGCGGGGACGGAAACCGTCGCGCGCACCGGAGCGCCCGCCGCCCAGCGCGGTCGGCCCGTGGGCATCAGGCGGGCCTCGGTCCAGCGGCCGGGCACGTGGGCCTCCGCAGGAACTCCGAAGGGGAGCGGCGCACCCGCCTCGTCCACAACGACGCGCCGCATCGGGGAGTGCGAGACGATATCCAGGTAAATGCTGTGAAATGCCGCGATGTTCTGCTCGACGGTGAACAGTTCGAGGGCGCGTGCGCGGGCGGCCGCGCCGAGGCGCTCACGGCGCTCGGGGTCGCGCAGCAGCGCCACGCACGCCTCGGCGAGCGCCCGCGGATTGCGCGGCGGCACCACAAGCCCCGTACCGCCGATGACCTCGACGACCGCGCCCACATCCGTGGAGACGGTGGCGCGACCGCAGAACATGGCTTCCACGAGGCTGATCGGGAAGCCTTCCACGACGCTGGACAGGACGATCACGGCCCCGGAGGCGTATGCCTCCGGGAGGCTGGGGACCTCCGGGCCGCCGATCTCCTCGAACGACACCGGGTTGTCGCCGACCGCGTGGACGCCCTCCGCCTCGTCGGGGAAGAGCTGGGCGGCCAATGCCTTGCAGTGGGCCAGGTAGGTCGCGCCCTCCGTTCCGTCGGCGGGCGCTCCGACGATCCGCAGCCGCGTCTTCGGCTCCTCCTTGCGGATATCCGCGAAGGAGTGCAGCAGCGAGATCAGGTCCTTGGCGGGTTCGATACGGCCGACCCACACCAGCGTGTCGGGGTCCGCGTACCCGGCGGCCTCCGTGTTCTCCCCCACCTCCGCGAAGCGGGAGGCCTCCATGCCGGGGTAGACGGTGCGCAGTTTGGTGCGGTCGGCGCCGCACCGCTCCTGCCAGCGGCGGGCGTGTGTGTTCCCGGGCGTGAGGAGAGCGGCCGCCCGGTACACCTCGCCGGTGAGCCTGCCGTGGAACGCGGCGAGCAGCGCCCGCACGGCGGGAGCGTCACCGACGGAGGCGGACGCGAGGTAGTGCGCCCGCAGCTGCACGCCGTACTCCGTCACGAGCAGGGGCACCCCGGAGAAGTGCCGCGCGAGGAGGCCGGGCAGGGCCGCCGTACCGCCGGCGGTCGCGTGGCACAGGTCGACCGAGTCGAGCCCGTCACCCTCGTACCAGTCGAGGGACAAGGGGCGCAGCGCCCGTTCGAAATGGGCGGCGACCGCGAGCAGATCGGGCACACGTGCGGCGCGTGCGGTACGGAGTGAGCCGGGTGCGCGACACGCGCGCTCCAGCGCACGCACGGCCCCCTCGGAGCGAAGCGCCCCGATCAGGCCGCCCTCGTCGCGAGCGAGTTCGGCGAGCTCGTACAGCGCGCTGCCGAAACGGTCCGCCTCAGCTTCGGCAGGAGCACCGGCGCCGCCAGAGGACCCCGCGCCGCCAGAAGTCCCCGTGTCGGCAACCGCCGCCCCCGACCCCTCGCACACCGCCGCGGCCAACTCCCCGTACGCCTCGGCGAACCGCCGCCGCGCCCGCCGCCCGTACACCACGCCGTCGTCCTCAGCCATCCACAGCGGCGCCGTCCGTACCCGGCTGACCTGCGGCGGCAGCTCGATCCAGCCCTCGTCCTCCTGGCGCTCGCTACGACTGAGCGCGTAGATGTCGAACTCGTGCTGCCCGAGCCCGCGTACGAGCCGGTCGCACCAGAGCCTGGCGTCACCGCTCACATACGGATAGCCACCCTCCGTAAGCAGTCCGATGCGCACGTGTGCACCCCCGATCTCCCCTATAGGGAGCCGCCGTTGACCCGGCGACTCGCAGCGGGACGAACGTATGCGGATATGGCGGTGGCGCGACGGACGGTTGTCCATCGCGCCACCAAAAGGGGTGAACGGTCGTAACTTTCCCGTGCACGTCGCGTTCCGTCGCGCTAAGGGATCAAGCAGTTACGTTTCGCTAGACCGCGGCCAGTGCCCGGCGGGCGGTTCGGCGCTGCGCCGCGACCTCCGGATCGAGTACCGGTACGGCGGCCAACAGCTGTTTCGTGTACGGGTCCCGCGGGGACTCGTACACCTCATCGGCGGGTCCGTATTCGACGATGCGCCCGCGCCGCATCACGGCCACCCGGTCGCTGACCTGACGTACGACGGCGAGGTCGTGCGCCACGAAAACCAGGGCGAGCCCGAGTTCCCGTTGCAGTTCGGCGAGCAGGGCGACCACTTGGGCCTGGGTGGTGACATCGAGCGCGGAAACCGGTTCGTCGCACACGATGGCGTGCGGCTCGGCCGCGAGCGCCCGCGCGATGCCGACGCGCTGGCGCTGTCCGCCGCTGAACTCGTGCGGATAGCGGTCGTAGTGCGCCCCTTCGAGCCCCACGCGCTCCAGCAACTCCCGTACACGCCCCCGAATGCGCCCCTCGTCCCGTTCTCCACGCGCGCGAAGAGGGTCAGCGATGGACTCCCCCACACTGCGCCGGGGATTGAGCGAGGACACCGGATCCTGGAAGACCATCTGTACGGCGGGACTCACCCCGGTCTGTTCACGGCCCTCGTACCGGACAGACCCGGACGTCGGCTCCAGGAGCCCCACCAGCATCCGCCCCAGCGTCGTCTTGCCGCTGCCGCTCTCCCCCACGACGCCGAGGGTCTCCCCCCGCCGAATCGTGAGCGACACGTCGTCCACGGCTGTGAACCGCCGCGTCCCCCGGCCGAATTCGCGCCGCAGTCCGACGGCTTCGAGGACCACCTCGTCGTCCGAGCCGGAACCCTCAACTGCCCCCTCCGCCACCCGCGCCGCGTCCACACTGGGCACCGCGCTCAGCAGTTCCCGCGTGTACGCCTCCTTCGGCGCCCTCAGAACGGTGCCGACCGCCCCGTGTTCGACGGCGCGACCGTGCCGCATCACCAGCACCTCGTCGACGCTCTCGGCGGCGACGCCCACGTCGTGCGTGACGAGCAGCAGCCCCATACCTGTCTCCTCCCGCAACGTGTGCAGAAGGTCGAGGATCTGGGCCTGCACGGTCACGTCGAGGGCGGTCGTCGGCTCGTCCGCGATCAGCAGCTCCGGCTCGCACGCCAACGCCATCGCGATGAGCGCGCGTTGGCGCATACCGCCGCTGAACTCGTGCGGCCGGGAACGCGCCCTGCGCGCGGCGTCCGCGATGCCGACCCGGTCGAGCACCTCAACGGCACGCGCGCGTGCCGCACGCCGGGAGGCCTTCGCGTGCACCCGGAACACCTCGGCGATCTGGTCACCGACGGCGTAGTACGGGTCGAGGGACGACAGCGGATCCTGGAAGACCATCGCGGCCTTGCCACCGCGCAGCCGCCGCAGTCCGTCGTCGGAGGCCGCCTGGACGTCCACGCCGGCCACGCGCACCGCGCCGCCGACGCGCGCCCCCGTGCCCCGGTGCAGCCCCAGCAGGGCGGACGCGACCGTGGACTTGCCGGAGCCGGACTCACCGACCAGACCGAGCGCCGTACCCTTCTCCAGCCGGAAGGAAAGCCCGTCGACGGCGCGCAGGCCCCCGAACTCGACCGTGAGGCCGCTGACTTCCACAAGGCTGTCGCCATAACCATCGCCATAACCATCGCCATGACTGTCGCCATGACTGTCGCCATGACTGACATCAGAACTCACGACAGCACCACCCGTCGGTCGGCCACCGCGAACAGCACGTCCGCGACGGCGTTGGCCAGGACCACGAAGAAGCCGGTGACCAGGACCATGCCGACGACCACCGGCAGGTCGACGACGTTCACCGCGTGGACGAGTTCGCGCCCGAGGCCGGGCAGTCCGAACATCGTCTCGGTGAGTACGGCGCCGCCGATCGACGACCCGAAGTCGTTGGCTGTCAGCGCGATGACCGGCGCGAGGGCGCCCCGCAGGGCGTGCCGCCCGATGATCGAGCGCTCGCGCACTCCGTACGCGCGGAAGGTGCGCACATGGTCCTCGGTGAGCGTCTCCAGCATCGACGCCCGGGTCAGGCGGGCGTACTTGGCGGCCTCGATCAGCGCGAAGGCCAGCCAGGGCAGCAACAGGTTCCACGCCCACTGCTCGGGCTCATCGGTGAAGGGCACGTACTGCGGGAAGGGCAGCCACTGGAGCTGCCCGCACACGACGATCATCAGCACCAGGCCGATGACGAAGACCGGCGTGGCCGTACCGGCGAGCGTGATGCCGGTCAGTACGCGCTCGGTGATCCGGCCGCGCCGCCAGGCGGACAGCACGCCCGTGCCGACGCCGAGGATCAGCCAAAGCACCGTCGCGCCGATCACCAGCGAGAAGGTGACGGGCAGCTTCGCCCAGATCAGCTGGGTGACCTGCTCGTCGCTCTGGTACGAGAGCCCGAGGCAGGGTGCGTCGCAGTGCTCCACCGACGTACCCGTCGAGTAGTCATGGCCGACGAAGATGCCCTCAAGGAAGTGCCAGTAGCGCAGGTAGAGCGGGTCGTCGAGCTTCAACTGCTCGGCGACCTGCTGCACTTGGGCGGGCGAACAGCGCGGACCGCAGGTGATCTGCGCGACGTTGCCGGGGGCGACGTAGAAGACGAGGTAGATGATCACGGAGATCGCGAGCAGGGTGACGACGGCACCGACCAGGCGGCGTACGACGAAGCCCAGGAGACCACTGCCCCCCAGGGACAACCCCTTGAAGCCGCGCAGCGCCGTGAAGCCCCCGAAACCGCTGAGGCCGCTCATGCCTTGGCCTCCCGCTTGCGCCCCGTGCCCACGCGCAGCCGCGAGGCCGCGCGCGGGTCGAGGGCGGTGCGCACCCCGTCGCCGAGGACGGTCAGCGCCAGCACGGTGATGAACAGCGACCCCGCGGGAAGCAGCAGATACTGCGGCGCCGCCTGGTACCAGACGTCCGCCGCGGTCAACATCTGCCCCCAGGAAGGAGTCGGCGGCTTCACGCCGACACCGAGGAAGCTGAGCGCCGCCTCGACGGTGATGTTCAGGGGGACGAGCAGGGCCGCGTACGTGATGACGGGCGCGGCAAGCGCGGGCAGCAGCTCACGGCGGGCGACGCGCCAGGAGCCCCAGCCGCTGAGCCGGGCGGCCGCCACGTAGTCGAGCTTCTTGAGTGTCAACGTATGCGCGCGCACGATCTTCGCGGTCGAGCCCCAGGCGACCAGGCCGATGATGAGCGCGACCAGCAAGGGCCTCGGGAAGCTGCTGGGCACGATCGCGAGCAGCGCAAGGGACATGATCATCAACGGCATCGCGACGATGATGTCCGTGATGCGGCTCAATAGTTGATCAACCCATTGATTGCCGAGGCCGGCCGCGACACCGACCACGACACCGATGAAGACCTGCACCACGGTCGCCGCGAACGCGACTCCGAGGGAGACGCGGGCGCCGTACACGAGCCGTGCGAAGAGATCACGGCCGGTCTGCGGTTCGACGCCGAGCCAGTGGTCACCGCTGACGCCGCCCAGCGTGCCGACCGGCACGCCGCCACGGGCGGAGTCCACCAGACCAGGGTGGAAGGTGGTCGGGTCCTGGCCCTCGATCGCCGTGAGCAGCGGTGCGGCGAGCGCGACCAGGACGAGCAGCGCGACGACGGCGGCCGCGACGAGGGCGGCACGCCGCGTACGCAGCCGCCGCCAGAACTGACGAGCCCCCGAAACCCCCGGGACGGATGCGTCCGTCCCGGGGACCTTGGAAGCGACAAGTACGTCACTCACGGCGCTACTTCACCGCGACCTGGGAGATGTCCAGCACACCGGTCCAGTCGCTGATCACGACGTTCTTGATGTCCTTGCCGTACAGCCGCTTGTAGACCGGGTGGAACAGCGGCACGGTCAGCGCCTGCTCGCCGATCTTCTTGTCGAGTGCACCCCAGCGCTTGGCGGCCTCGTCAAGGTCGGTCAACTTGTTGATCGCGTCAATCTCGTCATTGACCGACTTGTCATTGAGGAGACCGGTGTTGAAGTTGGCGCCGTCCTCGACGATCTGCCGCCCGTCAAAGATCGGGGCGAGGAAGGGACCGCCGGAGGGCCAGTCGGCACCCCAGTGGGCGAGGAAGAAGCCGGGCTCGGTCTTGACGCTGTGGATCTTGTCGCTGTAGTCGTTGTCCTCGAGACCGTCGAGCTTGACGGTGATCCCGGCCTTCTTCAGAGCGTCCTGGATCGCGGTCGCGATCTCTGGGCTGGTCTCGAAGTCCTGGGCGTTGGAGTGCGTGAGCGTCACCGTGAGCCCGTTCTCGTAACCGGCCTCCTTCAGCAGCTCCTTGGCCTTCTCCGGGTTGCCCGAAGCGCCGGCCGGGAAGTGGTCGTACGCCGTGTAGCCGAAGGACTCCTGGTTCGGCAGGTACGTCGTCGCGGCCTCGGCCAGCGAAGAACCACCCGCCGCGTTGATCACCGACGTACGGTCGATGGCGTACGAGATCGCCTCGCGCACCTTCGGGTCGTCGAACGGCTTCACCTTCGGGTTGAAGGCGATGTAGTTGGTGTAGCCGAAGTGCCCGGTGCCGACGCGTGCGGCGAGTTCCTTGTCGCCGCTGACCTTGGCGAGTTCGGCCGGGCCGAGGTTGGTGTCCGTGGTGACGGCGGCGGCGTCCGTGCCCTGGGACGAGGACAGCCGCTGGTTGATGACCGACGAGTCGATCCCCGACTGCACGTCGATCTTGTCCGGATAGGCCTTGCGCTCGGCGTCGGTCGAGGCGGACCAGTACTCGTTGCGCTCCAGAACCAGCCGCTCGCCGTCGTTCTCGTTCGAGACGACCTTGTACGGCCCCGAGGAGACCGGGTGCTCCTCGTACTTCGTGCCGGTGTCCTTGGCCTCCGGAACCGGCGCGAACTGCGTCTGCGTGGCGAGATACGGGAACTCGCCCTCGGGCTTGTTGAGGTGGAAGACGATGGTCAGATCGTCCGGCGTCTCGATCGAGTCGAGGCCCTTCTTGTCCTTGTAGGGCCCCTCGTAGTCGGCGCCGCCGATCAGCCAGTCTCTCAAGTAAGGGGCGCCACCGGAGAGTTCGGCGGCAAAGGAGCGCTCGATGCCGTACTTGATGTCGGCGGACGTGATCGCCGTGCCGTCCTCGTACTTGAGGCCCTTCTTGAGGGTGTACGTCCACACGGTCGCGTTCTCGCTCGGGCGGCCCGTGTCCGTGGCGAGGTCGGGGACGACCTGGGCGCCTGCGGCCCCGTCCTCGCGGTTGCGTGTGGTGAGCGTACGGAAGACGAGGGACGGGACGTTGCCGCCGCCGGAGGTGTAGAGCCGCGCGGGGTCGAAGTCGTCCTGCGGGTTCGAGTTCAGGACGTTGAGCGTGCCGCCCTTCTGCGGCTTGGCGTCGCCGCTTCCCGCGTTGGCATCGTTGTCCTCAGGCCCGCAGGCTGCGGCACCCGCTGCCACGGCGAGGCTGACGGATACGGCGGCCACTCGGCGCGCTATGACGGACGGATGACGCATGGAAACAGACCCCTCAGGTAATTCGGAAAATGCCGCACGACGACGTCGCCACGGGCAGGAAAAGCCGCGGAGATCGCCTCTGCGGCGCGCCGAATTTCAGGGACACCTGTTTACCGGTGTGCCATCAGTGATTTACCGGTCCGTGTCCGGGATCCCCTCCGGATCCCGGAGAAGGTCCTCCGGGATCCGGAGAAGGAAAGAGCACCGACGCGCGCGACAGAAGCGGGCGTCAGCGACAGAGAATGTCGGCCACGCAGAGCGCGGTCACGCCGATGAGCGCCAGCTCAATGGCGGCGCGAGCAGAGACGTGACGAGGCGACATGCGCAAAAATATGAACGAACTTTCGCCGCATGTCAATGTGACGCCTGGGGCGTAGATCAACTCCCGGGATAGGGCCAGGGGTTGGCCTTGCAGTGGATCCCGTCGTGGTCGAGGAATTTGGTCTGCTGCTGCATCACGGGGGCGAGTTCGCCGTCCTTGTCGCAGGTGACGTGGCTGTAGCCGAGCCGGTGACCGATCTCATGATTGATCAGCATCTGCCGGTATGCCTGCATTTGGTCACCGTAGGTCTCGGAGCCCTGCGCCCAGCGGTATGCGTTGATCATGACGCGCTCGGTCGACGCCGAGTCGCAGGACACATTGTCCTCGGTCGTATCGAGGCCGGACATGGCACACCATTCGGCGGTGGTGCCCGGGCTCGCCAGAGTAATCACGAAATCGGGCTCCCCGGAGGAAATCCGCTCAAAGGTACGGCTGCCGTTGTGGGCCCAGCTCCGGTCGTCGTTCAGCGTTTTCTGCACGGCCTGCGCGAAGAGCGTGGCGTCGAGACCGAGCCCCTGCTCCACGTCGACGCGATACGTGAACTTCTGTCCCTTGCCGGGTGCCTTGGCAAGCCCGGGGACCGCGTCGAACTCCCCCGATCCGTCGAGGGTCGCGCCGAGCGCGTATTTCTTCGCCATCTTCTGGGCGTACGTCAGCGGCGCCGCGCTCGGTGTCACCGACGGAGCCGGTGACACCGGGACGTCGAGGAGTCCGGTGCCGCCACCACTGGCGGACTGCGCGCGTACGCCGGTGTCCTCGCTCCCGGCGTCCTCACGCCCGCTTGCCACCTGGCCGGCCACGATGACGGCGAGCACGGTGGTGACGGCGGCCGCCGCGATCCCGGTGAACGTCCGCCCCTTGCCGCTCTTGCCCTTCCCCGGCTCCTCGCCCTCCGGCAGCCGCTTCTCGTCGGCGTCCGTGTCCCAGTCGTCCCAGTCGGTGACGGAGCTGTAGGGGTCGCCGCGACGCGGGGCGCCGGTGCGGGGCGCGAAGACGTCGTCGTCCTCGCCGAAGGCGCCGTCGAAGGCGTTGACGTGGTCCTGCAGGAGGCCCGGCGCGACCGTCTGGCGCTGTGGTGGTATCCGTGGGCCGGAATGCCCGGGCGGACCGCCACCCTGCGGAACGCCACCCCTCAACTGCCCCCAGGCACCGCCCGGTTCACGCGGCTCGGGGTGACCTCCGCGCACCTGGGGGACACCGTGCGCGGGCGTCCCGTCGGGGAAACGGGGCACACCGTGTGCCGGGGTCCCGTCCGGGAAACGGGGCACACCATGCGCCGGAGTCCCGTCCGGGAAACGGGGCACACCATGCGCCGGAGTCCCGTCCGGGAGACGCGGGATCCCGCGAGCCGGTGCCCTGCCCATCGGAGGCATCGGACCCACCGCACCCTGCGCCGAAGCCGCCCCCGCACTCGCACCGCCGGCCGCACCGGGACCTGCCACCGGCACACCGGCCAGCTCCGAGGCATCCCTGTTGCCGACCTTGTCGACGCTGCTGACGTTGTTGTTGACGTTGTCGTTGACGTTTTTGGCGTCGTCGACCTTCTTGGTCTTGTCGACGCTGTTGTCGGCCCGCCCCCGACGGCTATGACGTCCCACGACCCGCCTCAGCTCCCCGCACCGGCGGCGGACGACGACGATGAAGCCGATGGGCCCGATGGAGCCAACGCCGAAGTCAACTCGCCGGAGTCCGTGAGGAGTTCACGGAAGGCCGTGGCCACCGTCTGCGGGTACTCCATCATCGGGACATGCCCCGCGTCCGGGAGCGTCAGCAGCCGGGAGTCGCGGAAGGCGCGGGCGGCGCGCTGGGCCATGCGGTAGGCGACGAGCTGATCTCGGCCTCCGTAGATGAGGAGCGTCGGCGCGAGGACCCGCTCGGCCTGGCGCCACAGCCCGTGCTGGCCGCCCAGCGTGTACGCGTTCACGATGCCGCGCGCCGACCGCGCCATGGCGTCCCAGAAGTACGGAAGGGCGAGCCGCCGCTCCATCTCCTCGACCGCCTCGCGGAGCCCCTCGGGCGTCACCATGCCGGGATCCCCGTAGCAGAGCGCCAGAACCCCGCTTACACGCTGCTCGGCGCTCCAGTCCTTGGTGAGCTTGGTGAACAGCCCCGCCACCCCGGGCAGCGCGATCATCACGGTCGGCCACGCGGTGCGCTGCGCCCGGAGCTCGGGCAGCGCGGGCGCGACCAGCGTCAGGGTGCGGACGAGATCGGGCCGTACGGCCGCGACGCGCGTGGTGATGGCGCCGCCGAGCGAGTTCCCGAAGAGGTGCACGGGCCCGCGGCCGGACGCGTCGAGGTAACGGATGACCGCGCGCGCGTGCCCGGTGACCGAGTAGTCCCCGTCGTCCGGCGGCGGCGAGTCCCCGAAGCCGGGCAGATCGAGGGCCTCGCTGTCCACGAGGTCGTCGAGCAGCGGCATCAGCGCCGACCAGTTCTGCGAGGAACCGCCGAGGCCATGCACGTACAACGCGGGCGGCAGTCCCGCACGGACGGGCGGCCTCGACCGCACCGTCAGCGTGATCCCGGGCAGGCCGACCGACCTCAGCCGCTCACCCGCCGCGACCCTGACGGCACCGACCTTCGGTGTGACAGTGGCGGCCAGCACGGAGGGCAGCTCGGTCGAAGACATGCGGCAATGTTACGAGACGATCACGCAGTGGTTCGTGTGTTCGCCGTCACAGATCCGTCCGGCGTCACGGATCGTCCACATTCGGCGCCACCGATCGGCCACATTCGGCGTCACAGATCGCCGATATTCGCCGTGCCGGATCGCGAGCAAGTGGCGAATCGATCGCATCGCGCCCCGATCGAGTGTCTCCTAGGCTCAGACGAGGGCACTCGTATCTCGTACGGGAGGGAATCTCGCACGAGGGCGCATCTCGACCCGGAGCGCACGCGCACCGGGTCGGGACCACCCGCACCGCTCGGGAACACCCGCACCGCTCGGGAAGAGGAATCATGACAGTGGACCCCACAGACCCCGAGACCTTCGCGAACGAGGACGAGCCCGAGGAGCTCGGCCCAGAGGACCCCGAGGCCGACGCGGCTGAACAGCGCACGGGCCTGGAACCGCAGGAGGACGACCTGACGACGGTCGGGGACCCCGCCAACGCGGACGAGGGGGACCTCGCCGAGCAGGCCAGGGTCGTAGCACTCGACGAGGACGACTACCGGTGACGGCCCGCCGGTGACCCGGCCACCGCCGGCACTGTCACCACGGCCACCCTTGACGCGGCCGTCCCGGAAGGGAGCCGCTGATCAGCCCAGCCATCAGGCCGGTCATCAGGCCGGTCATCAGGCCACCGAGAGCTCGAAGCGCCCGCCTCGCCCCCGTTCGGCACTGTGTGTGCCGTTATCGCTCGGCGTCCGGTACGTGAAATTGTGCGCTCGCACCGCGCACACCACGGTTACCGAAAAGTACGATGGCGGCGCGGCGCTCACCGCATGTGGACAATTTTGGGAGGCGGCGTGACAGCCATCGAGCAGACAGAGGCGGCGCGCCCGCGGGGCACTCGCCTGCCGCGCCGTGCCCGACGCAACCAGCTCCTCGGCGCCGCCCAGGAAGTATTCGTTGCGCAGGGGTACCACTCGGCCGCCATGGACGACATCGCCGAGCGAGCGGGCGTCAGCAAGCCGGTCCTCTACCAGCACTTCCCGGGCAAGCTCGACCTGTACCTCGCCCTGCTGGACCAGCACTGCGAGTCCCTGCTCCAGTCCGTACGGACGGCACTCGCGTCCACCACGGACAACAAGCTGCGTGTACACGCGACGATGGACGCCTACTTCGCGTACGTCGAGGACGACGGCGGCGCCTTCCGGCTGGTCTTCGAGTCGGACCTGACGAACGAACCCGCGGTCCGCGAGCGCGTGGACAAGGTCACGCACCAGTGCGCCGAGGCGATCTGCGAGGTCATCGCGGAGGACACCGGCCTGTCACGTGACGAGTCGATGCTCCTCGCCTCCGGCCTGGGCGGCCTGGCCCAGGTGGTGGCCCGGTCCTGGCTGCACAGCGACCGCAGCGTCCCGCGCGAGCATGCGGTCCAGCTGCTGGCCTCGCTGGCCTGGCGGGGCATCGCGGGTTTCCCACTGCACAGCACGGATAACCACTGATCCGTGCGAACAGGTCACCACTGAGCCGCGCGCACGGATCACGACCGACCCGCGCGGACGGATCATCACCGACCCGTTCGCGCCGGTCACCATCGGCCGCCCGTTTGTTCCCGCCCGCTGTTCGCTCCTGGCGTTCTTGGGCGGAGCATGCGCATCCCCTCACCGGGCTAATGTGTGCTGCGTACGGCGCGGACACACGCGCACATCACTGACCGTCGGAGGGACAAAGCCGTGGAGGTCAAGATCGGCGTGCAGCACGCGCCCCGCGAGATCGTTCTGGAGAGCGGTCAGACCCCGGAAGAGGTCGAGCGCGCGGTGTCCGACGCGCTGGCCGGCAAGTCGCAGCTGCTGAGCCTCGTGGACGACCACGGCCGCAAGGTCCTGGTTCCGGCCGACCGCCTCGCGTACGTGGAGCTCGGCGAGCCCACCCAGCGCAAGGTGGGATTCAGCGCGCTGTAGGTCTGGCGAACAGACGGAGGAGGGGCCCGGTGGCAGCGCCACCCGGCCCCACCCCCCGCGGTTACCGTGCGGTGCCCGCGTGTTCGGG
>NZ_JBFBEA010000033.1:0-92349 GCF_040683495.1 Streptomyces sp. NPDC093544 | reverse complement strand
GAGCCGACGTGCTCTTCGCGATGCTCCGCGACGGCACTTTCTACCAACCACCAACCCCGATCACCCCTTGACCAAAGTCATAGGGGCACCCCCCCACCCAGCGAGGAAGAAGCAGCCGGACGTCGGCGACGCAAGAGGGCGGCTACCTGTTTCCAGCGCGCACCGAGCGGGATTCAGGCTTCTCGCGGTCCACCGTAGGGCGCGGGGCGTGCCGACGGGAGGGGCTCGGTCAGCTATCCACCCGGTCTCGCACGAGGTGGTGACAGAGGGGGCTGGAGTAGTCGATGTGCCGGTCGATCCCGGGCAGCCCGGCGTCCGACTGCGCTTGTGTGCCGATCCACGGCAGGAACTCCCCCAGCTCGACGCCGCGGATGAGAGACGTGGCACGTGAGCTGCTTCCTAGCTGTATTGACCACGAGCGCTGTTAACAGTGGGCGGCGGAGACGTGATCAAGGTTGGCGGCACGTTATGGGTAAGGGGAAGCCGGTCGGAGTCGCGTGGTCGCCAACTGTCGCATCCCGTGGACGCTGCTTCATCGCACGATCTCTCCTCGGGAGGTTCGACCTGTACGAAGGCGCCTGACGCATGGTCAGGCGTGTGGCGTGCCACCGTCCGCCGCCAGGCGTGTGAGCCACTCATGCAGCAGGCGCTGCTCGGCGTCGCTCAGGACATCGGCACCGTCGGGGAGGGCGGCGCGCAGCGCGCGGGCCGCCGCGGCCGGACCGGATTCCGAGGCGGGGACCACCGGCTCGGCGCGAGTGACAGCCGCGACCATGGACTCGCGCAGGACGGTCAACAGCGCAGGATTGCGGCGGTCCGCAGGGGTGGAGTGCCAGGTGGTGACCGCGCCCTGGCCGGTTGCCTGGATGATCTGGGCGGCCAGCTCCTCGTCGACCCGCAGCCACCCCCCGGCAGCCAGCCGGCGCACCCGCCCATGGAGGATCTCCAAGCCCGCATGGTGTGCTGCGTCCGATCCCCGGCCCATGGCCCGGTTCATCACCGCGAACAGCTCGGGGCGGGAGACCCCGAACTCGACCACCATGTCCCAGCCGCGGCGCAGCTCCTCCACCGGGTCCTGTGGGGCGGGGTCGAGCTGCGCGCGCTTTTTCTCCAGGAACTGCGCGTAACCGTGCTCGGCGACGGCCTCAAGAAGCCCCTCCTTGTCGCCGAAGAGGCGGTAGATCGCCGGCGGCTGCATTCCGGCCGCGGCCGCGACCGCGCGGGTGCTCACCGCGTCAGGGCCGCCGTTCTCCAGCAGCTCGACGGCGGCGTCGACGATGCGGCGCCGGGGACTGTCGGTTGAGTCGCGCGTAGCCATGAACCGATGTTACCGAGGATCTGGTTCCACTGGAATTTCCAGTGTTACCGTAATTACGATTCCATCGGAAACAGTTTGCGGAGAACTCAATGATCATCGTTACCGGAGCAACCGGAAAGCTCGGCCGCCGCACCGTCGAGCGCCTCCTGGAGCGCGTCCCCGCCGACCGCGTCGGCATCAGCGTCCGCGACCCCCGCAAGGCCCAGGACCTCGCCGACCGCGGCGTCCGCGTCCGGCAGGGCAGCTTCGACGACCCCACCTCGCTCGTACACTCCTTCGAGGGCGCCGAGCAACTGCTCCTCGTCTCCCTCGACCGCACAGGCCAGGAATGCGTCAGCGGCCACCGCGCCGCCATCGACGCCGCCGTGCAGGCCGGCGTCGGTCGCATCCTTTACACCAGTCAGATGGGCGCCGCCCACGACGCCCGCTTCCAGGCATGCCGGGACCACGCCCAGACCGAGGACCTGCTGCACGCCACCGGCCTGCCCTGGACCGCGCTGCGCAACGGCTTCTACGCCTCCAGCGCCCTGCAGTTCCTGGAGTCCGCCCGCCACACCGGCGACATCGCCCTCCCCGCCGACGGTCCCGTCGCCTGGACCGGCCACGACGACCTCGCCGAGGCCACTGCGGTGATTCTCGCCGAGGAGGCCCGCTTCGAGGGGCCCACCCCGGCGCTCACAGGCCCGGCGGCGCTCGACTTCGACACCATCGCCGAGATCGCGTCCGAGGCCACCGGACGGCCCTTCACCCGCACCGTCGTCCCCGACGGCGTCTTCCGGGAGCAGGTCCTGGCGCACGGCGCCCCGGCCCCGATCACCGACCTGATGCTGAGCATCTTCGCCGCGGCGCGCAATGGCGAGTTCACCGCTGTCGACTCGACGCTGGCCGAGCTGATCGGGCGAAAGCCCGCCACCTTCCGTACCCAGCTGGAGCGTGCCTGGGCCGAATAGATCCAGTGGGGCGCGCAGACAGCCTGGCCTGACTCGCCGCCCACAAGGCTCGTCCTCTGTCGCCCGAGGACGTCGATCACCAGATCGGCGCCCTCGGGCACAAGCCCAGCCTCCGCACCAGACTCCGCACCGATCCCAGAGGTTTCCCGTGCCCCATCCCCATGCCGGGCTGACCATCCACGGCAGACGGCTCCTCGTCGACCGGGTCCGCGCTGGCAGGCCCATCGCCCACGCCACCGAAGAAATGGGCATCTCCCGCACCACAACCCACAAATGGGTACGGCGGTGGCGAGCCGAAGGCGAGCCGGGGTTGTATGACCGCTCCAGTCGACCCCTGACGACACCGCACCGAACCCCTGCCGATGTCGAGAATCGCATCTGCGAGCTACGACGCGACCGCAAGCTCGGCCCTGCACGGATCGGCCCGATCCTGGGCATACCCAGCTCGACGGTCCACCGCGTCCTGACCCGCCACGGCCTGAACCGGCTGCGCTGGATGGACCGGCCCACCGGTCAGGTCATCCGACGCTACGAACGATCACGTCCCGGCGAACTGGTCCACGTCGACATCAAGAAGCTCGGCAACATTCGCGACGGCGGCGGACATCGGATCATGCCCCGCCAGCAGGCCGCCGGCAATCGGCGGGCCACAACCGACGCGCGTAGGGGCGGCAGTCCCGTTATCGGCTACAGCATCGTCCACACAGCTGTCGACGATCACTCCCGGCTCGCGTACAGGGAGGTTCTGACCGACGAATGCAAAGAGACCGCGGCCTCTTTCTGGCGGCGCGCGAATACTTTCTTCGCCGAGCACGGCATCACCGTCGAGCACGTCCTTACCGACAATGGCTCCTGCTACAGATCCCGCCTGTTCGGCCAGACTCTCAGCGCCGCCGATATCGTTCATAAGCGCACGCGCCCCTATCGCCCGCAGACGAACGGCAAGGTCGAGCGCCTAACCTCGATCATTCATGGGTCCTCGCTAGTTCGCTGACGGGGACTCTGCGTTTGTGTGGTGCGGTCTTTTCGGTGCCGGGGCGGGCCGAGGACCCGGCTTTCGCGACGGGTGGGCGCCGGGTTCCACTTTCCCGGGGTGGTGGTGTGGCTGTTGGGACAGTCGAAGTGGCTGGTCAGCCAGGGTTCGGCAGGGCCTGGAGCCGGTCGATTGCTTGGGTGATGACGTCGGTCCAGGGCCATCTGTCGGGCAGGCGGAGCCAGTGGCGGCGGCCGGTGTTCACAAGTTGTGCGGCGGTGGAGAACAGCCGCAGCCGGAGTCGTTTGGGTTCCCAGCGGCGGGTGTCGCCGGTCAGCGCGAGCATCGGCATCCAGGCCAGGAGATCGAGTGCGAGGGAGACGATCTCGAGCCAGATCTGGTTCTGCGCGGTGTCGTGGAGGGGCAGGTTGCGCAGGCCGGTGTCGCGGGCGTTTCGGATCCGGTCCTCACAGCGGGCCCGACGGCGGTGACGCAGTTCCAGGTCGGCGAGCTGACCGCCCTGGGTGTTGGTCGCGAAGCAGGTCAGCCGTAGTCCGTCGAGGTCGGTGAAGCGCAACTGGGCGCCGGGATGCGGCCGTTCCTTGCGGACGATCAGCCGCATCCCCTTGGGCCAGGTGGTCAGGTCGGGCAGGTCGGTGATCTCCGCGACCCAGGCCCCAGGTCGCTCGGTGCCGCCGGAGTCGTAGGCCGGCGTCCACGCCCTCTTCGGGATCTCCAGCACCGCCTGGTGGACGGCGTCGGTGATGGTCATTCCCACCGAATACGACAGCCATCGGCCCGGCTTGGAGAGCCAGCCGAGGAAGGCGTGGGTGCCGTCGGCGGAATCGGTCCGGATCAGCGTCTGCCGGCCCCGCCGCAAGGCTTTGGGCAGTTGGGCCAGGGCGAGCTGGGTGGTTTCGATGTGATCGCTCGCGGTGTTGGAGCCCGCGTTGCCGGGCCGTAGCAGGGCGGCCACCGGCTCGCCGGAACCGACCTGGCCGTGGTCGACGAATGCGAGCAGGGAGTGATGGCCGAAGGTCTTCTTCCAGGTCGCGGTGGCGTCCTGCTTCTCGGAGTGCGCCGGGACCAGCACGCCGTCGAGGTCCAGGGTCACTGATCCATCGACGGCGGGACTCTTCGCACCGGCCAACTCCCAGGCACGGGAGCGTACTTCTGCTCGGGCCGTGCGGATCGCGGCCAGGGCCTTCGGCCCGGCTGCGGCGAACGTGTCGAGCAGACGGGAGATGGTCGGATCGGAGGCCACCGGGCCGAACACCTCGGGTTCGGCCCGCAGTATCGCCGCGTCTGCCAAGCAGTCCCCGCCCAGAGCGACTCCGAGCGCGACGTCCAGCAGGGCCTTGCCCGGATCGTGTACCGCCCGGCGCTTGCGCCACGGTGTCAACGCCGCCGATATCGCACTGTCTAGCCCGGTCTTGCGAACTGTCTCTACCAACAGCACCGCCCCGGCCTGCGAAACCATTCCGCGACCGCTGCCCTCAACTCGGAGACGCGGGTAAGACCCGATACGCGTGGTCACCTGGGAAGTGCTTCTTTCCTCGCAGCCAACAAGACTCTCGGCAAGTCCTATCGTTGCAGGTCAGGAGCACTTCTCGCGTTTGCGATCAGACCTCGGACACCACCGATTGGCGGGTTCGTGAGTTCACACGGTGCCGAACCACGCCTCTGCCAGCGAGTCCAGCGTGGCCGTCCGCGGCGCCGGCAGCACCCTGAAGTACCAGGGGAGGTTGCTGTAGACGTGCACGAAGGTGTGCGCAAGCAGTTCGCGCGGCGAGAAGACACGGCCGTAGGCGGCCATGATCCGGCCGAGCAGACGCGGATCGCCTCGGGAGAGGAAGACGCCGACGGCGACGAAGTCGTACGCACGGTCGCCGAGCATGGCAGGCTCGAAATCGAAGAGCCCGCTCAGCGTCCACCGGCTCGAATCCGCCAGCAGATGTTCACGCATGACGTCAGTGTGCAACAGCACCCGGTCCGGTTCACTGGCCAGCGGTACAGACTGAAGGAACTCCGGTATTTGTTCCAGTCACAGATCTGGCAGCCTGTCCTTGCGCTGCCGCGCCACGGCTGTTCCACACTGCTGGGTTAGAAAGGCACTCCAGCTGGGTGGGCCGAGTACACCGCGCAACGGCTCCGTGTCGAGAGCATGGAGTGCCCCGAGCGTCTCGCCGACCTCGCTTGCCAACCGTTCCCGGTCAACTCCCGGCACACTCGGCCACGAATCGGCCAGCCCCTGGCCGGTAAGCTGCGACATGAGGATGTAGCGCCAGCCGTTCTCGTATTCGCCGTCGGCGTGGACCTCTGGGGTGGCAACAGGCAGCTTGCCCTGGACGTGTTCCAGAACCCGTGCTTCCGTGCGGCCGTCCTCAGCGCAGACTGTGGGATACAGCTTGAGCACGTGCCGGTCACCAACTGCGTAGACGGGAAAGGACCCTTCGGGATATCGCCGGAGGGATTGGCCCGCCAGACCCAGACGGGCAGCCAGATGCTCAGCGCCTGGCTGCATGATCTCCTCGACGCCGACAACGGCAGTCCACTCTTCATCCGTGAGCACGGCAGGCAGCATGTCCCGGAGCGTAGAGGTGCCTGATCGCACGCACGAACGGTTTTCGGAGCAGGGGCAGTCACGAGGATCGGACACTCCATGCCACCGCGGCACGATGCGAGCTCACCTGAGAAGTGCGTCCGACGGGCGCTGCGATTCGGAAATCGTCGGCATCATTCTTGCTGGTCAAGATGCTTTTCGCTTGCCTGGTGACCGGTCGCGCAACGTGCTCCGTGAAAGCGCGACGCTAATGACGGGCCGCGACCAGCGGCCGTTCCGAAGCGGGAGTATCACCGGCCCGGTCGATGGCGCGCAACTCGTCGAGGCTGTCGGCGAGGGTGCGGCCTGCCAGCGCGCTGAGGACGGCTGCCTCGGTCTCGTCGGTGAGCCTGGCGAAGTACTCGGCGGAGTGGTTGGTGACCAGGCACTCCCGGGGCCCCTCGCGCCGGGGGGCAAAGAGCGGCTTGTCCCCGATGGCTGAGCGGTAGATCTCCCCCAGTGTGATCCGGTCCGCGGGCCGACCGAGGCGGACACCCCCGCTGCGGCCTTTGATGGACACGACGAGGGCGTCCTGCACCAGCGGGACCATCAGCTTGCGCACCAGACTCGGGTTCGTGTCCAGACTCCTGGCGAGCTGGGTCGAGCTAAGGACGGGACTGCCCTCTTCCTCGGCATGGCCCAGCAGGAGCATGGCCTTCAGCGCGCTGGAGAACCGCACGTCCAGCATGGTCGCACCCCTTTCGTCGGCTGCTCAGTCCGGGTGACTCCCGACGCCCCCATATTAGCAACTCCTACAGTTGCACTTCCTTTCAAGGATATGTACTTTTCACACATGCAGATTGCGGGCCGAGGTGCCCGTCTGCGGCGCACAAGCGACCGGTCGCCCGTCTGCCCTGCAAGCCCGGTCACCGACCGGCATCACAGAGAGAACCGGAGAACGTCATGAGCACCGAGAACGAGATCAGGGAGATCGTTTCCCGATACACCCGGGCTGCGGACCAGCGCGACGGCAAGGCGCTGGCAGAGCTCTTCGAGGCCGACGCAGACGTCTCGGTCCACTACCACCGCGGGCCCGATGGGGATGAGTTGCTGGGAACCCTCTCCGGAGGGGCGCAGATCGCGGAAGCCATGTCCACGTCGATGGCGCCGCATCCGCCCCTGGGCTGGAGTCACCACACCACCTACGACCACCTGGTCTCCGTCGACGGCGACGAGGCGAGCATCGAAACCCAGTTCATCACCTTCGACGTCGTCGGCACCAGGAAGCCCGAGGGCGGGTGGCCCGAGGGCACCTTCGGCGCCCAGGGCACCATCAAGCCCATCGAGTCCGGGTACTACCGCTTCAGCTTCCGCCGGACCGACGGTGACTGGCGCATCCGTCACCTGGGCGTCATTCACGACATCCCCTACGTCTACTGATCACGCTGCGGCCCGTTCCCCACGCCAGCACAGCGGGCCGCGGAGGGTGGCTGCCGAACCGGACCCGGCCGCGTGACCGGGACAACTCCGTCACACGCCGCCGGCTGTCGCCCCAGGGCACGACAGCCGGCGCCGGTACGGGCCCACGGCGGCCTCGTCCACAGCCACGCACGGCACGTACGTTCCGCCCTCTCGCGGCTCCGGGCAGGCGAAAACCCCGCTCGCCGGGGCGGAGCGGGACCGCAGTTCTTGATGTATTTCAACAGTCACTGCTGATCCGCACGACTCTCACTTCGGGAACCGACGAGAGACACTCGTGCGGATCGGCACTCAACCGGGAGGTTGTCCCAGGCATGGCGACACTTGGACTCATCGGCAGCGGACAAATCGGAAGCACGCTCGCCCGTCTGGCAGTCGACGCCGGACTGGACGTCGTGCTCAGCAACTCGCGAGAGCCGCAGACACTTTCCGGCCTCGTGGACGAACTGGGGCCGCAGGCCCGTGCGGCCACTCCCACGCAGTCGGCAACCGCCGGTGACTGGGTCGTCGTGACGATCCCGGTCGGCGCTGTCGGGACGGTCCCCCGGAAGCCTCTCGTCGGCAAGACGGTCATCGACACCGGCAACTATTGGGCCCCGCGTGACGGCCTCATCCCGGAACTCGAAGCGCGGGAGCTCACCGACAGCGAACTGCTCCAGCGGCATCTGGCCGAGGCGCACGTCGTGAAGGCGTTCAACAACATCAACTACACACACCTGGCGGCACTGCCGCGGCCCGTGGACGCGGCCGACCGCACCGCCCTGCCGATCGCCGGCAACGACCAGGAGGCAAAGAAGCACGCCGCCGAACTGCTCTCGCTGCTCGGGTATGACTCCGTCGACATGGGACCCCTCACCGAAAGCTGGCGCTCACAGATGGGCACTCCGGCCTTCTGTGCACCCTACGCGGCGACCAAAAACGACCAGTACCTCAACCAGCCGGCCGCTCCCGCCTCTGTCGCCGAGATTGGCGCGGCGCTGGCGTCCGCACGGCGCTGAGGCACGAACGCCTGCCGGCTTCGGCTTCGGTCGCATCGTGGCGTCTGCGGAGTATGCGCAGAGCGACGTCGCCCTGCGCAGCAGTACTGGCACGAACAGATTCGGCAGGCCAGGCGCCGCAGGGAGCCATCAGAGGAGGGTCCGTGAGCTGGTGATCCTTTCCGGGTGAGGCTAGGGCAGGGTCGCTGATTGCGGGACGGTTACTCCTTCCTGGTGAAGCTACCTGTGTCGACTTCGGTGAGGACATCGAGTTTGCCTAGATGATCGATTCCAAGGGGTTTAGACGGTGTCCTATGTGGTGAGGCGGACGAGTCGTTCGTAGCAGCACAAGGCAGCTGCGAGGCCGAGAAAGGCCAGGTAGTTGCGGGGATTACGTTCGTAGCGAGGGCTGAGTCGTCGGTAGCCCGACAGCCACGACATCGTCCGCTCGATCACCCAGCGGCGGCGACCCAATCGTTCGCTGGACTCGATGCCTTTGCGGGCGAGGCGCACGCCGATGCGTTTAGCGCATAACCATTTCCGCAGGTGGGGGATGTCGTAGGCCTTGTCTGCGTGGAGGCGCTGGGCGCCTGCCGTGTACGTACGCGTGGGTGCCGCGCCGTTGGACGACGTACTACAGATGATCTTCGATCAGCTCTTTTCCGCCCCGGAACCGGTGAAGCCGACCCGTGCGGAGTGCGAGCAGCTCATCCGCGGCTACCGCACGCTTGTCGTACTCGACGATGTGCCACCCGGCTCGCGCATCCCGCACCATCTCGCGACCGCGCTTACCGGCTACGGCCACCTGGTGACCGGCTCGGTCGGACCTGTACTGACCGGTCTCGGTCAGTCCTGGACGCTGCCGGGGTCCGCCCGCTGCCCCGGCGTGACGATCAAGGACAGGGGGGCGACAGCGGCCGTCCGCGCTCAGGTGGAGCTGGGCGGTGAACCCGCCGCGCGAACGGCCCAGGCCCTCACCTCCTGGACCGCCTCCACCAGGTGGGCGAGCAGACTCTGCAACGGCGTCTCGTCCGAACTCCGTCGGGGCGCAGATCGAGATCTTCCGGGCAATCTGACAGGCGGCTGCCGCCGCACCCTGCCGGCCGACCGCCTCTTTCCCGGGTGGCACTGCCCGGCGTCCTGCGGCACCGCGGGTGCCGGACTCCGGGCAGCGCCGATCCGGCCTACTGAGGGGTGAGTGTGAAGGACTGGGCAGCAGCGCCGGAGCAGGTCCACTGCTGGAGCCGGGCGCCGTCGGTGGCGGAGCCATCGGTGACGTCCAGGCACTGGGCGGGATTGCTGCGTGGCGTCAGGGTGTACGTGCCGCCTGCCTGAGGAACCGCCTTCCACTGCTGATTGGTACCGCCGCCGTAGGCCCAGAGCTGGATCTTCGCTCCGTTGCCGGCGCCCGTCCCGCCGGTGACGTCCCAGACGGCGTTGGCCGCGTTGCGGCTGACGACCTTGTAGTAGCCGCTGTCGGTGGGCTGGAACTGCCACTGCTGGTTGGTGCTCCCGGACACGCAGGCCCACTGCTGCACGGCGGCACCGTTGGCGGTCGAACCAGCCGCGTCGTCAACGCACTTGCCGGTGTTGGCGTTGGTGACCGTGTACCACTTCGTCGGGTCCACAGATCCGCTGGTGCCCCCGCCGACGTCGGGCCAGATGTACGTGCCCACCGTCTTGGCGGGCAGCGTGCTGCTGACCTGCTGGCCGGCGGCCCGCAACGTGAAGGGCTGGTTGGAAGCTGTCTGGTTGACCACGACGGTCACCAGGCTGCCGTCAGGGTTGAGGAAGGCGACGTTGGTGACATTGCCACTGGTGCCGTTGTTCGTCTGGACCCGGGTGGCGCCGCGTGCGATGAACTTCGAGAACTGGCCGACGATGTAGTACTCGGGCAGTGCCCAGTACGTGTCCGGGTTGCTCGGCGACTGGATGAACATGGTCGGGTCGGGTGCACCGGACCACTGCTCCGGGCTGCGGTTCTGGTCGAGCATGGTGACCCAGTCCTGGTACATGATCGACTGGTTGCGGAAGTACTGGACGATCCGGTCCGCGCCGGCGGTGCCCCACACGGCGCGCTCGGTCATGGCCACGTCCTTGGTCGGGTAGCTCGACTTGACCTGTGCCATGGCGGTCGGATCCCCGCCGTAGTCGTGGAAGGCGACGCCGTCGACCGAGCTGAACGCGCTGCTGGGTGAGCCGGGACTGCCGAGGACCCCGGCGGTGTAGGTCGGGCCGTCGCCGAAGTTGTGGTCGTAGGCCCAGATCTTGGTGGCCGACGCGCCGTTGCTGTTCAGTTCGCCGCGCAGCGCGGTGGCGATCCTGCGTTCCTGGTCGGCGGTGAGCGTCATGCCCGGGTAGTCCGGCGGCGAGAACAGCGGTTCGTTCTGCATCGTGACGGCGTACAGCGGCAGTCCCTGGCCCGCGTAGGCGGTGACGGCCTTGCGCAAGTAGGTGGCGAGCACAGGGATGTTCGCGTCGGGAAGCGTGCCGCCGATCAGGCTGTTGTTGTTCTTCATCCAGGCCGGGGGGCTCCACACACTGCCGAACAACAGCAGGTTGGGGTTGATCGCCTTCGCTTCCTTGAGGACCGAGATGATCTTGTAGTCGATGTCCTTCTGGATGGAGAACCGCGACAGGCTCGGGTCGGCCGCGCCGTCGTCGTAGGTGTAGAACTGCCGCGAGGTGAAGTCGCTCGAACCCAGCGGGATCCGGGCGATGTTGAACCCGGCACCGTTGACCGGGTCGACGAGCTTGCGCAGCGCTGCGGTACGCGCGGAGGCACTCATCCGGGACAGGTTGTAGATCGTGGACTCCTCCAGCGAGGAGCCGACGCCAAGGACGGACTGGTAACGGGTGGCCGTGTCAGCGGTGATGGTGGCCGTGCCCGACGCGGTGACCGCGGTGAGGTCGGACTGTCGCGACAACTGATACTGGGTGGAGGCGAGCCCCGCCGCCGGGTTGGTGAACCAGTTCGCGTTGGCCGGGCCGAAACCCGAGGCGGTCGACTCCGAGCTGAAGTACACCTGAACGGGAGCGCCGACTGCTTGGGCCGACGGTGCGTTCACTGTGGTCAGAGCGACGGGTGCGAGCAGCGCGCCGACCGCCGTCGCCGTTAGCGCGAGCGTGGCCCGACGGCTGCGCACCACGGGACTGGCGATCCGGGAGCGCGGTCGCCACCAGTGTGGGTGTCTCAGAGGCACGGGAACTCCTGATCGAGTGGGGGATGTCGCCTATCGCTCGGTGTGAGCCGGTGAGACTCGCCCGTCCGACGCTGGGCGTGCGGTGCGGGCGCTGGATCGGGCGGGGCGTTCCGAAGGCGGGAGGCTGATGCGACTGTGGTTGACGATCAGTGCGGTGACACAAGGGATTCACGGCTTTTTACAAGCCGTGAACTTAGAGGGGGTGCTGAAGTACCGTCAACCCTCGCGTCTCAACGGGCGCATCAGGTGTGGTGTCTCGGGACCGGTCGGTCGCTGTATCCGTGCGTCGTGAGAACCTGGCACGACCGTCAAGACGCACGTCAGCGCGATCCTGTCCAAGCTCGGCGTGCAGGACCGGATGCAAGCGGCCTTGCACGCCGTCCGAACCGGCTTGCTCGACTGACCCACTCGTCCCCCGCCTCACCCCCTCGTCATGCAGGGAAGGACGCCTTACCCGCACTCAACGCGGGTAAGGCGTCCTTCCCTGCACAACAGCAGCGCCCGGATCCCGGGCGCTAATTCCGGGTCAGGAGCACGCGGTAGGCGTTGGAGTAGCCGTGCTTTCGGCCGTACGGGGCGAAAAGCTTGTCGCCGAGGAACGCGAGCACCATCAGTGGCACCGAGATGACCATGCTGGCCTTGCGCACGAACTTGCGCAGCGGACTCGGCGGCTTGGGATGCCACGGCACGTCGTTGCCGCCGACGATCCAGTTGGCCCACAACGCGAAGGCGGCGACCATGTCCATGCCGCCGTGCGGCTCGGACCGCTGCTCGTCCACCACGGTGAAGCCGACGTCCTCGGCCGCCTTCTTCAGGTTGGCGATGGGCATCAGGTTCAGGTGCTGGGGCTGGAGCCAGGGCATCCAGTAACGGCCGAGGATGCGGCCCCACTTGCACTCGGGATCGGGCAGTTCGATGACGAGGTGCCCGCCGGGCGGCAGCACGGCGGCCAGCTCAGCCTTCGGGTCGAGGGTGTGCTCCAAGTAGTGGAACATGCTGAGCACATCGTAGTTCCCGGCCAGTTGCGCGATCATTTCCGGGAAGCTTCCCCGGAATCCGCGCGTGATCCAGCCATGCTCCTGGGCCAGCTCGACGCCGGCGCTCATGTCGAGGCCGTGGAACTCGGTGTCGGGCAAGATCTCCGCGGCTGCCTTGCAGAAGTGGCCGTGCCCGGTGCCGACGTCCAGCCAGCGCTTGGGCTGGTGATGCTGGGTGAGCAGCGAGGCCCGGTCCTTGAGCCCGGCGGCGTTGCCCTCGAACATGGCGGCCATCTGCTGCTCGCCGAGACCGTCGTAGCAGTCCCGGTAGTAGAACTCCAGCCCGGCCAGGCTCAGCCGAGGGTTCTGGAAAATGTGCCGGCAGTCGAGGCATTCGGCCAGTTCGAACCGGCCCGGCTTGTGCTGCAACAGGTCCACGGTGCGCAGCCTGGTCGACAGCCGGGCGCTGCCGCACCAGGGGCAGTCGGTGCGACGAGGCTCGTAGAAGCGGTCCAGTCCGGCCGCGATGTCGGCGAGGTACTGGGGACGCCGCGCGGCGACAGGATCCGTCTCCGGCAGGGAGGAAGCGGTCATGCGCCGCAGCGTAGCGGCGGTCAGCGCCCGCTGTCTGCGCGCTGACGGTGGTAAAAACGGGCGGCCCGGGCCCGGTTGCCGCACGACGGCTGGCAGAACTCCTGACGGCCGTGGACCTTCACGAAATACCGGACGCAGCGGGGCGCGGTACAGGCGGTCAGTTTGTCATGGTCCGGCCCAGACAAAAAGGCGATGGCAGACCGGATATATCCGGCCAGCAGCCGGGCCCGCGCGTCGGTCCGGACGGACCGCAGGCTCGCAAAGGGACTGTCCGACCCGGAAAGTTGCGGCGTGACCGGATCGAGCGCGGCCGCGTTGTTCACAACAGACATTCAGGAGTTGGGAGGTTCGCTCCGCATCATTCTTGTGCCACGTACGCCCTCGACGCGGCCCACGCCGAGCTGACCAGCTCCCTCCTGCAAGAACAGGATCCGCAGATCGTCGCCCTCCACGTGGCGCATATCCGCCGGACGCACTTCGAGCAGCCACTCAACGACCTCAAGGCCGCGATCAAAGGGCTCAAGCTCGGCACGGGACTCGGGTTGATGAACCTGCAGACGCAACTGCCCGCCTTGGGAGCCATCGGCGGCGCGGCAGCGCACTGGCCGGCCGTCACCGCCACATCGATCGGCTTCGGCCTGGTCGGGCTCCACCACGTCACGGCCAAAGAACGCGACCGCATCCGGTCCGACTCGCCCGTCACCTACCTGCTGCAGGCCGAGAAGGTCACCGACCCGCCCTCCTTCATCAACCGATGGACGATCGCAGGCGCCCGCGGTCTCGGCATCAACATCTAGATGATCAATTCCAAGGGATGCCTGCGGAGGGTGTGGGGTGGGCGGCGGCCGGAGCCACCGCGAGACGGTCAGGCGGCGGGCTGCCGGCCCTGGTTGTCGAGGTGGCAGCGGGCGGTCAGGCGTCAGGGTCGACTTCGGGGTGCGTGAACCGCATGGGCTTGCCCAGCGACCGGGCGTAGGCGATTTCGGCTCGGGTGCTGTCTCCGATGTAGTCGCCGACTACGAGCACCTCATCAGCGAGGCGGATCTTCGCCCGGTGCAGATCGTCGAGTCGAACCTTCAGCGCCTCGGCCTCGACAGGATCGGACCAAAGTTCGTGCGGCGACTTCATGTCACAGCCCGGTTTGACGACAATCTTTCCGGCTTTGGTCTCCCGCAGATCGGCCTCGTTCATCTCGGTCATGAAGCGGGTGGAGCCGCAGATCACGACGATACGCGGGAGGCTCAACAGCTTCTTCGCGTCGGCGAGCTTCTCCTCGGGGGTGAGTAGTTGCGGGTATGACACTGGTTCCTCCTGGTGGTGCGGTCCAAGGGGTGCCTGCGGAGACGAGAACGAGGGTATCCAAGATCGTTTTGTGACGAACGACGTGGACACCCTCGCGACGGCACTCCATGCGACGACCGACGACATGTTGAAGGAGCATCCCGACCCGGCGCCGTGGCGCCCGCCGGTCGGCATCACGCCCCGCCTGAGCGATGCCGAACTGGTCACCCTCGCCACGATGCAGGCCATACCCGGCTACACCTCCGAGGCCAAATGGCTCCGCCATGCCCGTGCCCACCTGCGCCACCTCTTCCCCTACCTCCCCCAGCAGCCCGGCTACAACAAGCGGCTGCGCAAGGCCGCCGGTCTGATGCGAAGCGTCAACCGGATCCTGGCCACCACCACCTCGGTGTGGAGCGACGACGTACGGGTCATGGACTCCACCCCGGTGGAATGCGGCCGCTCCCGCGAGACCGTCAAACGCTCCGACCCGGCAGGTTGGGCCGAATACGGCTACCGCGCCAGCCACAGCCGCTTCTTCTGGGGCCTGTGCCTGCGCCTGGTCTGCACCCTTCAGGGCCTGCCCACCTCCTTCGCCCTGACCGGGGCCAAGGCCGACGAACGCGAGACCCTCCGTGACCTCCTGGCAGCCGAACACGAGCTTCTGCGACAGCGCCCCCGACAGACTCTCATCGGCGACAAGAACTACTTCGGCCGTGGTTTCGAACACGAACTGCCCGAGCATGGAGTCCAGTTGCTGCGGCCTACCCGGTAAAGGTGAACGGGAACGGCCTGGCGCAGCCCTGTTCAAGCCGCTGCGACAGGTCATCGAATCGATCAACGAGACCTTCAACGGACAGCTTGACCTCGAACGGCACCGAGGGCGCACACCCGGAGGTGTCATAGCCCGCGTCATGCAACGCATCTACGCGCTGACCGCCGCGATCTGGCACAACGACGCCACCGGACAAGCCGTCCTACGCTCACTGATCGCCTACGATCACCGACCCCCTGGGAATAGATCATCTAGGTGATTGTGCCGTTGGCTCTGGCCTGCCAGAGCAGGGTCCGGGCTTCGGGGGTGTTGAGCTTCGACAGGCCGACGGCTGCGCAGTCCCGTAGCGACTCGTCGGGTCCGACGAGTTGGGCAGCGAGAATCGGCAGGGCAGTTGGAGAAGCGGCTGCTGCGATGAGTTCGAGTAGCCAGCCACGGAGCCCCTGGTCGTCCTGCTCCTCTTCGAACTGCTTGATCAGCTCGTTGAGGTGTTCGGCAGCGTGCGGCAGCAGCTGGTGGAAGCCGTCTTCCTGCTTTTGTGGGTCGCGGCTTCGCATGAGCCTCATGGCTCCAGGGCACTCCCGTGTCATGGCAGTCAGGTTACTGAGCGACTTGGGCTCAGCCCGGTGAAAGGGTCGATCCAGGGCGGCGCCGACGCCGCGACCACACCAGCCACGCCTTGATCGTTCCACCTCAGGTGGCCCGGCTGCTGGGTGTCGAAGACGTCGCCATGGAGCCGGACGGCCGGCATGCCCGCCACCTCGCCCATGCGGTGCGTAAGCCACTGCTCGAACGTGCGAGTTTGCCCGAGGAGTTGTTCGCCCCATTGATGGCGGCAGCTGTTTACGACCCAGATCCCAGCTTCTGCCGCTGGTTCGTCGAGCTGGCGGTCTACGCATTCGGACGCCGTCGTGTGATGGCAGCATTGGTCGAGTACCTACGGATCGGCACGGATGCTAAGCGAGCGGGTGCTGTGCGGGCGTGGTACTTCGCCCACATACCTTTGCGCGCAGATCGGTCCCCAGCGTACGGACCCGCTGAGGTACGTGATCATGCTCTGGACGAGTCGCAAGACATCAAGGACTCCTGGCTGGAGGCCTCCATGCAGGTGTTCGCCGAGCCACCGATCTACGGATGCGCCACCGTGTCCTGCTGGGCCTGCCTACCTCCCGCGCGGCATACCCGCCACGCCTGCACAAACTATTTGAAAGTACGCCCGCATCCGCCCAGGCCCATCCCGACCAGCACGTCCGTCGTTGGGCCGACGCAGACCACGACGCAGTCCGAGCCCGGCTGTCACCCCAGTTGGCAGTTACGGGACAGGCCTCAGGCGGAGGCGGGCTTGCTGTCCCGCACCCGATGGCGTTCTGACGCGGCGAAGTGCGGGCCTACTCGAGCCGTACGTCGCGAATCAGTAGGGCCGTTGCCCTCGATACGTTCTGCCTCCTCGTCGTGGCAACAGAGCTGGGGCGTCGTCGGGAGTTGCGATTGTCTCGGCGGCCAGGTGGAGTTCCGCCCGCACCGTCGCGGACGACAGGTCGAGGGACAGCGCCCTGCCGCACTTGCTCAGCCAGTCGGTGAGCGTGCTCCGGCTCAGACTCAACTCAGCGGCGGCGGGGGCCGTGCGGCCACGGTGTTGGAGCCAGCATCGAAGGGCGATACGCAGCGGTTGGTCCAGCGGTTCGAGAAGGTCCGAGGCCCAGCGGTGGGCGTCCTTGGGGTTGAGCAGGTCGGTGGGCAGCGGGGGGTCGGGAACAAGAGATGCGGACGAGCTGATCCGTACGGGAGCGGCAGGCGCACGCACCGCCAGCAGGAGTTGTGCCTGCACGGTGGGGTTGTCCAGTTCGGCGGCGAGCAGAGTACCGATCCCGCGCAGCCGTGTGCGAACCGTGCCCTCGGACACCTCGAGCACCGACGCGGCGGCCTGAGCGGATCCCGACCGCAGGTACGCCTCCAGCATCCGGCGCTGCTCGCGGTCGAGGGGCTTGAGCACTGCTGCGGACCAGGAGGCGAGCCGAGGGGCGGGAACGACGCGGAGCAGCCCGCGCGAACCCAGGACGGTCGCGGACGTCAGCCCGCCGGCGCTTGCGCCGTGACGCGCGTTCCCGGCCTCGGCCCACGCGGTGGCGAACATGTCCAGCGGCAGAGGGTCCGTGACTCCCCCGGCCAACTGATACCGGTCGGCGATGCGCGTGACGAGCGGGTGTGCCGAGTGTCGGTCACTGCCGATGGCGTGGAGCGCGACGACCACCAACTCATTTCCCTCCACACACACCAGCGTGCGGGCGTCGCTGACGGACACGCTGGGCTGGACTGTTCGCCAATGAGCCTGGTACGCGACATGCACCGACTGCCCGGTAAGCCGGAACACCGTGGCATGCGTGACGGCGACGCCCAGCACATCGGTGGCCAAGTGAGGCCGGCCGCTCAGCAGGAGACGCAAGACGGCGGTGTGCAGCCGCTGCTCGGCGTGGTGCGTCTCTTCCGCCCGACGAACCCGCGCCCGCATTCTGAGCAGATCAAGGGTGGTCCGCGCGACCATGTCGACGCGGGATGCGGGTGATGCTGTACCAGGGCCGGGTCCGACGACGAGGGCGGCACCGGCCATCTTGCGGATCGTCAGGTGCGGGTGGAGCTGGGGGTGCGCGGCAGCGCGCACCCCCTCGGGTCCGGCGGAGTGAGGGGTGCTGCAGACGACGCGACCCATGAGGTCCACCAGGACCGCCCAGCCCTCGGCCAGGGCCGCGGCCTCAGCGATCAGCTGAGCGTCCGAGTGGGCCGCTGCGCGGGTGAGCCGTCGCACCGCCTGATACCGCGTCACCTGCACAGGCGAGGCAGGCGCGGGCCCCCCACTGCCGGTCGTCATGAGATCCGCGCCACCCCGCCCCAGCCCGCGCGGTCGGTAAGGCGGCCGGTATTCGCGTCAGGGCGCCAGCGCGGCCAGCTCGTAAACCCGGGTTCGATCAGTTCGGTGCCCTCGAAGAGCTCGATGGCCACCGACGGCTCACGGAAGATGTAGGGAATCGCCCCGGAGCTGTTGTATTCATCCTGCACCGCTTGATGTTCCTCGTCCGCGGCGGTGGAGTGGCTCAGCGACAGGTAGCTGCCCGGGGGCAGCTGGTCGACCAGGCGGCGCACAAGACCCCGAGCTTCGTCCCAGTCCACGATATGGCCCAGCACATCGCTGATGACCAGAGCGATCGGCTTGGTCATGTCCAGCGTCTTGGCCGCACCCGTTAAGACGGCGTCCGTGTCACGCATGTCCGCCTGCACATAGGCTGTGGCGCCCTCGGGGGTGCTGGTGAGCAGCGCATGGACGTGTAGCAGCACGATCGGGTCGTGATCTATGTAGACCACTCGGCAGTCGGGCGCGATCCGCTGTGCGACTTCATGGGTGTTGTTGCTCGTGGGCAGCCCGGCACCCAGGTCGATGAACTGCCGGATCCCTGCTTCCTTGGCCAGGAAGGTCGTGGTGCGCCGCAGAAAGTCCCGGGACTCCCCCGCGAACGGGACAATGTAGGGGTACTTGCTGCTGTAGGCGTCGCCGGCGGCCTGGTCGGCGGGGTAGTGGTCTTTCCCACCCAGCCAGTAATTCCAGACGCGCGCACTATGAGCGACGGACGTGTCGATCTGCGGGGACGGACGGGTTGGCTCGGTCATTCCAATGCTTCTTTCGATTTGTCGGGATGAGGTGCGGTAACGCAGGCATGGTCCAGCAACACGTGATACGCCGTCACCGCGTGCAGGGCGTCTGAGACTTCAGCGGTTCCGGGCAGACCTCCTTCACGAACCACGTGGTCGGGGATCTCCGGCACGTCGACCCGGTACAGAGTCACGGTCGGCATGCCCGTCATGCTGTGGCAGGGCCCTTCCAGAGGGTGAATCTGCAAGGTCACATCGGTGCGCTCGACGGCTGCCCTCAGCGCCTGCCGCTGCTCGGACATCACTCTCTCGCCGCCCACAGACGTACGCAGCGCCGCGGCTGACATGACTGCCCAGATACGCGTGTTCTGGTCACGCAACCGCTTCTGGCGTTCCATGAGCAGTTCGGTCCGCCGGTCCTTGTCCGCGGTGGACAGCTCAGGTCTGCGGACGTCTTCGACGGCACGGGCATAGGACGGTGTACGCAACAGGGCAGGAATGAGCGCCGGCTCCCACACGCGGATGATCCGGGTCGCGGACTCCACACTCATCAGGTCCAGCTGCCATGCGTCCATGACAGACCGCCACGGATGCCACCACCCCGGGAGATTGGCAGTCGCGAGCTGCCCGAGGAACCCTTCGATTTCAACAGCGCCCGCGCCGTACGACGTCAGCAGGGTCAGGACCTGGCCCTCATCCAACGATGTCTCAGCCAGTTCGATACGACGGACGGTTGCCGCGTGGGCTCCGAGTGCGTCGGCAGCCTCCCCGCGAGACATCCCTGCGGCTTCGCGCAGGGTTTTCAGCCGGGTGGCGAGAACGAGGTGCGCGACGGTCCTACCAGACCTTTCGCGAGCCACAGAATCCCCTTCCGGCACTTTCCATAACTTGTGGGTAGTGCAGACTTTGTACCTTGCAATCTTCGTGCGCAACCCTTTGAGTATGTCCAACCCGCTTCAGTGACCGCGCAGTTGCGAGTGGTGAGATGCCGCGCGACTGCGCGGGCCGGCCACCGCAGGGTGCTCCGTTCGCCCTTCCAGAGGAGAGACACCGTTATGGCGTCCGCCCACCCCGCCACCTGTACCTCGCCCTTACGCCTCACGGCGCTGCCCCCAATCAGCGTGATCGTGGGCGGCAACCGAGCTCGCGCGGCCGGACGAGGAACCACTCCGAAATCGCTCCGGACGGGCCCGGACAAGGAACTCCGGTTGACGGTTCCCCCGCCGTGGACCGGGCCGGATCGAGGAGCCACTGTCGATCCACACAGTGCCGGACTACGCACTCAACAGCGTGGTCCCGTCCTCGATCTGGGCTGGGGTGCCCGACCGAACCCGGGCGCCCCAGCACCACTTTCGCCTACCAGCGGTGCCGTGACCGAGAGCTTCAGATTCGGCGGCGATCCCAGCACAAGGCCCATAGCGGGTGCGTGAATAACAGGGCCGGATCTCCTATGCCCAGACAGACGACACCCGACGAAGACCCGTGCGAATCGCCACGTTCCCCGGAGAAGCCTCCACCAGCGCTTCAGCTCCACGCAGAAGAGACCCCGTAGACCGTCCCGCTTCATCCCCGTGGATGGCTGCCCGGCGGCAGCAGTGGACGGCGGCAACCGTGGACGGCGCGAAATCCGGTGGCGAGAACGCCGTGCAGCCGACCACCGACGAGCTGCCGCAGCCTTTGCCTGCGACCAGCCACCACCTGGTCGACACGGTTGGCCCCTACCTCGCGACCATCGTGGAGGCCCGGCACACACGAACAGGCCCGCATCGCCAACTTGCCCGACCTCACCCGCGTTCCGTCACCAGCTGCGCGGGCGCAGGGAGCCGCTGCCGAGGATCTCCGACAATCAGATCAAGCTGCTGCCAGTGGGCAAGAGGATCCGCTTCGGGGCTGTCCCGGGAGCACTTGGTGAGCCTGGCGGGTTTCTCGTCAATCGCGGACACCGCGAAACCAGCTATCGACGATGCGGATCCCGCGTGTCCGGCGCGGCGACCACCGGCGCGGCCAGGTCAGCGGCCCGGATCTGCGGGGTTGCCGCAGCAAGCGGTACAAGCAAGGCTCCGAGCAACAGAAACACGGCTGGCGCCGGGAGTTGTTCCAGCAGCCCGCCGGTGAGAGTGGAGCCGAGCGGTGGGGCCGCCATGAGGAGCAGTCCGCTCGCGCTGTGCACACGGCCCTGGAGATGAGCGGGCGTACGGACCATCCGCGCGAGGGTGATCAGCGAGCCCGACAGCGCGACCGCCATACTGCACCCACCCAGCAGCGGCGCCAGCAAGGCCGGCCCAGTGCCGAGCGCCATCGCACAGACCAGCACCGCGCAGGCCGTACCGCCGACAGTCAGTACGGTCCCGGGGGACCAGCGCGCCCCGAGCCATGGCGCGACCAGCACCCCGGCCAGCGCGCCGACGGCCGACACCGCCGCGATCGCTCCCACCGACAGCCCGGTCGAGCCCGCGCGGCTGCTGACGACCACGACGGCCAGATATGCGCCGTCCAGAACCAGGTTCTGCCCGGCGGCCAGCAGGGTCAGCCGGCGCAGGACGCGGTCCGCCCAGAGCGGCCGCAAGGCCGCACCGCTTTCCCGTAGCCAACCCCGTTCCGGTGCCGGTTCGCCGGCCGCGGGTGCCGGTACGCTCAGCGGCGTTCGGACGAAGTACACGCTGACTCCGGAAATCGCGAAGGACAGCGCGTCCAGCCAGAACGGCAGGCTGGGGGACACCGTGAACAGCCAGCCGCCGAGCATCGGGCCGAGCAGGTACGCGCCCTGTCCCCGTACCCGGTTGACGGCGATGGCGGAGCTCAGCTTGTCGGCCGGGACGATCCGGGTGAGCGCGGCGAGGCCGGCGGCGATGGCGGGCGCGGTGAGGGCGCCGAGTACGGCTCCCACCGCGAGCAGGAGCGGCAGTGCCGTGTGCCCCGTGAGTACTGCGGCGGCCAGCAGCCCACTTGCTGCAGTCCGGCCGAGTTCGCAGCACAGCAGGGTCGTTCGGCGGTCGAAGCGGTCGGCAATGGTTCCACCGGGCAGGCAGGCCAGTGCCAGCGCTCCGGTCCACACCGCTTCGACCAGGCCGGCCTGAAACGGTGACCCGGTCGAGGAGAGGACCAGCAGGGGCAGCGCCAGCCCCGAGGCCGCCGAGCCGAGCATCGAGAAGCCCTGGCCGGTGCAGTAGATCTGGAAGTCGCGGTTGCGGCGCAGGCTGTCGGAAGCGGCCGTCCTCATGGTGCGAGGCCGAGGAACGGCAACGGACCGGCAGTTGAGCCGGCAGCCCGCAGGGGATCCGCGGTCGGTGCGGTGCGCGCGGTGTGGACGGCCAGCAGCACCCCCGCCGCCCCGGAGGCGAGGTCCATCGAGAGCCGGATCAGCCCGGCGTGGCCGAAGGCCGGACCGCCCTCCCAGCGCACAGTGTGGAGTTGGAGGCCGCGCAGGTGCCGATCGCGCACGGCCTGCGAACCGCCCAGCTGCGCTATGCCGTACAACAACCCTGCGTGGCCGTCGAACAGGCCGGGAGAGAGCATCAGTTCAATGCCGAGTCCGTTGCGGATACGGTCCAGCAGGCGCGCGAAGTGCAGATCCTCCCGATGCCCGAGGTACTCCTTGAGCACCAGGCCGATCCCCGCGCTGCCCTGATCGGGGGCGGCGATCCAGCCCTGCCCGTTGCGTACCTGGACTGCGTCGGGGTGCGATACGCCGCACCGGGCGATGTCCCGGGCCAGCGCTGTGCGGGCGCCGCGGAGGTAGGCCTCGTCGCCGGTGGCAGCGTACAGCCGGGTGAAGAGCAGGGCCGGTCCTGACCATCCCCACATCAGGCCGGCTTTGGCGTCGGCCGGCGGCTCGGTGTCCCGGGCCCGCTCCCGGATCCTGTCGGCCAGGCGTACCGCCTGGTCCACCTCGCCGAAGTGCAGAAAGGCCAGGGCGATGCCGGCGAGTCCGCCGAACAGTGCGGGCCCGCAATCGGTGAGGTCGAAGCCACGAAGTCGGTCGAGGGTCTCCGCCGCCTGCTGCGGACGCCCGAGCCGGTCCAGCACCACGGCGATCCCACCGAGCCCGTCGTACAGGCCCGGCCGCGGCCAGCGGGTGGCCTCGCCGGCCCGCACCAGCCAGTCGACGTGCGTCTCGAACTCCGGGTAGTCGCCGCGTCCGGTGGTGTGCAGCGCGTTCAGCACGCCGGCCGCGCCGAAGGCGACGGATGCCCCCTGGTGATCGAACTGCCGGACGTCTCCGGGGAAGAGCCGGTCAGTGCGCTCGGGGGTCGCGGTGGCGAGGATCGCATCCCGCAGGCAGTCCAGTACGGCCGGGGTGTCCCCCAGAAAGTCAGCGGCCTCGGGCGGACGTGCCAAGTCCGGCCGGACGGCGCCCGCGGGCGGCCGGGCCAGATCCTCCCGCAGCCGCCTGCCGAACTCCGGCGGCACCGGGAAGCGTTCCTCCACCCAGCCGGTCAACTCCTCCGGCTTGTCGGGGTCGAACTGCAGCAGTGGAGTGAGCGGGCAGAACACCGCCAACCGCACGCAGGCGAGGGCGTACTGGTCGATCGCGTACCCCGACCTGGCCCAGGGTGCGACAAACCCGGCGGTGCCCAGCGAGGGAGTGAACCCCTCGGCGACGTCGGCGGCGGTCTCGAAGTCCACCAGGCAGACGCCGCCGTCCGGCCGGACCATGATGTTCTCCGGTTGGAGGTCCCCGAACACCACCCCTTTGTCGTGCAGTTGGGCGACCGCGTCCTCGATCCGGCCAAGGATCTCCAGCGCCCACCGGATGTACGCACCGACATCGTCCGTGGAGCCGTACAGCAGCGGGTGGCGCTTCCCGATCGCCTGGGTCAGGACCTCCCCTTCGATGAACTCCTCGACCAGGAAGTGGTGTTCCCAGTGACGCACCCGGCCGAACAGCCGGGGGACGACGTCCAGCCCTGCCAGCCGGGTGATCATCGCCTCCTCTCGCGCCATCCGGGCGACCGCGTCCGCGCCGTGGTTGTCCAGTCCGGCGTGCGGCCGCGCCTCCCGCAGCACCACCTTCCGACCGGTGCGCAGTTCCACGGCCCGGTAGACACCGCCGCTGTTCGAGAAGTGCAGCGCCTTCTCCACTCGGTACGGGAACTCTCCCGAACTGCTCGTCCGGAACGCCCGGACGCGTTCTTCGATGAATCCGGGCACCTTCACCCATCCCGGAACCCGGAAGGACGTCCCGCGGACATCGGGGACGAGCCTGCCGTCCGGCCCGGTGAGGGCGGGCACGTACTCGCCGTCGGGCGCGAAGCAGTACTGCATGCGGAACCCGCCGTAACGCAGGTACAACGGGCCCTCGTCCCAGCGCAGATCGCTGAGGATGTACGGACCTTCCACCCCGCGCAGCAGTCCGCCGAGTTCGCTCAGCGCCTCTTCCAGTTCTTCGGCGGCCGGATAGATCGTGACCAGCTTCCCGCCGCTGGAGCGGGCCGCCTGTTTGCCGTTGACCAGCGCCAGCATCTTGGCGCTGCGCAGGAACTTGAAGCTGATCCCGCGCGTGACGCAGTACTCCCAGACCGTGTCGACCACCCGGACCGCCTCGCCGGCCGTGGCCGACACGTGGATCTTCCATCCCTGCGGTGGCAACACGCTCTCGTCATGCTGGAGATAGACCCAGCCGCCCCCCTCCGCCCTGCGCCAGCCGGGCGGCACCGGACGATCGGCGGGACCGAACCGGCTGGTGGCGTCGTCGATCCGCTCCACGGAATCGACGAAGACGGGATCGGCGGTGAGGTGGCCCTGATCGAGCATGTGTCCCCCGGACGGTGAGTTCGGTCCTGTACCGGACCTGCCGGCCGTCGGTGCGATCACCGACGACCGGCAGGCAGTCGTTCACCCGCGGGACGGTCAGACAACGCCCGTGGTGCTGGTGTAGCTGTTGTTGCAGGGGTACGCGGTGGGCGCGTCCTCCTCCGTCTCCTGCAGGTCGAGAATCTCCGACATGTGAGTCACCTCCTCTACACTGGTCTCGGCTGGGGACCGCACACCGACGGCGGCCGCCAGGCGGTAGTTCACCTACGGGACCGTCAGACAACGCCCGTGGTGCTGGTGTAGCTGTTGTAACAGGGGTACGCGCTGGGCGCGTCCTCCTCCATCTCCTGCAGGTCGAGAATCTCCGACATGTGAGTCACCTCCTTTGCGCTGGTGGGGACAGGTGCCGCGGTTCGAGGAAGGGGAGAGTGGAACCCCCTTGCCCGAGCGCGGAGTTCAGGGCGAGCAGGACGCCGGCGGAGCCGGTCGCCAGGTCCGCGGAGAGCCGGTGCAACCGGAAGCCCGGGAAGGCCAGGTGCCCGCCGTACAGTTGGGCGTGCCAGCCGAGCCGGCGGATCTGGGTACGGATGGCCGGCGCGGCCGGCGGATCGCCGAGCGCCACGAGGGTGGCGATGGCTCCGGCGCGACCGCGCAGCAGTCCTCCGTTGCGGACGTAGACGGGCTCGCAGGTGCGGCGGATCGCCGCGAGTGTGTCCGCCTCGGGTGCGTCGGGGCGGTGCCTGAGGTACTCACGCAGGGCGAAGGCCAGCCCCATGCTTCCGCCGTGCAGATAGGGCAGGCCCACTATGCCGTCGTTGAGCATGACGGTGCCGTCCGGGCCGGGCCGGCAGCGGTCCAGGTCGTGCCGCAGCGCCACCGCGGCGAGGTCCAGCCAGCGGCTTTCCCCGGTCTCCCGATGCAAGTGCAGGAAGAGCAGTGCCGGGCCGGTGGCGCCGTGCAGCAGGCCGACCGGCGGCGGGTCGCCCGGACGGGCGGTCAGCGGGCCGCGCCGCACCAGGCCGGCGAGGTCCTCGGCCAGGCGCAGGGCTACCTCCCGCAGGGAGTCGTCGGACGTCCGCGGCGCGAAGTGCAGCAGGCCCAGGGCGATACCGGCCGTGCCGGCGGCCAGGTCGGCCGGGTGGCCGTCCGGTGCCTGGGCGAAGGTCTTCCGACATCGGTCCAGCACTTCGAGGGCCTGATCCCGGTGGCCGAGCACGTCGAGGGCGTGGGCGACCCCGTGGAGGCCGTCGTACAGCCCGGGCCTCGGGTCCGCATCACGCTCGGCCGCCGCGACGAGCCAGTCCACGTACTCCGCTGGCACCTCCGCTCCCGCCCGGTGCAGCGCGTAGAGCACTCCGGCGGCGCCGTAGTCGAACGCATAGCCGCCGAGGGTCTTGTGCCACGTCGGCGAGCCGGGGAAGAGGCGGTCCGCCCGGTCGGGGGTGGCGCAGGCGTGCAGACCGGCCACCAGCGAGTCCCGGATCGCGGGCCAGTCGTGGTACTCGGCGGCCAGCAGCGTGGCGGCGGGGTCCTCCTGCGGTGAGGCGCCCCCTGCCGGGCGCAGTCCTTCCCGTACCGCCGCGCCGAAACCCGCCGGAACCGGGAAGTGGTGGCCGACGGCCCGCGTCAGGGTGTGCACCTTCGTCAGCTGAGGATGCGGGAGCGGCAGGAACAGCCACAGCCGCAGGCAGTCGGCCAGGTACCGGTGGGCGTCCGGGCCGCACAGGCCGGCCGGTACCGCGAACTCCTCCTCGGCAAGGGCGGATGGCCGATCGTCGTGCGGATCGGTCACCGAGGCGAAACCGACGACGGCGATGCTCCCGTCCGGCCGCTCCAGCACCTGGGCGGGGTCCAGCGCCTTGAAGCAGACGCCTCGCGCAAGAGCCTCGGACAGGGCCGTGTCGATCTGCTCCGCTACACCCAAGGCCCACGCGGTGTAGCCGGGCGCCTCGCGTACGGACTGTTCTGCGGTGGTCAGCGGGAACCGTAGGGACTTGCTTTTCAGGGACTCGCCCGGGATCCGCTCGACGGCCAGGAACCGGTGCTCGCCCAAGGGGACTTCACGGATCAGCCGCGGCACCCAAGGCAGGCCCGCCAGCGCAGTCAGGGCGGACCGCTGCACCTGCAGCCGCGCCACGGCGTCCGCGCCGCGCCGGTCCAGGCCGGCGTGCTCCCGCGCTTCGTGCAGGATCACCGCTTCCCCGGTGGTGCTGTCGGTGGCGTGGTAGATGCCACCGCCGTTGCCGAAACCCAGCGCCCGTTCCACCCGGTACGGGAACTCCCCGGCGGGCTTGGCGTGCAACTCCCGCAGATCCGCGGCCAGTACGGCGGGGGGCTCGACCCACTCGGGAAGGGTGAACATCGCCCGCGGCGGCCGGGGTTCGAGCACGCCGTCCGGCCGGCGAACGGCGGGGACGCGCTCACCGGCCGCGTCCGGACAGCTCAGTTCGCCGTACGACCCGTAGTCGACGTAGAGCGGTCCGGGGCCGTGGCGCAGGGCGCCGAGCACGTAGGGGCCCGCCATCGCGTCCAGCAGGACGCCGAGTTCGCGGAGCACCGTGTCCAAGGTGGCCTCGTCGGCGGCCCGCACGGTGCACAGCCGGCCACTGCCGAAGCGGTCGGCGTGCGCGTCGTTCACCTCCCGTGCGGTGGCGAGGCTGCGAATGACCTGGAACGGCAACTTCCGTTCCACGCAGTAGCCCCACACGATCTCGGCGGCCTTCTCGACCTCGTCCGCGGTGACCGAGACATGCACCTGCCAGCCCTGCTCGGGGAGCGCCGCGGACAGCGGCCGCAGCCGCACCCACCAGTCGGCTTCAATGCGCTCCCAGCCCTTCGGCGGGCGCCGCAGCGCGGGGGCGAGCCGGTCGTGCTCGTCGGGGAAGCGCTCCGGCAGTTCGTAGAACACCGGATCCGCCAGACAGAAGCGGTCGTAGTCCTTGAGCGTCAACATGGCTCACCCGCCAGGGGCAGGGGCTTGCGGCGGTCGATGCGCGCCCGGACTTCCGGGGAGCCGAAGTGGTAGTCGATGCGTCGCACCGCTGCCGCCCAGTCGCGCATGGTGCGCACCGGGGTCAGCGTCTCGACCACGAACCGGTCGTGCCAGCGCGCGAGCGACCGGGCCCACAGCTTGTGGGGCTCCTCGTCGAGGAGGCTGCCGACGGTGCCCTCGTAGATCGGCATCCCCCGGACCTCCCCGTCAGGCTCGACCTGCATCACCGGGGCGAACTCGCCGGCGGCCAGCCGGTCGGGGTGCATCTGCAGGACCAGGTTGTCGGAGGTGAAGATCCCTACTGTCTCCGGAACCGCCGCCTGCAGCCGCGCGACGGTCTCCGGCGCGACCAGTTCGGCCAACTGCTCCTCATCGAGCAGTTCGTGGTCGCCGAACTCGGGCCGGCTGGCCAGCCCGGCGGGGATCGCCGCGTTGAAGTTCACGGTGCCGAGCTCCGGGAAGCGTCCGGGGACGGTACGGCAGAACTCCTCCAGCTGGCCGAAGTTGCTGCGTACGACGACGTAGTCGATGCCGAACGTCCCGTGCGGACCGTCGGGTTGCGACTGCGGTTCCCGTTGCTCCCGCTGTTCCCGTTGCCGGCGTTCTTCCCGCTTCTCGCGTGCGGCGGAGTCCAGCAGTTCCAGCGCCCGCAGGGCGTGGTCGAAGGAGCCGGGCCGGCCGCGGATCCGGTCGTGCACCGCGGCCGTCGCGCCGTCCAGGCTCACGAGGACCTCGTCGAACTCGGCCAGCCGCTCGGTCATCCACGGCTGCATCGTCCAACCGCCGGTGTACAGCGAGGTCTTGATGCCTGCCCGAGACAGCTGGTCCGCGATTTCGAAGATGCCCTTGACCAGCAGGGGTTCACCCCCACCCAGCGCAACCACCCGCGGCTTCAGCGAGATCAGGGCTTCGGCGACCCGCACCATGTCCTCGTGCCCAAGCTGGCGTGACGGCCGCCGGCCCGACTCGGAGTAGCAGTGGATGCAGCGCAGTGGGCACGCGTAGGTGGGGTCCCAGATCACCACCTCCGGACCGGATGACGCGGTCACGGTTCTCCCCTCGGTCGCCTGTCCGAAGACCGACCCGGCCTCCGTTTTCGTACGTGACAGACGGTGCCCAAGAGGCCACGTTCCGCGCTACCGATGTTCCGCTCAGCGGATCTTGGGCCATTGCCTTCCAGTACCTCCCCGCGCTTCCCACACCCCCCGCCCCTGCTGGCTCCGGCCATCCCCAAAAGCCCGTCCCCATCCCAGGTCAGCACCCCTGCCCGTCACCTCCCACCGCACCCCGATCTTCACCTCCGGTCGCCTCCTGACAGGTTTCACACCCGCGTTTCCGGTGACAACGGTCACACCGCCCTGCCCACTCACCGACACGCCCCACCACCGACGGCCCGGAGCTGCTGCCCGGGAACTGCCAGACGGTCCCTGTGGAGTTGCTCTCGCAGGCCCCGCCGACGAACAGCTCGGGCTTGCCGTCATTACTCACTTCGCCGGCCGCGACCGTCGTACCGAAGAAATCGTCGGCCTCGTTCCCGCCAGCCATCCCCCGGCTCAGCCGGCAGGAGCCGGTGACCACGGTCGTTCGCGATCCCGCAAGGCGGAGGATCGTCCTCGTACCGGGTGTACTCGGGCGATTCCGACAACGCGGCGAGGTGCGGTGCCAGGGGGCACCTCCCACGCCTTTCGGGCAGTGAGGGAGCCACGGGGCCCGCGAAGATTGGCCGGACAGGGCCTAGTACTCCAGCTGTAGATGGTGATCTTCACACTTGAGCGGCTTGCCGCTGGTAGTGGCTGGCCTGGGATCGGGCCTGGTGGCGGCGTCGCCAGTTGGACCAGCCGAGCCGGTGGGCGGCATGATGCGCGGGCCGGACGACGAGGGTGATGAACAGGCGCTGGATCTCTTTGCAGGTCAGCGGTATGAGGCCGTTCGGCGCCGGCTGGCGGGCGTGCTCATCGGCCCGGACGACAGCGAGGAAGGCGTGGGCGAGCATGGCCAGGGTGACCCAGCGGGACCAGGACGCGTAGCGGCGGACCTGGTGCTCATCGAGGGCGGCCAGGCCCTTGCCGGACTGGAAGAACTCCTCCACCCGCCGTCTTGATCCAGCCACTCACACCAGTTCGGTCAGTGGCACCGGGGCGGGTGGATAGCAGTGGTAGTAGGCGAGTTCGCCGGTGCTGCGGTTGCGGCGGATCAGCAGTTGGCGGCTCCCGGGGCCGGGGTCGGCGAGGTCGATGACAGCCCAGTCGCAGAAGCGCTGGCCCTTCGCCCCGGTCCCCACTGACAGCTTCTGCCAGGCCCGCTTGGGCACCTTCGTGGCCAGGGTGTCCGCGCGGAACTTCCCCGCGCCAGTGGTGACTTCATGCGAGCAGGCCACTGCAAGCACGTAGCTGGTGCCGCGTGCCTCCAGCGTGGTGCGCAGTTTCGGGTTGCCGCCGTAGACCTCGTTGCCCGCCACCCATGAGGCATGGTGGCCGACATCCAAGAACCGGGCGACCATGCGGGTGGCCAGTTCCGGCTTGGCGGCGAAGGCAGTCTCCACGGCGAGCCCGGCGGCGCGGCCGCGGTCGGGGTCGGAGGTCCACGAACGCGGGACGTACAGTTCCCGGTCCACCGCGGCGTGCCCGCTCCGACCGGCGTAGACCATGTAGACAGCGACTTGGGCGTTCTCGATCCTGCCGGCGGTGCCGGTGTACTGGCGCTGGACGCCGACCGTGCCGGTGCCCTTCTTCACGTCCCCGGCCTCGTCGACCACCAGCACCGCCCGCTCGTCGTGCAGATGCTCCACCACATAGTCGCTCACGTCGTCACGGACGGCGTCGGCGTCCCACTTGGCCCGGCTGAGCAAGTGCTGCATGCGTCCGGGGTGGCCTCCCCAGCCCACTCGGCGATCGTCCAGCAGTTCTTGCGCGGCAGGTCCGACAGGAGTCCGAGTATCAGCCGACGGACCCGGCGCCGGGGCTCGACCCGCTTGAACCGGCCCGCGATCCGGCCCATCAGGGCCTCGAAGGCTTCCTGCCAGCGAGCAGGGTCTACGCTGTGACCTGCGGCCACCACTTGATCGTTTGTCTTCACACGCCGATGATCAACGGTGGTCGCACCCGCGTCTGCACCGGTCCCCACCAGCAAGATCACAGACTAGATTTTGATCGAATACCGCCGCACGGGGCCGTGTTCGGTGTTCCGCACGCCCTCGAAAACGCCGCCCTGGTGCTCGATCGTCTTCACCGAGGCAAGGTTGTCGGCTTCGCAGACGATCAGCACCCGGTCCAGGTCGAGCGTCCGCGCCTCGTCGAGTATCCGGCCCAGCGCCCAGGTGGCGAGCCCGCGCCGCCGTGAGGACGGCCGGATACCGTAGCCTATGTGGCCAAACTGCAGCACGTAGTCGTTGAGTCCGTGCCGTAGCGCGATCCCGCCGTGCACCCGGTCGCCCTCGACGATCCATCGGTACGTACAACCCCGGCCGGCCTCCACCGCTTTCGCACCCGACTCATCAGCCAGCAGCATCACCCAGGCCGCGAACCCGTCTGGGGAGTCGACCTCGTCGGACGGCCCCAGCCCGAATCCGTCCTCGTGGAGGCCAGGACCCCACTCATCACGCGCCTCGCGCCAGGCGGCATGTAGACGGACGGTGGGCGCGATCAGTTCAGGCATACGGAAACGATACTGATCCAGACCATCACGATCTACGGCTGGAGCACTAGAAGGTGTCGGCCCAACACGTCATGGCGGAATAGCCGTTTCCGTATGGGGTCCACAGGTAGATCCAAGCGCTGGCGCCGTACACCCCGCACCCGTTGTAGCGGTCTCCGGTAACGTAATACCCCGGAGCGCACTGCCTCACGTTGCCCTTTTTTACGGTCACCAGGATATCGGCATCATTTAACGGCGCGGTCCGGATCTTCACGCCGTCGGCCAGCGATTCCGCGTACCCCATCTCGCAGCGGTACGAGTAAGCGGCGGCACTGCCGGAGTTGTCGGTAGCGCCAGCAGCGCCCGGAATTGCGAGACTGAGGACTGCGGTAGCCATCAGCGCGGCAGCCAGACCTGACCGAAGAGTTTTTCTCACAGGTTCCCCCACCCGTTCCATCTCGTGCAATAGACGTTGAAGCGTCGATCGTTGCCTGGACAAGTCAAGACCATCTCAAAATGAAGGATTGCTTTCGCCATTCTTCGACTTGAAGGAGACGAATAAGTGAAGATGCAGCGCACAAAATACCCCCGCACGCAATGCACCCCCGCGGCGGAAATTTCTCCTGACCGGATTGTAGCCATGACGTGCTCGCACTACTACTGCTCTGCCCGGGGAAGATGCTGGAAACGGCCAGACCTTGCCCGCCAGATCATGTGACTGCCTGACCTCTGGCTCGTTGTCCTGGGTATGGGGCGCGGTGACTTGACGGATGCGGAGTGGGAACGATTGCGGCCGTACCTGGCGGTCAGCAATGGCCGTTGTGGCCGGTGGAGGGATCACCGGCAGGTGATCGACGGGATCTTCCACCGGGTGCGAACCGGGGTGCACTGGCGTGACCTCTCGGAGAGGTTCGGGCCGTGGTAGACCGTCTACGAATGTCTTCGGCAGTGGTCGGCGGACGGGACATGGGAGCACCTGCTGCAGCAGGTCCAGGCGGCGGACGACACGGCCGGTGACATCGACTGGGACATCTCGGTCGACTCCACCATCGTGCGTGCGCATCAGCATGCGGCGGACGCCCGCACCGATCCGCCGCCGACCCCCTCAAAGGGGGTCGAGCAGACAGAACACCAGGACGAAACACCCTGGCAGGCCTCCACGGCCGACTGGAGGAGGCGGTGCGGGAAGTGAGCGCCTGGGCCGCTCGCGGGGCGGCTTCACCAGCAAACTCCACCTGAGCGCAGACGGGCACTGCCGCCCGCTGTCCCTGGTGCTGACCGGCGGGCAGCGGGCGGACTGCACCCAGTTCGAGGCGGTGCCTTAGAAGATCCGCGTCCCGCGGACGACTGCGGGCAGGCCGCGCGGCAAGCCCGACAGCCTTGCCGCGGACAAGGCATACAGCAACGGGCTTTGCCGTCACTACCTGCGGCGCCGGGGTATCCGGCACACAATCCCGGAGAAGACCGACAGCCGGGCAGCCCGTCTACGCAAAGGGGCACGCGGCGGACGGCCAGCCGCCTTCGACGCGGAGCGGTACAAGAAACGCAACACCGTCGAACGAGCAATCAACAAGTCAAACAGTCCCGAGCCGTCGCCACGCGATACGACAAGCGCGGCTACGTCTTCCTCGGCACCGCCATCGCAGCAGCCCTCATTATCTGGATCCGCACATGATCGCCCGGACAGGCTCTAGCCGGCGGCCATCGTCGCGCGCAGCCGCTTCGCCACGTCTGCCTTCTGCTCAGGGGTGGGTGCCAGCACACCGTTCTCGGTCATGAGCGCGTGAAACTGCTGACGCTCGTACGGGACCCCGGGCGGCAGCCCGGCGATGTGCCAGTGCACGTGGGCGTTGCCCTGCTGGCTTCCCAGCGACAGCAGATACGTCCGCTCCGGGCCGAAGACCGCCTCGACAGCCAACGTCACCCTGCGCACGACGAGCATGAGACTGCTGAACGCGGCCTCGTCCAAGTCCCGGACCACGTGCTCGATGTGCGCCTTCGGCGCCACCAGCACCTTGCCGGGCACGGTGGGCCACCGGTCCAGGAAAGCCACATGGGCTTCGTCTTCGTAGACCATCTCATGCTGGTAGCCCGGGTTTCCGTTCAAGTAGGCACAGACGAAGCAAGGGCCGGTCCGAGCCCTGGCCGCATAGGTCCCAAGATCCATCACTTCCCGCTCCACGCGCTCACCAGTCCTTGGTCTCACCCCAGCAGTCGTCTCGCCTCGCAGTCACAACGGCTTCTGATCGCCGGGGAGCCGAGTACTGATCGCCGTCTCAAGGTCTGCCATCGTGCGACGGAAGGCGGACTCAAGATCGACGTCATAGCGGTGAGCCAGAATGAGCACCGACCACAGGCAGTCTGCCAGCTCGTGCTCCAGTGCCGCCCGCCCACCCGGCACCTCCCGAGCGCCCTCTTCGGCCATGACCAGCTTGGCCAGATCACCGACATCGCCCACGAAGCCGAGCATGAACTCCTCCCGTGTCCACACGCGACCCCGTTCGTGCCGGTTCAACTGGTCGTACAGGTCATGTACCCGCATCGCCAGCCCTAGCAGCTCATCAAGGCTCACCCGGCGCCTCCTACTGATCTGAGTCGGAACGCAAATGATCCCAAGAGTGCCCCGCGCCGAAGTGACCAACTGGCGTGCGTGGATGAAAACGTTCACGGGCTTACGAATGCGGCAGTTCGAGGGCTGGTGCGGGCGGTACGTGACCGGAGTGGGAACGGTCCCGATGGTGGCCGGCCAGCCCTCGTACAGGATCGCGTTGACGATCTCCCGCATCGCGTAACGCCCCTAGCGGCCGCCGCCCCACGGGTGCCTCCCCTTCGATGCGGTGATCACCGGCTCGATCAGAGCCCACCGCTCGTCGGAAAAGTCGCTCGGACGCCGCTTGCGCTCACTCACCCGTTCAGCCCGGCATTCCCAGCGTCGGAGACCGGCCGAATCCGACCGACCCCGCACCATCAAGTGACGACGAACAGTCGTGACATGAGGTTGACGAACTGACGTCGCTGGGCGGCCGTCAAGGGTGCCAACACAGCCTCTTGGACCTCGTCGATCATGGCGTCGAGGTCAAGGAGGATGTCCAGGCCTTGAGGTGTAATCGTCACGATGTTTCGACGCTTGTGGTCGGGGTTGACCCTGCGTTCGATGAGGCCGCGGGATTCGAGCTCGGTGAGTGCCGCGGTGACGTCGCTTCGGTCGATCCCGGTATCGCGGCCGAGGTCGGCTTGGCTCGCGGACCCCCACTGTTCGAGCGCGGCGAGCAACCGGTAGTGGTATCCGCGCAGGCCGTTGCCCTTGGCTTCGAATCCGGCGGCGAGCAATGCCGCGGAGTGCGCATAGGCCTGGCCGATGAGCCAGGTTGGGCGGTCCTTGAGCCGATCCGGCGTACGGCCGGGCTGAACGGGATGCGCAGGCATGCCTTCAGATTACCAATTGTGGGGACGGCCAACATTCACTATGTTGGACGTGCCAACATTGGCTGAGCCAACATAGAAGTCAACGCAGCACGCATCCACCACCTACTCGCCGCCTTCCCTTCACCGGCGGCTACGAACAGCAGGTGGCCGACCTGTAACTCGACCAGCCGCGGCTCGTGGCCAGTCTTGAATCCATCACCGAGGAGATCCGACGATGAACACCACGCCCACCAACGAACCCGATCGCATCCTCGTTGTCGGCCGCAGCCCCAGCGTCCTTGTCGCCACAGTCGACATCTTGCGCGCCAAGGGCTACACCGCCGATGCGACCAACCAGTTCGACCGTGTTCTCGACGACTACGACGTCACCGACCTCGACGTACTGGTCTTCGGCGGGATGGTCCCGGCCGACACCAAGCAGTACCTCCGCGAGGAAGTCTCCAAGCGCAACCCGCAGGTGAGCTTCGTCCAAGGGCTCGCCGGCATCGCCGGCGTCATCGCCGCGCAGGTCGAGGCCGCCAACTCCGACGAGCGACGAGGCCCGGACGGTGCCGAGATTGCCTACGACGTCGTCCGCCGGTGCGTGCAGTTGGCACTGAAGGAACCCGCGCGCGTCAGCGTCGAGGCTCTATGGGTCACCTCCTTCATGCCTCCCGAGCCCGAGAGCACCTCGACGCGGGTCTTCGAGGGCAATCCCGAGGCCGGGTTCCACGTGATCCCGCTGCCAGAGCGGGTGCCGCTCGAAGCCTCCTTCATCACCGTCGCCGTCGACGACCTGGTCCGTGTGTTCACCGTCGGCGCGATGCCCAACGCGGTCACACGGATGGTCCCTACCTCGGCGAACGACAAGCGACTCCCCGAAGTCGGCAAGGTCACAACGAGCAGCAATGACCACTGACGCAAGTGTGGGCGGCTCAGGCTCCCGGCCCGAGCCGCGAGCCCGGACGATGCCAGGCCAGCGCCTGGTGAACCTGCTGGTCCGTGGCCTACTGCGAACGCCAGGCCTGTCGCGGATCATCGGCACTCGACTGGTCACTCTCTACGTTGTCGGTCGCAAGTCGCGACAGCGCTATTCGGTCCCAGTCGCCTACGTAGCTCAGGGTGACGATCTCCTGATCGGCACCTCCTTTGGATGGGGACGCAACCTGCGCACCGGCGAGCCGGTCGCGATCCGACACAGAGGCAAGCGTTGCTGGGCCGATGTACAGATCTATACCAAAGAGTCTGAAGTCGTCTCGGCCTACGCCCACATGGCGCGGGTCAACCCGACCTTCGCCAGGTTCAACAGCATCCGCCTCGGCGAGAACGGCGAGCCGGATCGGGACGATCTCCGGCTGGTCTGGCAAAGCGGGGCGCGAGCGCTCAGGCTGACCCCACGATGAAAGCCGCCAAGGCTCAAGAGTCACCAACTGCCAGTATGCACACTGGATCATTGGCACCCGCCGAAGATCGAGTTCCTGCAAACTGGCCCGGGCGCTCCATCGAGAGCGATGTACAGACCGTCGCAGAGTCGTCCTTGAGTTCGTGAAGGTCACGCGCCTCGTCGGCCGCGGCATCCCCACCGAACCCGAGCCCCGCATGTTCACCCAGAACCGCCCGTAACGCCGCCTGCATCACCACGGGTGTGCTGCGGGATGCTTCAACTGCTCTGCCGTGAAGCTCGTGAGGTCGATGTCGGCCAAGTCGTGGAACCGCTGTCCCTTCGCGCCGCGTCCCTGCCGAGAGCTTCTGCCAGGCCCGCTTCGGCACCTTCCGCGCCAGGGCATCGGCTCGGAACGTGGCTGCGGCGGTGGGCATTTAGGCCGAGCAGGCTACCGCGAGCGAATAGCCGATGCCGCGTTCCTCCAATGCGGCCCGTAATTTCGGGTTGCCGCAGTAGACCTCGTCACCTGTGACCCGGCCGACGCGGTGCCCGGCGTCCAGGAGCCGTTCGATCATCGCCCGGGCCAGTTCCGGTTTGGTCGCGAAGTCAGGGTCCTCGCCGAGCACCGCGGCCGGCGGCGGTCCGGATCTCAGGTCCAGAAGCGCGGGATGTACAGCTCCCGGTCCACCGCCGCGTACTCGCGCGTCCCGGCGCAGACGAGGACTCATGTCCGCACCGGCCTCGACCAGCAGCTGGGTACTATGCAGTTTCGAGGAGTCGCTGCCGCAGCAGAGCGGTGCCGGATTCGGCGAGCCAGTCCGCGAGCGTACGCAGGCCGGGGTGGACGATGCGAAGCGTTTCGATGTCGGCGTGCCAGCGCGATCCGGCTGCCCAGCGCTCCCGGACCTGGGCGATCGCGGGGCTGAGTGCGGCGGCCTCGGCGTGGGTGATCTGCTCGTAGCGCACCGTGGCACCAGTGGCCTCGCTGATTGCGGCAACAGCCTCCACCGGAGTGAGGGCGTCCCCGGCCAGCTCCAGACTTCGCCCCGCGAATCGGTCCGGCTGGTCGAAGGCCAGCGCGGCGAATTCGGCGATGTCCTCCACCGCGATGATCTGGACAGGTTCGTCCGGCGGGAAGATGTGCCGGTGCACACCGTGGGCGATGCCGTCGACTCCGATGGATGTCGATCCGAGGTAGTTCGACATGAAGCGCACCGGGCGCAGCACGGTCACTGACCGGATCCGCTCATGCAGGTGGTCCTCGATGCGCTTCTTCGCCTCGGAGCCACCCGGGCGCCCCGGTGTGGACGCGACGCCCGTGAACACGACGTGCTCGACCCCCACGGCGGCTGCGGCATCGATCAGCGCTCGGCCCCGGGCGAACTCCCGCTCCGCGTCGGGGCCGGTCGGTCCGAATGCCACGGGCGGTACGGCGAACAGTGCCGCTGCTCCCTCCAGCGCCGCAGGCAGACTCGACGAGTCGTCGAAGTCGCCGCGGACGAGTTCGGCCCCGGCGGTTTCGAGTGACTTGGCGGTGCGCGTGGTCGTGTCTCGCACGAGTACGCGCACCGGTCTGCCGGCCGCCAGCAGCCGGCGTGCGGTGGCGCCGCCCTGTCGACCTGTCGCACCGGTCACGACAACCAAGCGGTCAGTGGTCATGTCGTCCTCCGCCCCGGGCTTGTCGGGGGCACGGTGGGTTGGGCCCGGGGTCGATATGGAATGCTGCACCCGGTTGAGTTCGACGGACAAGGGATTACGTGACATGACCGCAGCTCCCGAGGATGTCGGCCGGGCTGATGCCCGCCGCAACCGCATGAAGGTGCTCGCCGCCGCCTCGCGAGCGTTCGACGAGCACGGTCTGGACGTCTCGCTCGGCGTGATCGCACGGCAGGCGGGGGTCGGCGCCGGCACCGTGTACCGACACTTCCCAAGCAAGGAAATCCTGCTGGAGGCCGTACTCGTCCAGCAGATCGACGACCATGTGGACGCCGCTCGACGGTGGGCGGCCCGCGCTGACCCTGTCACGGCGCTCTTCGGCTTCCTCCTGGAGGTCGTCGACACATCCCTAGGGCGCAAGCACGCGTGCGACGCCCTGACCACGGAAACCAGCTGGCCGCGCCCGAGCCTGGCCGCGTCGGCGCGACGGTTCCGCCAGGCACTCGACGAACTGCTGCGCGCAGCGCAGCGGGCCGGCGGGGTCCGCACCGACGTCAGCGCGGACGATGTCGCTGCGCTCACCGTCGGGTGCGCGACGATTTGGGCTGCCCACCGCGACCGCAACGGCGGCACCCGCATGGTGCGGCTGACGCTGGAGAGCCTGCGGAGTCCCGCATCCGTCACGGAAGGGCGGGTGTTTCGTGACATGCCCGGCACGCTTCACGCGGCGCCACGGTGCGAGGAGTGCGGGTCCCGGCTCGACGCCCGGTCCACCGGCCGCCCCGCCCGCTACTGCGGAGCGACTTGCCGACAGCGAGCACGTCGCCGCCGCCTCGGACCGGCAACGATTTCCTAGCGGAGGATGAGTCACTGGAATCGGAGGGCGCCACGTACTCCGATGACCGGTGCCCACGGCCGACGTTGCTGTTCCGATTCGGCATCCGTCATCACTGCCGCGATGCCGCATCCGAGGCATGGAGATCACGATCTACAGCTGGAGTACCAGGAAGCACGAAGTTGGCAGAGTTCGGCCACCAATTGGGGTGCTCATCGATCAGATCGCACGTCACAGGGCTGTCCTCAAGGGTGAAGCGGCAGTAGTCGCGTCAGTCGTTGAACGACTCCGTCCCCGGGATACGACGGGTCGCCGTAAGGCCCGTTTCCATGGCATCCGCCAGCGTTTGGGTCATGAGCAGCACACGCTCGCGTTCCACGTCCCAGTCGGGCTCTCCCCCGCCTCCAGGAGCGGGTCCTCGATCACATCGGCATCCGGGTGCCGGCCTTCGTCCAGGAGCAGTTCGGCCTTCCGCTCCGTCACGACGCCGCCGGACGCGAGTCCGAGCGCTGCCATGCCCAGCCAGTCCAACGCCCGGACGGGACATCGACTTCGCCCTGCGCGGCGCGCAGCGACTTCCCCGCCCGGTGGTGACCGTGACCCAACCATCACGCCCGAAAGAAATTGCGAATGCTGCGCCAGCAGGTTCCCCTGACTTCCAGTCACGGGCCAAGATCGCGGCGAGAACCGTAGTGTCCGCAGCGTCGTCTGGACTTCTGATCAGAGCCGCTGGAACAGCACAGGGATCAGGGCAGGCACTGCGGGGACCAGCAGGTAGAGGGTGATTCCGGTCATTGCCTTGCGGGTCGTTACCGGAAGGACCGGAACGGCCCAGACCTGCGCTATCGCCGGGTCACGTTTGTCGTCGGGGAGACTCTGGTACAGCGATTTGACGTGGCGCTGCTTGACGGCCAAAGCGGAATGGTAGCCAATCGAGGAGGGGTAGACGATCACGAGCATGTCCACCACCATCACCGCCAACACTATGAACACCATCCATGATCTCGCTGGCAGCCAGACCATGAACAGGACCAGTAAGCCGACCAAGTGGGCAAGGGCGGATCCATAGGTCCACAGCATGAACTGGCGCAGGGGGCGCAGTCCCTGGAAGCCGTCGCTGTCGAATTTCATGTTCGGGGTCACCCCGAAGTCGACTGCTTCGGACCGGTACAGGTAGACGGTGAAGACGACACCCATGACTAGTTGCTTGGCCAGGAAGTAAAAGGCGTACGTGCCCACTGTGCACAGGGCCAATGCCAGTTCGGGGTGGGTGTGCCGGTTGGCCCACCAGCCGGCGTAGACCTCAGAGCGCCAGACCGGGCCAGGGAGCCCGGTCGGGTTCCATGTCTCCATGAGGCCGTGGGTGTTGACGTAGGAGTAGAGCGAGGTCGTGCTGATCGCCATGGCCACCATGATGACCGCTGAGATGTCCCGGCGGCCGAGCGCAGCGAACCACTTGTTGGTCCGGTTGGCCAGCCGATTGAGTTGGAGTATCTGTTCCAGGGACAGGCCCTCCGCGCCGCCGTTGCGCTCGTTCATCTGCACGAAGTCGGCGATGGCCTGCACCTGCTGGCAGCAGAAGACGGGCGTGATGAAGACGACTACCAGCACAATGAGGCCGGCCGGGTCCTGGAGCAGGGACAGGCTTACGCCGCTCAGTTCGGCGTTGTCGGAGAACAAGTAGGCCAGGGCCCACCGCCTGTCTCCGCCGGCTGGCGACCCCAACACTCCGCCGGCCTCGGCCAACCCCATCAGCGCGACGCAGAAGGCCAGGCTGATCAGCAGAATCTTGGTCTTGGCGGTCAGCGGCCAGTACAACAGGCGGACTAGAAGGCGAGCCGCCGCCCGACTCCGCAGCGGAACCCTGCGCAGCAGGCGCATCGCCCAGCGGAAATCGATAGGTTCAGTTGAACGGAAGACACCTCCGATCCGCTGTGGTTGCAGAGCCTTGAGCTGCTCCATCCCACCCCCGATGGTGACACCACGCCATGGTCCTTTATATCCAGGGTGACCGGGAGCTGCCCACCCCGAGGCAGGATCCGTCGATCGCGAATAAAGTCTCGCACCGCCTCGCCAGTCGTAGGCGCATCAGGGGCCTGTTGACCTCAAGGAACAGGCAGCCGAGCCGCCCGCAGGGCAATCGGCGGCGCTCCGAGAGGGCCGTCGTCGATCCACAATTGCTGGACGCTGAGGATCGTACGCAGAGCCTGACGCATGGCGGCCTGCTGGGCATGCCATCGCTCGGCAGGCCTCTGTGTCGGCGGCGGGGATCCTGCTGCCAAGCCACCCGCAACGCCGTGCTCTGGCCGGGGACAGCCGCCACGGTGACACCGCTCGCCTCGTCGTCGACGGCCACCTCGATGTCGATGGGCGGCAGACCGGCCCGCAATCTTCGGTGAGGTGGGGTCGACCGTCGTTTGGCCCGATCGCCTATCCGACGAGGTTGAGCAGGCAGGCGATGCCGCTCATGGCGTGGTGTGCGCCTTCGCCCTCGAGTTGGCCATAGCGCAGGATCTTCCAGGTCTTCATGCGGGCAAAAGGGTGCTGAAGCGCGTCGCAGAAGGTCTTGATCAGGCAGCTTGAACTGGGCTGTTGGCGTGTGCAGGTCATGCAGCGAGGGCGAGGTTGTGCTTGTGGGCGACACCTTGGACGGCGTGGTGGAGGGCCGTCGCCGCGCTGCCTGCAGTCGCGGAGAATCTTGTAGCGCTTCATGCGGGCGAAGGCGTGCTCGACGCGGGCCCGTACCCGGCGATGCTCCGCGTGGTCCGATTCCTCGCCCGGCAGCAATGACCGGCCGGGTCGTTTGCGGTGCGGCACGACGAGCCCGGTGTTGATGTAGGCGCCCTCGCCGAGCACCGTGACACCCTCGCAGTGCTCGGCGAGTCCGGAGTTCCGCCAGAACTGGCATCGGCCTTGTTTCCTGGGGCCGACCGGGCGGCAGCCACCACCAGACGTGTGGCGGCATCGATGATGACCTGCACGTTTGCTGAGATGCGGTAGTTGCGGCCGGAGACTCCCACGGTGCGGTCCCGGACCGTGATGAGGGTGCCGTCCACGATCCACAGCCGGTCCGCGGCGTCCATGGGTGACGTGGAAGGTGCCCATGCGAGCAGCGTCCGAAGCCGCCGGATCACCCGGCAGACGGTGGTCGCAGAGACGCCGCACAGCGGCCCAAGCACACCGGCTCGGCCCTCAACGCCCCACGCCTACCAGGGAAATGCCCTGACCAAGACATTCTGCAACGCCCTTAGACGCAATCCGTACGTCGACTGTCCGTCAGCGTCATCCACGAGGCCGATCCACTCCTCCAACTGATCAAGAGACCGCAGTCCGCCACGCCGAACTGACCTCGCGTGCCCATATGGCCGAGGCCATCGCGCGAGGCACGGCGGCGGCGCACTCCAACGAAAGGGACCGCTGACCCGGTGGCGGGGCGAACACTTCCGCTGCCGTAGCAGTGCTCTCCACCCGCTGACCGCCTCAGCCGCGCCGTGTTGAACCGGTAGGTTGGGCAGCCAGTGGATCACCTCGGCAGACTCTCCGGTAACGTCGGAATATGAGTCATCCGCATCCCGAACTGAAAACCGCCCCTCCCCTGTCCGAAGGAGGGCTGAGGGTCGTCGCCCTGGGCGGTCTGGGTGAGATTGGCCGCAACATGACCGTCTTCGAGCATGCCGGCAAGCTGCTCATCGTCGACTGCGGCGTGCTGTTCCCCGAAGAGACCCAGCCCGGCGTGGACGTGATCCTGCCGGACTTCACCTCGATCCGTGATCGCCTGGACGACATCGTGGCCCTGGTGCTCACCCACGGCCACGAGGACCACATCGGTGCCGTGCCATATCTGCTGCGAGAGCGCTCCGACATCCCTGTCGTGGGCTCGAAGCTGACACTGGCGTTCCTGGAGGCCAAGCTCAAAGAGCACGGAATCCGGCCGCGCGCGGTGCGGGTACGTGAGGGCGACCGGCGCAGCTTCGGCCCCTTCGACTGCGAATTCGTAGCGGTCAACCACTCCATCCCAGACGCCCTCGCGGTCGCGATCCGCACCCGGGCCGGGCTGGTGCTGCACACCGGTGACTTCAAGATGGACCAGTTCCCGCTGGACGACCGCATCACCGACTTGCGCGCCTTCGCCCGTCTCGGCGAGGAAGGCGTCGATCTCTTCCTCACCGACTCCACCAACGCCGAGGTCCCTGGCTTCACCACCTCCGAGCGCGACCTGAACCCGGCGATCGAGCAGGTGATGCGTACCGCCCCGCGCCGCGTGATCGTCTCCAGTTTCGCCAGCCATGTGCACCGCATCCAGCAGGTCTTGGACGCCGCGCACCAGCACGGCCGCAAGGTCGCCTTCGTGGGCCGCTCCATGGTCCGCAACATGGGCATCGCCCGCGACCTCGGGTACCTGAAGGTTCCCAGCGGCCTGGTCGTGAGTATCAAGGAAATGGAGAAGCTGGCGGACCACAAGATCACCCTGGTGTGCACCGGATCCCAGGGCGAGCCGATGGCGGCTCTGTCCCGGATGGCCAACCGCGACCATGTGATCCGCATCGGCAAGGGCGACACCGTCCTGCTCGCCAGCTCCCTGATCCCCGGCAACGAGAGCGCCATCTACCGGGTGATCAACGGGCTGACCCGGTGGGGCGCCCATGTCGTCCACAAGGGCAACGCCAAGGTGCACGTCTCCGGGCACGCCAGCGCCGGTGAGCTCGTGTACTGCTACAACATCGTCAAGCCCCGCAATGTCATGCCCGTGCACGGCGAATGGCGCCACCTGCGGGCCAACGCCGACCTGGCCATCCGTACTGGGGTCGATCCCGAGCGTGTGGTCATCGCCGAGGACGGCGTCGTCGTCGACCTCGTGGACGGGCGTGTGTCGATCACCGGCAAGGTGCCCGCGGGCAACGTCTACGTGGACGGCATGGAGGTGGGCGGCGCCACCGACGCTTCCCTGAAGGACCGCGTCACTCTCGCGGAGGAAGGCGTGGTCACGGTGGTGGCGATCGTCGACGCCGACACGGGCGCCCTTGCCGAGACTCCCGACTTCCTGGCCCGAGGGTTCGTCCACGACGACACCACCTTCGAACCGGTCATCCCTGTCATCGAGAAGACTCTGGCGACCGCAGCCCAGGAAGGCGTCGGCGACGCGCACCAGCTGGAACAGCTCATCGCCCGAGCCGTGGCGAACTGGGCCTTCCGTACCCACCGCCGTAGGCCCCTCATCATCCCCATCATCATCGACGCCTGACCGGCGGCACCCTTCCCCTCTCCTGCCCTGCCGGCGGCAGCGTCGGTTTCGCGCCTGCGTCCGCACCTGCGCGGAGTGGCGTTCCAGGCACGGCTTCGGGCACCGACGGTGCGTCAGAAAGGTAAAAGGATGAGCGCGCGTTTCGAGGAGATCGACTGGCGCCCGACAGCGATGGGCGACATCAGCCTGCGGCGCCGACGCGACCCGGTGTCGGACACCGATGTGTACGAGGTGAAGCTCGGCGACGAGTTCTTGATGTCCAGCCTCTTCACAACCGGCGAGATCGCGCTTGCGGAACTCGGACTGGCGGCACTGCCCGGCGCCGAACTGGACATCGCCGTCGGCGGGCTCGGACTCGGGTACACCGCCGCGGCGGTGCTGGACGACTCACGGGTGCGCTCGCTGACCGTGATCGACACGCTCGCCGAAGTCATCGACTGGCATCAGCGGGGCCTGGTCCCTCTCGGCGCCCGGCTGACCTCGGACGCTCGCTGCCGCCTGGTTCAAGGCGACTTCTTCGCCATGGCGGCCGACTCGTGCGGTCTGGACCCGAGGGAGCCGGGCCGCCGCTTCCACGCCATTCTGCTGGATGTCGACCATTCGCCGCGCCATGTACTCCACCCGCGCCACGCGGCGCTCTACCAGCCCGCCGGGCTCCGAGCTCTCAGCGAACACCTCCACCCGGGCGGGGCCTTCGCCCTGTGGTCGAACGACCCGCCGGACGATCAGTTCACCTCCGCACTCACAGAGGCCTTCCCGCAATCAGCGGCCCATGTCGTCGACTTCGACAATCCCCTGCAAGGCGGCACCTCGACCAACACCGTCTACGTGGCCAGGACAGAACCGGGCCCACAGTAGGCAGACACGTACTCCCCTGCTGCTGAACCGGGAGTGCGAACGAGCCGACATGGCGGCATTCGCCGTCAGCGACCAGAGCTGTCGCTGGACGGCCCGACGGCGCGCAGGCCGACAAGACCTCGCTGAAACGGAGGTCGTGTCGGCGCTCGTCCGCGAGGACTTGACCGATCTCGGCACCATGAACCGGCACCCCATAGGCGACAAACGGAGCCGGGGACCTTGGTGACTCGCTGGCGAAGCCTGAGTTGGCGAGGAAGTTCTACGACGACGCCGTGAGGTCGTCCCGGAGGAACGCGCGGCCGAGATCGCGGCTCGAACGCTCGCCCTTGCTGACGCGCTCGGAGCGGCGAGGATCTCACCACGCTGCTGACCTCGGCCTGGGAGCGCTGAGGTCGAGACAGTTACCGCTCCCGGACTGCGTAGGTCAGGTGGGTCACCCGCTGCGTCGGCTCCGCGCGGACCGGCTCCAGGGCCACGCGGCCCGCGTCCACGCCCTCGAACAGGCGGATTCCGGAGCCGATCAGCACGGGTGAGAGCGTGATCGAGAACTCGTCGATCAGGCCGGCGTTCACGTACTCCAGGATCGTTGCGCCGCCGCCCGCGACGCGGACGTCTCGGTCAGCGGCGGCCTCGCGAGCCTGGTCGAGCGCGGTCTCGATGCCGTCGTTGACGAAGTGGAAGGTGGTTCCACCCGGCCGCTCCCAGGGGTCACGCTTCTCGTGCGTCACGACGAAGACCGGCGTGTGGAACGGCGCCTCCTCCGGCCACGCCTGCTCGCCGAGGTCGTACATTCGCTTGCCCATCACGCTCGCGCCGGTGCGATCGAACGTCTCCCGCGCGACGTCGTTGTCGCGCCCTTCCGCGCCGCCCTCGCCGAGCTTCAGGTTCTCCCGGAAGAACCGCTGCGGGAATGCCCACTCCTGCAGCTCCATCCACTGCGCCATCCAGCGCTGCGCATCCGGGTCATCCTCGCGCTCCTCGGGCGCGATGAACCCGTCCAGCGACATCGTCACGCTGAAGAACACCTTCCCGGCCATCAGCCCTCAACTCCCTTCCGAACGACCTCGGTGACGTAGGCAGCCAGGTTGTTCAGGGTCTGCCGGCCACCCTCGATCGCGTGGTACTTCTCGATCGCCTCGTCGCGCAGCTCCTTGGTGGGGAACACCGTGCGCATCTCGATCCGGGTCGCCGCGCCGTCGGACGCGAAGGTGAGGACCGACTCAAAGGCGTTCGGGTCGCCGCGGGACTCACCGTGCAGCAGCGCGATCCGCTCCGGCGGGGCGATCTCGGTCCAGGAGATCCACTCCTGGTAGTCCGTCCCGTCCGGTCCGTGCATCACGAAGTCCCACTCCCCGTCGACGCGGAACTCGAACGCCCGCGTGGTGGTGCTGAACCCCTCCGGTCCCCACCATCGCGACAAATGCCGGACTTCGGTGAACGCCTCGAACACCAGATCCCGTGGGGCACTGATGACCCGGGAGATCACGATCTCGCGGTCGGCCGTCACTGACTGCGCCGGCGCGTCCCGTCCTGTCGCTGCCATCGGTCACTCCTCCTGCTTTGCCTGCTTGAGGTCCTGCACGTACGCGTCCAGCCGGTCGAAACTCTCGTTCCAGAACCGCTCGAACCCGCCGGCCCACTCGTGAACCGGTCGCAGCCCGCGGGCGTCAAGGCCGTACAGGCGCTGCTTGCCCGCCTTGCGGTCCCGCACCAGCCCGACCTCCCGGAGCACCCGCAGGTGTTTGGACGCCCCCGGCTGGGTCATCCCCAGCTCCCGGGCCAACTCGGTAACCGGGCGCTCACCCGCCCGCAGCAGTAGCAGGATCTCCCGGCGCTGCGGCTCGGCGATCGCGTTGAAAACGTCCGACGTCGTCGCTGCTCGTGCCATGGGCGCCATCATATTCCGATATCGGCATGCGTCAAGCCGGAGGAGGACTCAGGCGGCTCTCGTCAGATGACGATCGTGACCCTTGTCAGCGGCTGCGGAAACGCGTATCCCGCAGACGGCACGCGCGACGGCGGCGCGAACCTTGCCCAGCGCATGGATCCCCGGCACCAAGTCCAGAAGAAGGACCTCAGTGCCCTTCAGTACCTTGCGGCCGCGGTAATACGCGGCCGCGGTCACGGCTGCCGCAGCCGACGCAACAGGCAAAAGGAAGTCCTGTCGCCGGCCGGCAAGTGAGCGGCCAAGTCATGGTTGGCGATGTGTCCCGCCAACATACGCGGACTCATGCCATGGCCGTTGTCCCGGTCAGGGTCGGCACCGGCCTCCAGCAGCAGCCGGATCGTCGCGACCTCACCCTGTGAACAGAACACCGCCCTCCACAGCGGCGTATTGCCGTCACGGTCCGCGGTGTCAACCGCCGCACCTGCGACCAGGAGAACCTCGACGACCGATGGGGCCTGGGCCTGAGCCGCGAAATGCAACGGCGTCCAGCCCGCGTCGTCGGCTGTCTCTACGGCGGAGCCCCCTGCCAAGAGCACCCTCAGGCCATCCGCGTTCCCATCGGCAGCCGCATAGTGCACCGCCGTCCGCCCCAACCGGTCCCGATCCGTCATGCCGACCATCCTCACCCGGCTTGACCGGACGGGGCGATGAGACGAACCCCTTTGGGCGTCTCCATGAGCCTTCGCCGTATGGACGGGAAGGTCGGCCAGGGCCAGCCCTGGCCGACGACGGGCGCTGACGCCTTCGAGCTCTCGGTGCCGTGGCGGACGTTCCGATGTCAGTGAGAGAACTACAGGACTCGTACCAGGTCAGTGCTCTCAGGAAGGCTGTCGAGCGTGAGCGGCTGTGTGGGGACAGCAGCTTGGAATGGCGCACGACATCGCCACCGATGTGCCGGGCGGGGGCTATGCCTCGAAGTAACGTCCCGGACCCCGGCGTGGATAGCGCGATTGTCGTGCAGGTGCCTGCGGGGAGCGGACGGTTCGTCCTCTGCCTGACGGGCACTGCTATCGACGCGAAGCAGGTCGACCTTGCTGGCCTGGGCTTCCAGGCCACCGGGTCGGCCTTTGGCGCGACCTGTCCAGGCGTCCGACCACAGGTGCTGCGCGCGGCCAGGGCCGAGAAGGCCGTCCCGGTTCTCCACGTCTGCCAAGCCCCCGCCGCCTGCGGCGCACCGGCCCGGGCGGGATCCAATACTGGACTGGATCTATAGAGAGTAGACCGGTCTGGGCAAGGAGATCATCGTGACCGCCGACCTCATCTACTCCGACGCGAGTGAACTCGCTGAACTGATCCGCAACAGGAAGGTGTCATCCGTCGAGGTGGTGCAGGCGCACCTCGATCGCATCCAGGCCGTCAATCCGAAGGTCAACGCCAATCGTCACACTCGTCGACGGTGCTCTGGGGGCCGCGAAGGCTGCGGATGAGGCGCTCGCGGCCGATGGGGAGGTCGGGCCGTTGCACGGTGTGCCGATCACGGTCAAGGACTCGTTCGACACCGCCGGGGTGCTGACCCAGCGCGGTTCCCCGATCTTCGAGGGCCGCATCCCGGACTCGGACGCCACCAGCGTGGCACGTATGAGGCGCGCCGGTGCGATCCTCCTCGCGAAGACCAACCTCCCGGAGTTCTCGTACTCGACCGAGTCCGACAACCTCCTGACGGGCAGGACGAACAACCCCTGGAACCTTGACCGCACGTCCGGCGGTTCCAGTGGCGGGGAATCGGCGGCGATCGCGGCCTGCATGTAGCCGCTCGGACTCGGAAGCGACCTGGCCATCTCGGTGCGCGGGCCGGCTGCTCACACCGGCATCGTCGCCCTCAAGGCAACGCATGGGCGTATCCCGATGACCGGGGTCTGGCCGCGGGTGCCGCGCCGTGACTGGCACGTCGGGCCGATGGCCCGCACCGTACGCGACCTCGCACTGGCGTACTCGGTGCTCTCCGGCCCCGACGGCGCCGACGGCTTCGCCACCATTCCGCGCGAATTCGACGCCGGCCTGGGCGCGTCGCCGGACCGGCCCGTCCGCGTCGGCTGGCTGGTCGACTCCGGACTCGGCCCGATCTCCCCGGAGGTCGCCGCCACCGTGCAGCAGGCCGCCGAAGCCCTACAGGGCGCGGGGGTTCAGGCCGAGGCTGTGAGCATCCCGGCATTCGAGCGCGACAACCCCCTCGACCTCTTCAACCGGCAGCACGTCATGGAGATGAAGCCGGCCTTCCGGGACGCCACCGCCGGTCACGAGGACCAGATGGCCAAGGTCTCCAAGTCCATGCTCGCCGGCCCCGACACGTCCGTGGAGGACTACGTCCTGGCCGAACAGGGCATCGAACGTCTCCGGGACGCATTCACCGAGTACTTCCAGCACTACGACGCCCTCCTGCTCCCGGTCCTGCCCATCCCGGCCCACGAACACGGACTCACCCAGTTCACCATCAACGGTCAGACGGTGGACGCCGCCCACATTCAGACGGCGACCGTTCCGTTCAACCTCACCGGACTCCCGGCCCTGTCCATGCGGTTCGGCACGAGCAGCGACGACATGCCGATCGGTGTACAGCTGGCAGCCAACTGGCACCACGAGTCGACGATCCTGCACGTCGCCTCGCTGCTGGAGTCGCTCAGCCCGGTCCGTGACCAGCACCCCGCCATCTGACAGCCACGAAAGGCCACCCTTCGGGTGCAACGCGGGCGGTGCTGCAGGATTCGGCGTGGCCTGCGCGGGGCGTGCAAACCTGGTCCGGATCAGGTCCTCGGAGTCGGCCGGGTGGTTTCGGTGGCGTTCCAACTGACGAGCAGGTTGAGTGCGTCGGCTTCGCGGCTGCCGGGTGCGACACCATGCACGATCAGTGACAAGCCGTTGTCGGCGGCGAGTTCCATCCTTTCGTAACTGATCGTCAGCTCTCCGACCAGCGGGGGGTTGAGGCGTTTGGCGGCTACGCGGTAGCGGCGGACCTCGTGTCGGGCCCAGCGTTGGCGGAAGATGTCGTCGCGGGTGGAGAGTTCGCCTCCGGGAATCTGCGACCCCGCTCGCGACCCTGCGGAGATTCCGCTCGGCTGTACCCAGGGATAGGGCGCGGGAGCGGGCTACTGGAGGGCTACGGGGGACACGGCCGTGAGAGGGTCCCCAGCCCGAGCTTCCCGCTATCGGCGGACGGTCACGCCGCAGCGTTCCTACACCCTGCTCGGCACAAGGGACATTGACGAGCGCCCGGTTCGCCGCGCCAGAACCCTACCCACCGAAAGTGTTGTGGTGGTCGCAGTCGACGGCCACGTCGACAGTCCCCTCGCTGTCCAGCATCCGCATCTACGCCGTCACCGTGTCCGAGCTCGTCTTGTACGCGGGCACCTCCCAGCAGCCGGTCAAGCAGGTCGACCAGGAGCAGGCGTCCCGCATGGCTTCCCCCGGTGCGGCGTCGGCTGAACCTCCGGAGCGGGCGTTGCGTATCAATTCCAGAGGGACAGCTCAGGTCTCTGCAACGGGACGGAAGGAGAGCATCGTGCCCACACCGCCCGCGTCCGACTCACCGGACGACCGCCCCGCACTGGAGCCCATCCGCGTACTGCGCCCGCGCCGCAACGAGTCGCTGGTCCAGCTGCTCGACGAGATACGCCAGGACAAGAACTACCGCAGCTACGAGCCCGTGGCCGCACCCGTCCCACGCCCCCGGACCGGCGGCAAGGCAGAGGAACTCCCGCCTGTCCCCGACTACAGGACGGAGGAACTCCCCGCACCCGACGGCGGCACCCGCCCGCCGCGGCCCGTAGGTCGCCCGCGCCTCGGGCCCGGACAGCGCCGGGCGGCCGTGGTGATCGCGGTCGTCGCGGCGGCCGTCGTCGGCTTCGGCTGCTCTCTCCTGATCCCCAGCCGTACTGACGTCACCCCGGCCGCGCCCTCGGCGAGCGCGTCTGCCGCCCCGACGTCGGTCGCCCCGGGCGCGGTCGGGGCCACCGACGTCCTGACCAACCCCGGCTTCGAGTCGGGCAGTCTCTCGCCGTGGAACTGCACCGGCAACCCGGGCTCGATCGTCTCCTCCCCCGTCCACGCAGGATCCAAGGCCCTCCAGGGGAGGGTGAGTTCGAGCGACACCGCGCAGTGCAACCAGACTGTCGCGGTACGGCCGAACACCACCTACTCGCTCAGCGGCTGGGTCCGCGGCCCCTACGTCTACCTCGGCGTCAACGGCGGTCCCTCCACCTGGACCACTTCCCCCTCCGGATACAGCCCACTGACCGTCTCCTTCACCACAGGCGCCGCCCAGACCAGCGCGACGGTCTACGTGCACGGCTGGTACGCACAGGGCACGTACTACGCCGACGACATCACCCTGAACGGGCCCGGTGGTGGCGCCCAGTAGTGCCTCATTAGGTTTATGCGTTAGCGCTGATCAAGAGCATGTTGGGTGTGTGGATTTACATGAAGCGAATCGCATGCGGGCGGCGTTGGGGCTGTTCGTGGGAGACGTGTTCGCTTCGGTACCGCGTAAGGATCAGCGGGCCAGGGGCGAGTGTTGCCTGCGGGGGCTGATGCTGGACGGTCGGCGCATGTCGATCCAGCCGATGGCCCAGCGACTACCGGACGGGAACATGCAGGCCCTGCAGCACTGGACGACCAACCTGCCGGCCACCACCCTCACGGCCGACCTCGTGCGCTGGGCCAAGATGCGCTGGCCCATCGCGCACGACTGCCGCGAACTAAAACACGGCCTGGGCCTGGACCGCTTGGAAGGCCGCATCTGGCGCGGCCGGCACCACCACGTCACTCTCGTCACCGCCGCACAGGCCTTCCTCACCCTGCGGCGCTACGACCCCAAAGCCCGCAGAGCAGCCTGACCCTCTTCCAAGTCCTCGACGCGCTCCAAGACCTGCTGCGCTGCTGGACCGGCACCTGCACCACCTGCGGCCGCCCCCTCACCAGAACCAGCACCAGCACCTAACGAAGCACTACCAAGCCGTTTCCGTTCGGATCATCTGATCGTTCGTCTGGATGTGCCGTTGACTGACGCGCAGTGGGCGCGGATTGAGCCGTTGCTCCCGGACCGGATGCCGAAGCGGGGTCGCCGGTGGCGGAATCACCGGGAGGTGATCGACGCGATCACCTTCAAGTTCCAGACCGGCACACAGTGGGTCCACCTGCCGGAGAAGCACGGCACCTGGAGAGGCGTCTACAACCGGCTGCCGATGTGGGCCGTCGATGGCACCTGGGAGCGGGTGCTCACCACGCTGATGGCCCAGGCCGACGCGGATGAGGACCTCAACTGGGCCGTCTCTGTGGACTCCACGGTCGTGCTCGCGCACCAGCACGCGGCCGGGGCCTGCAAAAAGGGGCCCCGCCCGGCGAACCGGACGACCGCGCCATCGGCCAGCCCCGCGGCGGACTGCCCACGAAGATCCACCTCGCCGCCGACGGCCACTGCCGACCCCTGGCCTTCGTCCTCACCGCCGACCAGGCCGGAGATGCGCCCGCTTTCACCGATGTGATGGCCCGTCTGCGCGTTCCCGGCCAGCGGGGACGGCCCCGGACCAGGCCGGACGTGGTCCTGGCCGACAAGACACCCCATGCAGCTTTCGGGTCAAGCAGCTACCGAGAGTGGAGTTGGGGCGGAGGTGTTGAAGGCGATCGCTTCTTCGAACTTCTGGCGATTGGTCAGGCAGTGGTGGAGCTGGCCGAGCATGCGGTTGAACAGATTCCGGAGAGCCGCGTGGTAGTGGTCGCCGGTGTCCCGTCGGCGGTTGTAGTGGTCGTGTGCGCCGGGTGAGGCGGTCAGCACTGCGTACATCCCAGACGTCTCGCTCGGGCCCCTGCCGACCGGCCCAACCGGCCAACCCACATGCGTATTGGGCGTACTCCTCACGCGCCATGCGCGAACACCTGCGCAAGCGCGGCATCCGCGCGGTGATCCCCGTGCCGGCGGACCAGCAGGGCCACCGGCTTCGCCGAGGCAGCCGCGGCGGCAGGCCGCCCGCCTTCGACCGCACGGCCTCCACGCAGCGCAACCCCGTCGAGCGGTGCATCAACCGCCTCGTAGCGGTGGCGAGGCATCGCCACCGCTACGAGGAAACCGCCACCATCTACCTGACCGGACTCCACATCGGAGCCATCTTCCTCTGGTCCGCCCGATGATCCGAACGCAACGGTCTAGCGCTACCCGATGGTGTAGCCGGTGATATCGCCCATCCACTTGATCAAATCGCCCGGGTCCTCGTTGGCGCCGTGGCCGCCGTCCCAGTACATCTTGAGGTTGACGTCGTCACCGAGGTTCTGCGTCTTGAGGGCGAGGTTGGTGATCGCGGTCAGGGAGTGCGTGGTGTCGCTGGTGCCGATCCGCAGCCACCAGTGCCTTGCCCGCCGCGGGTTGCGCTCCTCCAGGTAGGTCATCGGGTTGGTCAGCTTCACCTTGTGCGGGATGTCACGGTCGACCGTGGCGGTCTTGTCACCGGTCGCGTACCGCAGACCGAAGGTGGTGAAGTGCCGCGAGACGTGGGTCTCGTCGCCGAAGTAACCCGGCTCCGGCTGCGCCAGGGCCTTGTCGTCGAAGGCGGGCACCGGACGGGACCGCGCGATGTGCGCGATGTAGCCGTCCCAGGAGAAGGTCGCCTTGCCGCCCGACCACGTGATGAACGGGTTGGTGGCCAGATAGTCCGTCCGGTCGGCCTCGGAGAGCGCCCGCAGATGGCTGGTCGCGGCCGGCTGTACATACTTCTCCAGCAGATACCGGTCGTAGTTGGCGGCCGTCACCCGGCCGAACCGGCCCACGCCATGGAGGCCGAGGGACGCCTGGTACTCCGCGAATTGTGCGGTCAGCTGCTTCGAGGCCGTCTGGTCGACCAGCTCGCCGTTCAGCTTGGCCGAGCTGAACATCCACTCGTAGGCCTTGTCGGCGTTGCCGAGGTCGATGATGGGGCAGAAGACGGCCGAGGCGAACACGGCGTCGCTCGCCTCGGCCGCGCCGATCTCCCGGAGGTAGGAGTCGAACAGCGGGCTGCCTACCGAGGCGCCCATCATCGAGGAGAAGTTGCCGCCGGCGCTGCCGCCGTTGGTGATGATCTTGCTGGGGTTGCCGGGCAGCACGCCCCTGTTCTTGTGGACGTACCGCAGCGCCGCTTTCAGGTCGACGAGAGCTGCGGGAGCCTTGCCGTAGTACTTGCCGTCCTTGACGTTCTCCCGTCCCCGGGCGCCCGAAGTGACCACGACATAGCCGGCGGCCAGGGCCAGTGCCGAGTTGTCGCCCTGGTCACCTGCCCCGGGCGGCAGAGGGGGCCTGGTCGTGGGCGTGGTGGTCGGGGTGGCGCTGGGGTCGGGCGAGGCGCTGTCGCTCGTGGTCGGGCTCGGGCCGGGAAAGCCACGGCCGGTGGGCGTGCCGGACAGGAAACCACCGAGCGGAATGGAGAAGAAGATCGGAGCGTGGGACGCGTCGATGGCCCTGCCGTCGATCTCGATCGGCTCCTCGACGTTGAGACACTGGTAGGTCACGTCCACGGGATTGGCGACGTAGACGATGTTCTCCCAGAACCGGTAGGTGACGCTCCTCTCGGTGCCGTCGGCCGTCGCGACGGTCTTGGTCTTCGTCGTGGACGAATCCCTCGGGAATATCAGCGCGTCTACGATCGACGCAGCCGCGCTCTGCGTTCCGCCGCGATACCAGACGGTGGCCGCGCCGGCTGCGGTGGCTGCCATGCCTGAAAGGAGAATTCGGCGCTTCACATCATCACCTTTGTCGGAGTACGGTTTTGTTTGCCCTTTGGGCGGCGGGTCCCTATGCGTGTGCAGCTTCCCCTGCACGTCGATGGAGACCGAAGCAGACACAACGGCCTTGTCTCATGGGGGGATGCGGCGTGTTCAAACTGCCTTCTCGAAACGGGTTCGCGCGTCCCCCGCATGCCGTCTCTCGCACATACGGCGTCCGCCGTATCCTGCCGCCCGCATACGCGCGTCGACGTAGGGCGAACGGGCGACCGACCCCTCTGGATACCGCAAAGGTGCAGGTCGTGCCTACGGACATGGGGAGGTCGCCACAAGCGGGCGACAGCGGTGCGTTGAGACGGGTGGCGTGTCCCGGGCGGTTGGGACGCGTACCGTGAACGAGGTGAACAGTGGCGCGTACTGTCGCGGGCGAAAACCGGCCGGAGCCACGCGATGACAAGTGTGCCGGACAGAATACGGAGCCGGACGCTCGGCAACCCGTTCCTCGTCGACGGGTTGCTCGCCGCCCTTTGCGCGGGCGTCGTTTTGCAGGGATTCCTCGGCGAGGACCTTCCGGTGTTCGCCTCGATTCTGCTCACCCTGTTTTCGGCAGGGCCGCTGACGGTGCGACGGCGTACGCCGTTGGGCACACTCGCGGCGACAACCGCCGTATTCCTTGCCGCCCTACTGTGGATGGGGAAACCGGGCCCGGGAATCGTGTGCTGTCTGGTGGCCCTGTATTCCGCGGCCGTGGCAGCCCCACGTACCCGCGCTTTGATCATCGGCACGGTCACCGCGATCGTAGTCCCGGTCTCCGCGCTTTTTGTGACGGGGAGTCATTTCTTCGACCCGGCCAATCTCATCCTGATCGCGTGGCTCGGCGCGGCCGCCGCCATTGGTGATGCCACCAGGAACCGTCGTGCCTACATTCAGGCCATCAAGGACCGTGCCGTGCGAGCGGAGCGGACCCGTGAAGCGGAGGCGCGTCGGCAAGTGGCCGAGGAACGCCTGCGTCTCGCCCGCGACCTGCACGACATCGTGGCCCACAGCATCACGGTGATCAACTTCCAGGCCGGAGCGGCCGCCCATCTGATACGCCGACAGCCCGACGCGGCAGAAGCGGCCATCGAGCACGTCATCACGGCGAGCGGCAGCGCCCTGGCCGAACTCGGCACGATGCTGACCATTCTGCGCCAGCCCGTCGATGAGCCGCTCCCTCCGGAACCCATGCCCACCCTCGACCGTCTCGACGATCTCCTCGACGGTTTCAGGGCCGTCGGCCTGGCGATCGACATGCAACGCGGCGGAATGGCCTTCAGCCTGAGTCCGGCCGTCAGCATGGCCGGCTACCGCATCATCCAGGAGTCGCTGACGAACGCGTCCAAGTACGCCACGCCCCGGACCGCGACGGTCCGTCTGTCCTTCTCCGCTCACCGGCTGCGGATCTCGGTCGTCAACCCGGTGACCCGCGGTGAGGCCCAGCGGAACTCCGCCGAGGCGTCCTCGGTGGCTTTCCCCGAGCGCCGGGGCACCGGTCGTGGTCTGCTGGGCCTGCGCGAAAGGGCCGCCTCCGTCGGCGGTCGCCTCGACATCCGGGAAAGCGGCGAGGAGTTCAGCGTGGACACGTTCCTTCCCGCGTCCCGGACGGAGCTCTGAAGCCCGGCTCCGGCCCCCTGGCCGCGAGACCGTTCCGGGGGAGCGCGTTCGTGCTCCGGCTACCGGTCCATGGCCGTGGCGCGGACGAGCCCGGTCTGGTACGCGATCACCACGAGTTGTGCCCGGTCCCGGGCTCCGAGTTTGGCCATGGCGCGGTGCACATGGGTACGGACAGTCTGGCGGGAGATGACCAGGTGGTCGGCGATCACCTCATTGGACAGTCCCTCGGCCACCAGCGCCACGATCTCCCGTTCGCGGTCGGTGAGTTTGGCCAGTTCCCCGGACAGGACGGGCAGCGGTCCTTCGGGGAGCGCGAGGTACCTGGCGATCAACGTTTGGGTGGCTCTGGGCGACAGCAGAGAGTCGCCGCGCGCCGCGACGCGGATGGCCTCCGGCAGTTCCGCGGGGCGCATCCCCTTCCCCAGGAAGCCGCACGCCCCGGCCCGTAGGGCCTGCAGGACGTACTCGTCCACCTCGTAGGTGGTGAGGATCACGATGCGGACGCCGTCCAGGTCCGGATCCGAGGCGATCTCCCGCGTGGCCGACAGACCGTCCAACTCCGGCATGCGGATGTCCATCAGCACGACATCCGGTGTGGTGCGGCGGACGACCTCGATGGCTTCGCGGCCGGTCTCGGCCTCTCCCACCACCTCCAGATCGTCCGCCGAGTCGATCAGAATGCGGAATCCACCCCGCAGCAGAGCTTGATCGTCGGCGATGACCACCCGGATCGAGGCGTCGTTCATGCCGTCACCCTATGGCAAAACGGAGGTCCCGTCTCCGGGTATTCGGACGGCTCGCTTCGCCGCCTGGATCTGCTCGTAGACATGAGTCCGCAGTTCGGTGAAGCGAGGGGCAGCTCGGGTGTGCAGTTGATCCCGTTCGTCGGGCAGATCGATGCGGAGCTCGTCCTGCACGACGGTGGGCGAGGCGGAGAGAACGATCACCCGCTCGCCGAGGTAGACCGCCTCGTCGATGTCGTGTGTGACGAACAGGAAGGTGATCCCGCGCTCCTGCCACAGCGCCCGCACCAGGTCCTCCAGGTCCGCACGGGTCTGCGCGTCGACCGCCGCGAACGGCTCGTCCATCAGAAGGACTTGGGGCTCGTAGGCCAGCGCGCGGGCGATCGCCGCGCGCTGCTGCATACCCCCGGACAACTGCCAGGGATAGGCGTCGGCGGCGTCCGGAAGCCCAACCGACCGCAGGGCGTCGGTGACCAGCTCCCGGCGTTTCGCCTTCGGCGTCCCCTTCTGCTTCAGAGGCAGACCGACGTTGTCGCCGACCTTCATCCACGGGAAGAGGCTGCGCCCGTACTCCTGGAAGACGATCGCCATGCCTGGCGGCGGCCCGGTCACCGGCTCGCCGTCGAGGAGCACCTGTCCCGCGGACGGGTCGAGCAGTCCGCCCATGCACTTCAACAGGGTCGTCTTGCCGCAGCCCGACGGGCCCACCAGACAGACGAGTTCACCCTCCTTCACCGTGAAGGTGAGATCGCGGACCGCCTCCACCCGCCGGCCGGACCCCTGGTAGATCTTCCCCAGACCACGTACGTCGAGCATGGTTCGCCCTTTCGGAATGTTCACTCACGACCGCCGGGTGGACGCGCGCAGGCCGTGGTACCAGCCGAGCACCCGCCGCTCGGCGAACTGGAAGGCAAGGGAGAGCAGAAATCCGAGCAGGCCAAGGAGCAGGATTCCGGTCCACATGTCGGCGATGGCGAAACTGCGCTGGAACTGCACCACGGTGAAGCCGATGCCGTTGTTCGCCGCGAACATCTCGCTGATGACCATGAGGATGATGCCGACGGAGAGAGCCTGGCGCAGGCCGGCGACGATCTGCGGACTCGCCGAGGGCAGCACCAGGTGGCGCAGCCGTCCGACACCGCGGATGTGATACGAACGCGCCGTCTCCAGCATCACCGAGTCGACCGCGCGGACGCCTTCGACGGTGTTGAGCAGGATCGGCCAGACGCAGCCGCTCGCGATGACCACGATCTTCATCGTGTCGCCGATGCCCGCGAACAGCATGATCACCGGCACCAGCACCGGGGGCGGCACGGCCCGCAGAAACTCCAGCACGGGCTCGCAGAAGGCCCGCACCCCACGGTGGGAACCGATGAGAGTGCCCAGACCGACGCCCACGACACCCGCGAGCACGTAGCCGCAGGTCAGGCGCAGCATACTGGGCAGCAGTTCCGTCCGCAGGCGTTCACCGGTCCACACCGAGGGGAAGGTCCGGAAGATCGTGCGCAGCGGCGGCCAGAACGGGTCGGTGCTCGCGTCCGACGCGACCCACCACAGCCCCAGCAGCACCGCGGGCAGGCCGACCGCGAAGAGCACCTGCCGTGCCGACGCCCTCACAGCGCGGCCTCCCCGCGTACGGACTGATGCCATGCCAGCGCACGCCGCTCCACCGCCCTGGCCCCCACATTGATCAGGAGCCCCAGGACTCCGGTCACCGTGACCAGCGCGTACATCTCGGGCACGGCCTGCGACGCCTGGGCCACCGCGATCAGCGAGCCCAGTCCTGGTGCTCCGATGACCAGTTCCGCCGTGATGGTCAACACCAGGGCCACCGCCGCGGCGAGCCGGATCCCGGTCATGACGTAGGGCAAGGCCGTCGGCCACATCACATGCCGGATGCGTGCCCAGGTCCCGAGCCCGTACGACCGTGCCGTCTCGTCGGCGACGGGGTCCACGTCCTGGACGCCGTACAGCACCTGGACGAGCACCTGCCAGAACGACGCGTACACCACCAGGAGCAGCACCGAGCGCAGTTCGCTGCCGTACAGCAGTACTGCCAGCGGGATCAGGGCCACGGACGGGATGGGCCGCAGGAACTCGATGGTCGACGCCGTCACTTGACGCAGAAACGGCACGACGGTGATGAGCAGGCCGCAGAGGACGGCGGCGCCCGACGCGATGCCCAGGCCGATCATCCAGCCGGTCAGCGTGTCCCCGAGCGCCGACCAGAAGGCGACGTCGGTGAGTTCGTCGCCCAGCGCGCCGACGGTCCTGCTCGGGGGCGGGAAGTAGTCGGCGGCGACCAGGCCGAGCCGCGGCACGGCTTCGGCGAGGGCGAGGAAGGTCGCGAGGCCCGCCGCCCCGAGCGCGATGTTCGGATTCCTCACGGCAGCAACTCGTCCAGGTCCGGGGCGGTCTTGAACAGGCCGTCCTGCTCGCCGAGCTTCTCCAGGGTCTCCACCGAGGACCGGCTGATGTCCGCCGGCCACTTCGGCAGTGTCACCTTCGACAGGACGGAGGACGGGATCTTCGTGTACGTGGAGACGGCGTCGCGGGCCTCGTCCGGGTGGCTGTTCGCGTAAGCCAGCGCCTCCGCGGTGGCCTTCTGGAAGTTGGCCACCACCTGGGGGTTCTGCGTCGCGTACGTCTGCGAGGTGAAGTACATGGCGACGGTGAGGTCCTTGGCCACGTCCACGTAGGGTGACGCGATCTCCACGCCCCCCGCGTTCAGGATGGTGGTCAGCGCGGGCTCGACTGCCATCGCGGCATCCACCTGGCCCTTCTCCAGGGCGGCGGGCATCTGGTCGAAGGCCAGCTCCACGAACTTCACCTTCGACGCGTCGCCTCCGGCCTTGCGCACGGACTCGCGGACCGAGGTGTCGAGGATGTTGTTCAGCGTGTTGACGGCAACCGTCTTGTCCTCAAGGTCCTTCGCGGACTTGAGGGAACTGCCCTTCTTGACGACGAGCGCGCCGTAGTCGTCGCCCTCCACACCGGTGGTCGCCACGCCGTTGGAGACGGCCTTCACCTGTATGTCGTTGCTCTGGGCGATCATCAGCGACGTCGTGTTGCTGAAACCGAACTGGAACTGACCGCTGACTACGCCCGGCACGATGGCCGAGCCGCCCTGCGCCGTGGTCATCGAGACATCGAGACCGTGCTTCTTGTAGATCCCCTTCTTCTGGCCGAGATAGAGGGGAGCCACGTCGACGATCGGAATGACTCCGACCTTGACGTGGGTGAGGCCGCCGCTGTCCGACGCGGAGCCGTCGGAATTGTCGGACGATCCACAGGCCGTGGCCCCGAACAGAAGTGAGGCGGCGGCGATGCCGACGAATAGGCGCTGCATTTTCTGTCCTCCCGCAGGCCGCTTCCGAACTGCTCCGGCCGGTCCGCGCACAATGGGATTTGGTAGGGAGAAAGACGAAGGGTCAAGAAATGGCGTCGAGTTCGACGTGCCAAAGGTGTCGTCCGCAGCCCACCCGCACATCCCCCGGACACCGTCATTGGCCCGTACGGCGTCTGCCGTAGAACGGGCGAGGGGTACGTTCGCGGCCGTACTGGGCCCAGGCCTCGGATCGTTGCGGTTCCGGCCCATTGCCCCAGGCATGACGCCCTACCCGGCGATCACTGGAAAGGCAGTTTGAAGGGCATCGGCGCCTTCCGCGGAATTGGCGCGCAGGGAGGGCTCGGGCCATCGGAACCGGTCCGAGCGGAGTCTCACTCGGCCGTCGGCTTCCGATGCCTTCAGCTCCGTTGGAAACGACGGGCCGACAACGACGGAGCAATCTTCAAACTTGCCCGCTGCCGGATTGGCTGTCGGCGGCTTGACTCGATGCGCTGGTCGTTGTGGTGGTCTCCCAACGGGGAGGGTGCTGAAAAGGCGCCTGCCCTTATGCGGCTCATCGCAGTAGCGGGTGTGCTCAGGGTCTGTCGGTTCTTGAGGTCGCCGACACGGTTTCAGGCTCGGCTGCACTCCTGTCCGAGCGCGACGAGACGTGCGCCCCGGAACGAGCTATGCACCCTCGTTGTCACCGCGCAGGGAATGGATCATGTTCTGCAGGATCCGGAACGCGTCTGACTGCTCGATCTCGGGCAGTCCGGCCAGCATTCTGGCCTCGACGGACCGGACGGCTGCGCTCGCCTTCTCGAGGCTTCGTCGGCCGCGAGGCGTGAGCCGCGTGGGAAGCACCTTCCCGACGGGTGCCTCCGCAGGCCTGGTCACGTAGCCGTCTCGTTCCAGGGCCTGGAGTAGCACGTTCATCGTCTGCCGTGTCACGAACGCGCCCCGCGCGAGCTCGGAGTTCGACAAGCCCGGTCGTTGCGCCAGCAGCTCGAGGCAGGAGTAGTGCGTCACGCTCATCCCGAGTGGCCGCAGCACTTCCTCCATGGCCGCACGGAGGGCGCTCGACGCTTCTTTGAGCAGGTAGCCCAGTGACGTCTCCAGGTCGACGCCGACACCTTCTTGACTCATGTCAGCATTCTGACATAGATTGCTCTGTGTCAGAAAACTGACACGCAACGAAGGAGCGTCACCATGCCCGCCACCGGCCCCGACTTCATCTCGCTCCAGACGCGCGACCTCGGCGCTTCGCAGGCGTTCTACGAGCAGTACCTGGGCCTCGTCCGCTCGCCGACCGGACCTCCGCACGCCGTCGTCTTCGAGACGAAGCCGATCGCGTTCGCGCTCCGCGACGTCATTCCCGGCACCGACCTCGCATCCGTCGCTCAGCCCGGCATCGGCGCCGCGATCTGGCTCCACGCCACCGACGTCCAGGCCATCCACGACGCGCTCGTCGCCGACGGTCACCCCATCGTCTCCGCACCGATCGACGGTCCCTTCGGTCGGACCTTCACCTTCGCCGACCCCGACGGCTACCAGGTCACGCTCCACGACCGCGCCTGATCGACCCGACGCCACCCGACGCCACCCGACGCCACCGGACGCCACCGGACGATCATCAGCGGTTGCGCCCTGGGCTCGCGCTCGACGCCATCGTCTGCCAGCCGACCTGACGACGTTCTGCCGGCTGGATGACCTCGGCTTGGAAGTGATCGGCCAACAGTTTGCATCCCGACCACGCCGTGTTGCTCTGTCGAGTGGTCGACCCTGATGACTGGCGCCATGCCTGCGGCTGTCCGGGGGCGCCGCGCGACAGCGTGCTGCGCCGACTGGCGCACGTCCCGCTCGGCCGACGGGCAACGATCCTGCACGTCCGCATCCGCCGCTACCGCTGTTCGGGCCGCGGGCAGGTCTGGCGCCAAGACACGACCGCGGCCGCCGTGCCGAGGGCGAAACTCTCGACGCAGGCGATGACGGACCCGTTTCATGTTGTCGCCCTGGCCGGCGATGCGCTGGACCGATGCCGCCAACGCGTCCAAGGTCGTTGGACTGCACCCCCGCCACAGTTCACCGCCTGCCGCAACAGCGGCCGACGCAACGGCGTCTCAGGCAACGCAGATCGAGGACGCCTAACGGAACTCCACAATCATCCAGGCGGTCTGAAAGGCCCCGAAGGGGGCACCCGGCCTTCGGCGGCACCCACCGGTGCCGCTCTGCCGAAGGAAAGAGAAACCCCGTGTACATAGGCCTGGGTACCGTCGTCCTCATCATCGTCGTTGTCGCCGTCGTCATGATGCTGCGCCGCCGCTGATACGCCATCGACGCGACGTGTCACTGCCGGCCGAGGATCTCCCCCTGACCTGCAGCGACGCAGAGGTGCTCGCCACCCTGTACGCAGAGGCCCGGGTGCCCGTCACACGGGTTCCAGTTGGCGAAGTCCCCGTCGCACCAAGCCCGTCCAGCAGATCGCCGTCGTACCGCCCGAATTGCTCGCCTGCGTGACCTGCGCAGTCAGAGACGGACTGCGCACCGGAACGGGGACAAACGGACACGGACGCCTCGACAACTCCATCGGCCTTCGAAACAGCCCCCGACCATGCCCGCTGATCATGCTGCCGCGCCGGGAAACACCAAGTTTCCCGACAGCGTCAAGCTCAGGAATCTCTTGGCCTCGGCCGTCAGTCGCGTACGGACCCGTCTCGATGTTCCCGGCCTGAGGTTCCCGGTTCGGGGTGGGCGCCGGTGAGTTCGGGCTCCAGTCCCTCTCCCAGCCCGGCGTGTCCGCGGCCTGCGTCGGTGCGCCAGGCCTCGAAGGCCCAGGCGGTGAGGGCGACTACGGCGAGGCCCAGGAGCCAGCCGCCCACGACGTCGCTGAACCAGTGGACGCCGAGGGCGATCCGGGTGAAGCCGACGCCGAGGACGGACACGATCGCGGCGCACCAGCACAGCGCCCGCAGGGCGCGCGGCACCATGGGGAGCAGGACCAGCAGCAGGATGGCGAACGAGGTGGTCGCGGTCATCGCGTGTCCCGAGGGGAAAGAGAATCCCGGTGCGTGCGCGACCGGGTCTTCCAGGGACGGTCTGGCCCGCTCGACCACCGTTTTGACCAGCAGCCCGATCAGTCCGCCGGCCACTGCGGTCACGGCGGACCAGGCGGCGAGTCGCCAGGCCCGGCGGTACAGCAGCCACACAGTCAGCAGCGCGACGACTGTCCGCAGAGTGAACGGGTCCCACACCCAGTTGGACAGGAAACGCAATGTGTCCGTCCACGCCGGGTGTTCCAGTGCGGTCTCGTTCAACCGCCGTGCCGCGCCCGCGTCGAGACGGCGCAGCGGCTGCCAGTGCCCCTCGACCAGGACGAGCAGCAGGCCGAAGGGGACGGCGGCACAGGCTGCGACGGCGGCCGAACCGAGCAGGTGGATACCGAATTTCCGGTCGGCCGCCCGGCGGCGACGGTCACGAAGGCGCTGAGCCGCGGCGCGGACCACCATTCAGACTCCCGGGTCGGCTTTGATCGGACCGGGTCGCAGCGCCCGCGCGGCCTCCAGCTGCGCGGCGAAGGACAGGCCCAGAAAGAGGGCGATGGAGGTGAGGTAGGCCCAGAGCAGCAGCGACATGAAGGCGCTGAGCGGGCCGTAGACCGTGTCGAAGGACCCGCTGATGCCCAGGTACAGGCTCAGCAGCCAGGTCAGGGCCGTCCACAGCACGAGATATACGGCGGCGCCGAAGGCCAGCCAGGTGTAGCCGGGCTGTCGGCGCCGGGGGGAACGGCGGAAGATCGCGCTGGCCGAGAGGAGGGCGAGCAGCAGGCCGAAGGGCCAGCGCAGAATCTCGAAGGCGGTTCTGGCGTCGCCGTCGAGGTGATACACCGTCACCGCCGCGGCGGCCAGGTCGCCGCCGGCCACCATCACGATGAACCCGAGGCCGAGCGGGATCCCGGCGCTTAGGGACATCACGAGCCCGCGCAGGTATTTCTGGTGGAAGGGGCGGTCCCGTTCGTTCCCGTAGATCCGGTTGGCGCCGCGTTCGATCTGGCACATCGCGGTGGTCACGTTGACCAGTGAGAAGACCAGGCCGAACCAGAGGGCGATCTGGTCACCGTCGCCCGCGCTGTGGCGGCTGCGGTCCAGTGCGTCGTCGACGACGTCGGCGCTGGGACCTTGCGCGATCCGGTGGATGGTCAGTTCGGCGAGTCTGCCGATGTTCTCCGTGTGCAGCGCGGTGGAGAGTCCGACGAAGGCGATGGCCAGGGGGATCACCGCCAGCACTGTCTGGAGGGCGAGCGCCCGGGAGTGGCTGAAGCCGTCGGCGTACCGGAACCGGACGAAGGAGTCGCGCAGCAGCGGCCAGCGGCCGTATCGGCGCAGCGACGCCAGCGCGTCGTCGGCCGAGAGGCCGTCGCCGGTCATGTCGCGGGTCTCGGGGACCTTGGTGGCGGTGCCCATTCACTTCTCCCGGGTGGGCAGCAGGACGGTCAGCGCGCCGGGCCTGACCTCGGCGGTGAGACGTCGGCCGTGGGACACCGGGTCCCCGTCGAGTTCGCGTGACTGCGGTGCGGCGAAGACGAGTTCGGCCCGCCGGAAAGTGAGGAACTCCACCGGTACGCCCTGCGTGCCGGCGCCCCCGGCGGCGGGCGTGTCCACGGTCGTGGGCCGCGCGTTGCGCCTGCGGCCGCGTATCAGGACGCCCAGGGCATGCATCCAGCCGCGGGGGCCGCGCGGGTCGAGGATCAGCAGATCGAGCAGTCCGTCGTCGGGACGGGCCGCCGGGAGGAGCGTGAGTCCGCCCTGTACGGTGCCGACGTTGGCGACGAGCACCATGCGGGCCGTGCGGTGCAGGACGGGTGCGTCGTCGAGCCGGACCGTCAGTCGCATCCGGGGCGTGTGCAGGGTACCCATGATGGCGAGCAGGTAGGCGGGCCAGCCGACGGCGGACTTGGCGCGGTCGTCGGTGTGTTCCAGCATCGCGGCGTCGAGTCCGGCCCCGGACATCGCGGCGAAGTGGGTGGGGGCGAGGCCGTCTCCCTCGATGCGGCCGAGGTCGAGGCGGTGCGGGGTGCCGGACAGCGCGGCTTCGAGCGCCGTGGCGGGGGTGAGGGGCAGGCCGAGGTTGCGGGCCAGCAGGTTGCCGGTGCCGCAGGGCACCACGACGAGCGGTACTCCACTGCCGGCCAGGGCGTCCGCGGCCGCCCTGATGGTTCCGTCGCCGCCGCAGACCACGACGAGTGTCGCTCCGTCACGGACCGCGCCGGCCGTCTGGCCGGTGCCGGGGTCGTCGGCGGTGGTCTCGATGAACGCCGGTGCGCGGTGGCCGTGTTGTTCGAGGATCCGCCGCAGTTCCTCGCGGTCGGCTTCGCCGGTCACCGTGGGGTTGAAGATCACGGAGGTGCTGCCGGGCTCGCGCTCCTTGCCCTCGACGGTCGCGTCGGTGTGCGCGGTGGGCGGCGAGGGGACGGCTGCCACGGACCGGTCGGTGAACAGGGCACGGCCGACGATCAGCAGGGACAGGGCGCCGTTGGCCATTCCGCCGATCACGTCCGTGGGGTGGTGCATGCCCCGGTAGAGGCGGGCGACCCCGACAGCCAGCGGTACGAGGAACAGCAGCCCGGCCAGCGGCCACCGCCACGGCCTGCGGACCCGGGACAGTACGAGCACCGCGAGTCCGGCGTAGAGCGCGGTGGCCGCGCCGGTGTGGCCGGAGGTGTAGCTGGACGTGGGCGGGGAGGCGTCGAGGCGGTGCACGTCCGGGCGGGTGCGGTCCACCGACTCGGTGACAGCCAGGAACACCAGGGCCTGGAGCGAGACGGCGACGGCGAGGAAGACCGCCTGGCGCCACATCGGCAGCCGGGGTATGACCAGCAGCGCCACGCAACTCAGCAGGGTGATGGTGATCACGGTGAGGGTGTTGCCCGCCTCCGAGCCGAGGTAGGACAGAGTGGTGAGCGGGCCCGTACGGATCCGCTCGAATCCCTTGTTGACGTTGTCCTCGACCGTCAGTGGCCACACGTTCCGGGCGGGGCCCGTGATCAGGAGTCCGAAGCCCACGATCAGGGCGGCCTGGCAGAAGGTCAGCACGCCGATGCGTGCGGCGGTGATGCCGGTACCGCGGGGCAGGACGGACGAGTGGCCCGGCCGGACGGCTCCGGTTCCTTCTCCAGTCGCTCCAGTCGCTCCTGCGGCTCTTCCCGGCACGGCGGTCGGCATCGGGGCTCCCACGGGTCGGCGCCTCACGGCGGTCCTCGGCTGGGTGGCGTTCTCACCCTGCCCAACGCCGTCTGCCCCCGAAGCGGAGGTGCAGACGCTCCTTGACGCGGGGAACCCATCGGTTCCGCGGAGCAAAAGGACCCGGTCACTGCCTGACGGAGAAGAGTGTGACTCTCCTCCCGGAACCTCTGAGCTGGTGTCAGTCGGAGGCAACCCTTACGGGGTCGTCCGCCGGGGTGCCGACGCGCAGCCACCGGTACCCGTAGGTGGGCAGTTCGACGCGGAGCAGGCCGTCGTCGGGCACTGTGAGACCGGCGTGCCCTTCGTCGAGCAGATCCATGAGCCTCCCGCCAGGCCCGGCCTCGGGCAGCCGCAGCCGTACGGTGACCGGCTCGCCCGCGAAGTTGTGTACGGCCAGGACGGTCCCGTCGGTGGTGCAGGCGATGTGTGCCAGGACCGGTCGCTCCCCGGTGTCCACGAGGCGGTAGTCGCCCCAGGCCAGCTCGGGAGCCTCCCGGTAGCGCTCGATGAACAGCCGCATGCGGCTCAACAGCGAGCCTGGGTCGCGGCTCTGCTCGTACACGTTGACCTTCTGGGTTCCGAACGCGCCGTCCGTCAGCGGATTGGGAAAGGCGTCCGGACCGGCATGGGAGAAGCCGGCGCCCGCCTCCGGGGTCCATTGCATGGGCGTCCGTACGGCCTGGCGTCCCTCGGCGGCCAGGTTCTCCCCCATGCCGAGCTCCTCGCCGTAGAAGAGCACGGGGGTACCCGGCAGGGTGAACAGCAGGCTGTAGGCGAGCTCGATGCGGCGCCGGTCGCCCTCGACCATGGGCGGCAGCCTGCGGCGCAGCCCCCGGTCGTACAACTGCATGTTCTTGTCCGGGCCGAAGGCCGCGAACACCTCGGCCCGTTCGGCGTCGCTGAGCTTGTCGAGGGTGAGCTCGTCGTGGTTGCGCACGAACGTGGCCCAGTGGGCGTCGCGTGGGGCGGCGGGGCGGTCCCGTAGCGCGGCGGCCAGCGGCCCGGCGTCCTCGCGCGCCATCGACAGGTACATCTGCTGCATCGCGATGAAGTCGAAGCACATGGTGAGCTCGTCGCCGCGGCCCGAGGCGGGGTCGCCGAAGAAGCGGGCGGTGTCGTCGTAGGGCAGATTGACCTCGCCGAGCAGCACAGCCTCGCCGTTGCGACGGCCGAGGAAGGCGCGCAGGTCGGCGAGGTACTCGTGCGGGTCCGGCAGCGCGCCGGCGTCGGCCTGCCCGTCCGTCTCCAGCAGGAAGGGCACGGCGTCGACCCGGAAACCGGACAGCCCGAGCTGTGTCCAGAACCCCATGACGCGGGCTATCTCGTTGCGGACCTCCGGGTTGGCGACGTTGAGGTCGGGCTGCTGCTTGTAGAAGCGGTGCAGGTAGTACTGGCCGCTGCCCTTGTCGTACTCCCACAGGCTGTCCTCCGCATCGGGGAAGACCACACCCTTGGGACCGTCCTCGGGGGGCTCGTCCGCCCAGACGTACCAGTCGCGGTGGGCGGAGTCCCGGCCGGATCGGGCGTCCTGGAACCAGGGGTGGTCCTCGGAGGTGTGATTGACGACGAGGTCGGCGATCACACGGATGCCGCGGTCCCGGGCGGTGCGGACGAATTCGGTGAACTCACCGAGGGTGCCCAGGCGGGGGTCGACACCGTAGAAGTCCGTGATGTCATAACCGTCGTCGCGCTCGCGCGTCGGATAGAACGGCATCAGCCACACGCAGGTCACGCCGAGACGTTCCAGATGGTCGATGCGCTGCGTGAGGCCAGCGAAGTCGCCGATCCCGTCGCCGTTGCCGTCCTGGTACGTCTCGACGTCCAGGCAGTACACCACCGCGTTCTTCCACCACAGGTCGGACGTACGGGTCAGACGCATCGGTACTCCTTCACCGTGGCCGGAAGCGGGCGGGTGACGTCGAGTCGGGGCAGTACCTCGGCCCCGAAGGCATCGATGAACGGGCCCTGTTCGCGGCCCACGTGATGCAGCATCACCGCGTCGAAGCCGAGGTCGGCGTACTCCTGCAGCCATGCGGTGTGCTGTCCCAGGTCGGACGAGATGTTGACCGAGTGCGCCACCTGCTCGGGGGTGACGTGCTCGCTGACGATGTCGAACAGTTCCGCGGAGTCGAGGTCCCAACTGGCCGGGGGCGCGTGTACGTTGGTGCGCCATTGGTCGTACGCCAGCGCACGGGCCTCGTCCTCGCCGGGCGCCCAGCTCAGGTGCGCCTGGAGGTACAGCGGCCCACGACCGCCGGCGTCACGGTACGCGTCCACGATTTCGCGCAGCCGCGCGCGCGGAGCGTTGACCGTGATCAGGCCGTCCGCCCACTCGGCGCACCAGGTCGCGGTCGCCGTACTGCACGCGGCTCCGATCAGCGGCGGTACCTCGGGCGGTAGCGTCCACAGCCGAGCTCGGTCCACGGTCACCAGCCCGTCGTGGCTGACCTCCTCCCCCCGCAGGAGTGCTCGGATGACGTCGACGCACTCGCGCAGCCGTGCGGTGCGGACGTCCTTGCGGGGCCAACCCGCGCCTGTGATGTGCTCGTTGGAGGCCTCGCCGCTGCCGAGCGCCACCCAGAACCGGCCCGGATACATGGACGCGAGACCGGCGACCGCCTGCGCGACGATCGCGGGGTGGTAGCGCTGGCCGGGCGCGTTCACCACGCCGAACGGCACCTGGTCGGTGGCCTGGAGGGCGGCGCCGAGCCACGACCAGGCGAACCCGGACTCCCCCTGACGGACACTCCACGGCGAGAAGTGGTCGGAGCACATGGCGGCGGTGAAACCCGCGCGTTCCGCGTGCACCACGGCGTCGAGCAGATCCGCGGGCGGGACCTGTTCGTGCGAGGCGTGTAATCCATAGACAGTCATGACAAGCGACTACCCCCGGAAGGCACCCTCAGTGGAGAAGTGGCCGGACCACCCCGAAACCGCATGCGCGGCAACGGAGTTGCTCCGCACAGTCTCTGCTCGGGAGTACGTCCCGACGAGTTCCCTGTCACCTTGCTGACGATCGGCGTCGATCAGGCCGGCAACGGCGTGTTCAGCGCCACGGCCACGGCCACGCCCCTCCGGCCGGGCCCACCCGGCAGGACGGGGTCGGCCGGCTGAGATCAACTCCTTGCACGGCCGTCGGTGTCACGGCTCAGTGGGCGGTGGCCAACCTCTTGACGGCACTGGTGCAGACCTTTACCGTCTCGACACACAGGTTCACAGGTGAACTAGTTGTTCACAAACCTGAACTCGCCTTGTCCTCCCCCACATCACGAAGGACGGCAACATGATCCGTACCAGAGTTCTCGCGACGGTCACCGTGGCGGCCACTGTCGCCGTGGTCACCGTGTTGGGCACATCAAGCGCGGGCGCAGCAGATCCGAAGGTCGCTCCCGGTGGCAACTTCGACCTGGGTGTCTGGCAGTTGCAGGAGCCCGTGGGGTCGCCCGGCAGTCCCACGACCATATCCTCGTCCCGACTGCAGGGCTCGAGCGGCTTCCAGGACTCGTACTTCTACACGGACACCCGCGACGGAGCCATGACGTTCTGGGCGCCCGAGAAGGGCGTCACCACCCCGAACTCCAACTACGCCCGCTCCGAGTTGCGCGAGATGAACCGCAGCGGCAGTGCGGCGGACTGGTCGCTGGGCGGCAGCCACAAGTTGAGCGCCACTCTGCGCGTCGTCTCGGTGACGTCCAACGTGTGCGTGGGGCAGATCCACCTCGGCTCCGGCGGCACCTCCACCAAGCCGCTGGTGGAGCTGTACTACCGGTCGAACGGCGACATCGTCGTCGGTACCGAGAACTCCCCCGCGGGCGGCCAGACACTGCACACCGTGGGCAATGTGTCGGTCGGCAAGACGTGGACCTACGCCATCGCCGTGTCCGGCGGCAACACCATCAAGCTGACGGTCAACGGCAGCACCACCAGCTACGCGATCCCGTCCTCGTTCTTCCCGTACAAGCAGTACTTCAAGGCCGGTTCCTACAACCAGTCGTCCTCCGACAGCACCACGAAGGGCGCGCGGGTCGCGTTCTACGGGCTGACCGTCGCGCACAGCTGACGAAGGCGAGACACGCAAGCGACCCGGACCAAGGGCCGACAGACCGACGACGGCCCGGTGTTGCCGAAACACCGGGCCGTCGTCGGTCTGTCGGCCCCGTTCACCGGGCTGAGCCCTCGCCGGTTGGGCAAGTTTGGTGATCGCGCTGCGGCGCGAAGGCGCTGACGCGGCACGGCGAGGTCGGCTGTAGGCAACATGAAGATCAGTTACGGCGCAAGCGTCAGCGGTGGGCGAGGCCGTCGATCATCAGGGCGAGGGTGAAGTCGAACCGGTCGTGGCCCTCGCCGGCGGTGAGCTCGGCCGCGTAGCGGGTGGTGTGAGGGAAGGTCTCAGCGGGCAGCGCGGTCAGTCGGCGCCGGAGCTCGTCGGTGTCGACGACCCAGTCCGCCTCGTTGTGGATTTTGCGCTGCTTCACGATGGAGATCTCCAGGCAGTAGCCGGCCACGTACAGCAAGAGGGCGTCGATGGACCAGGCTGCGGCCTGCGGGGCGACGCCGCCCGCGAGCAGGATCGCCAGCATTCCTTCGCTGACGCGCACGGTCTCGAGGTCGGTGGGGGCCAGAGCGAGCGCGGCGCGGGAGATTCCGGGGTATTTCAGGTACTGGTCGCGCATCTGGGTGCACACGCCGCGGATCTGCTCCCGCCAGGCCGCGGGGTCCGGCTCGGGTAGAACGAGCTCGGCGCACAGCCGCGCGATGAGCAGCTCGTCGAGGTCGGCCTTGTTGACCACGTGCGCGTAGAGCGAGGCGGGTCCGGTGTCGAGCGCGCCGGCCAGTCGGCGCATGGTCAACGCCTCCTAGCCCTCTGTGGCGATGACACCGAACGCGGTGTCGATGACCTGCTCCACCGTGATCGGGACCTTGCGGCGTCGCGGCCTGGGGGCGGCTTCGACCTCGGGGTTCGGTAGCTGGTGGCGCGCCGCGCGTCGCTCTCTCGGGTTCACCCGACCACTAAAACTTGGCGCGAACATCGTTCGCCTATAGAACGGTGTTCCCGATCAGCATGGCGGCACCGGCTCCGCCGTGGTTGATGTCCACTGCCCACAAGGCCTCTTCGGAGAGCACGAGGACATCCGCGATCCATTCCGGCAGGGCCGGTTCATCGTTGAGGGCCCGGCGCGAGAGGAGACGCTGCTCTGGCCTGCGGCCTTTCATGCTGTCTCATGTCAGATGTCATTTCCACGTGGGTTGTCGAGTCGGCAACCAGGTGTCGATGACGGCTTCCAGTTCGTCGCGATCGGTGAAGACGTGTCCGTTCATACCCATGGCCCGCGCGGCGCGTACGTTCTCCTCACGGTCGTCGACGAAGAGGAAGTCGGTCGGGACAGCTCGCATGGCGACGACGCAGTGATGGAAGGCCGCGGCATTCGGCTTGGCCGTTTTGATCTTCCCGGAGAAGGCAAGGTGGTCCAGATTGTGGAGCCAGGGCTGCGCGGCCAGGAAAGCATCCGCGTGGTCCGAGGGGATGTTGGACAGCAAGGCGACCTCGGCGACCTCGCAGAGGGACTGGGCGTAGGCGACCATCCGATCGTCGACGCGTGACCAACTGTCGATGTCGGTGAGGCGCAGTTCCTCGATCGTGTCGGCGTCGACGGACAGGGACAGCCCTCGCAGTACGGCGGTCCAGTACTCGGGCGCCGACTGCTGACCGGCGTCGTACGGCGGGCGGCAGGCCCAGTAGGCCGTGGTGAAGGCGTCGGTGGGTGTGTGACAGCGGGCGGCCATCATTCCCAGGGCGCCCGGGCGTTGGTGGCGGGCGATAACGCCGAAGAGGTCGAACAGCACGATGCTCCGGTCGGTGGACATGTTCGTGGGTTCCTCCGTATCCCCAAGGGCGTTCAGTGCCTGCTTGTTGCCAACACGCGCGTGCGGTCGGATCCGGTGCGCAGGATCCGAGCGGCCACAGCGGTGATCACACACAGCAGGGTCAGCAGTACGAAGGCGTGGTTCAGGGCGACAAGGTGGGTCATCCAGCCGATGACAGCGGGGCCGGCGAGCATGCCGACGTAGCCGAGCCCGGCGACGCGGGAGACGTTCGCCCCCGCGGCGGCGGGGTCGGCGTGCCCGGCCGCGCTGAACAACTGCGGGACACAGCCTGACAGCCCCAGCCCGAACAGCGCCCACCCTGCGAACGCGGCCCAAATCCACGGGGAGACGGCCACGACAGTGATGCCGACGGCAGCCGTCGCCGCGCCGTAACGCAGGATGGGCACCGACCCGAACCGGGCGACAAGACGGTCGGCGAGCAGCCGGCCGATGGTCATGGTCGCCGCGAAGGTGCCGTACGCGAAGGCGGCGGTGCTCGCGGGTGCACCGAGGATGTCCTTCATGTGCAGCGCGCTCCAGTCGTTGGCGGCTCCCTCGCACAGCATGACCATCAGAGCCAGGGCGGCGAGCATCCAGATGCGCCCGCTGGTGCTGCGACGCTCGGCGGCCGGCGCTTGCTCGGCCTTCGCCGCGGAGTCGGTGTCGGCAACGGCGGGTGCGGCAGGTAGCAGGGCGCGTGCGGACACCAGGGCGATCACGATGCCCAGGGCTCCCATGCCGGCCATGCCGGTGGCCGGACTCAGGCCGGCACTCGCCGTAGCCGCTCCGACGAGCGCGGCAAGGACACCGCCGACCGAGAACGTTGCGTGGAAGGCCGACATGACAGGCCGGCCGTACGCCTTCTCCACGTGCACGGCGTGGGCGTTCATGCTCACGTCCAGGCAGCCGTTGCAGAATCCGAAGGCCAGCAGGGCACCTGCCAGCGTCCACGGCTCCTGGGGAAGGCCGGGCAGCACCAGGGCCGCGCTGCACAGCACGCCGGTCGCGGGGACGACTATGCGCGCCCCGAGGCTGTCGGTCAGACGCCCGGCCACCTGCATACCGATGAAGGCCCCCAGGCCCAGCAGCACCAGCAGTCCCCCGAGCGTCGCGTGACTGATGCCCACGCGCTCCTCGATGGCGGGGATGTTCACCACCCAGGTGCCCATCAGTGTGCCGCAGAGGCTGAAGTAGACAAAGGTCGCTACTCGGGCGGCTCGAAGCGAAGGATTCATGACGACCATCGTAACGAACATACTACATGGTTGAATACTGTCGCTTCGCACACATTGAATGTTCGTTTCGTGTGGTGTTCAATCGCGGTATGAGCAACGCAGACCGGCACGCGATGATCGCGCAGGCCGTCAGGGAGTCAGGAAGGATCACGGTCCAGGAACTGGCCGAACTGACCGGCGCCTCCGAGATGACCATCCGGCGCGACCTCGACGCGCTGGCCGCACAAGGCGTCCTGGAGCGCGTCCGTGGCGGGGCGCGCACCCTGCTGCTCAGGGGCGACGAGCCGCCCTTCGCGCTGCGTGCTCACGAGGCCGTCGATGCCAAGCGCCGCATCGCGGCCGAGGTGTCCTCGCTCATCGCCGACGGCGAGACCGTTCTCCTCGACAGCGGCACCACCTGCCTGGAGATCGCCCATCTGCTGCGGCGGCGGCCGGTCACTGTGATGCCCCTGTCATTGCAGGCCATCCATGTACTCAGCGAGGGTCTGGGCCCGGCCACGCTGATGGTGCCCGGCGGGCAGCCTCGGGCCGCCGAGGGAGCCCTCACCGGCCCCCTCACCCTCGCGTCGCTGGCGGCACTGCGCTTCGACACTGCCGTCATGGGCTGCTGTGGTCTGAGCGCAGCCGACGGCCTGACCGCCTACGACCTCGATGACGCAGCCGTGAAGAAGGCCGGCATCGCCTCCACACGCCGCATCATCGTCGCCGCCGACGGCAGCAAGCTCGGCCACACCGCCTACGCCTACGTCGGCCCCACCACACTCCTGCACACCCTCGTCACCGACACGACAGCACCCGCCGACGAGGTCTCCGCGCTCGAAGGCACCGGCACCGTCGTCAGGGCCGTCTGACAAGACCGTTCCGCTCCCGGGCGGTGTGTTGCGTGACCGACCAGGGGCACTCGGAGCGTCGTCAGACGTCGGAGCTGCTACAGCACGAGCCGCATCCCAGGCCGGCGCACGAGTGGTGCTGATCGCACGTCGAGAGGATCGCATCCGCCACCTCGCCGACGAATTGGGCGAAGCGGTGCCCATACGTTGTGACGTCACCGATGCCGGCCAGGTCGCCGCGGCCGTACGCACTGCCACGGACACGTTCGGACGGATCGACGTCCTGTGCAACATTGCCGGTCAGGGGCCGCACGCACCTGTGGAACAGATCGATCCCGATGACTTTCGCTCCGTCCTCGAACTCAACCTCATCGCGCCCCTGGTCACCATGCAGGCCGTGCTCCCGATCATGCGCAAGCAGGCCGCCGGCAGCATCGTCAATGTCAGTTCCGGAATCACCTTCGCGGCGCTTCCCGGCTCAGCCGCGTACGGCGCATCCAAAGCAGGACTCAACAAGCTCACCGCCGTGGAGCGAGCCGAGCTCGCTGACGCAGGCATCGCGGTCTCGATGATGTATCCATTCATCACGGACACCGAATTCACCGAATCCCTGCGAGGCGACATCGAATCCGCGTCTCAGTTGGAGTCCAGCCACGCACCGAAGCCGCAGTCACCCGAGCAAGTAGCCGAGGCAATCCTCGACCTGATCAAGACCGGCGCCGAGCAGACCGGCCTCGTTCCCGAGCAATTCGGCGGCAGCTACAAGGGATAGCAGCTAAGGGCAAAGAACAATATGCGGGCAATCGGCGCGTTGACCTGCGAAGTCAACTCCCAAAACCCTCAGGCTGATTCTCGGCGAGCCCTTGGCGTCGACCCAAGGGCGGCGACACCCCGCCTACGCCCGCGAGGCCGCGACCTCACCCACCGAGCGGCCCGTCAACCGCACTATCCGCGGGACGGGCGCAGGCCGAACGTGGCGTGGCACGGCTGAAGTCGGTCCCCAAGCAGGAGCGGGACGGCGACCTGCCGGCGGACGCAAGGCTCCACATCGTCGAAGACCATGTCCAGGGCACCGGAGCCCTCACGGCGGGATCGTGAAGAGTCTGCTTCATTTGATCTGGGGGGAAATATACATCTAAGTCTTCCGGTCCAAGTAGCGGGAGTGCTGCCCCGTTATGCACCATTAGAGCGCGAAAGTGCCGCTCTAGATAAGAGATTTGATGTAGGTCTTCCCTTCGCGATACACAAATGTCATAGTGGCGTGCCGTCTCAGCCAAGAGATATGAATCTGATTCATTGCCTGAAAGGGGACTGTCGACGTGCCACGGCCGCAGGCAACGCAGGCAGGAAGGAACGGGTGCGACGTCCAACTGCTGCCGTCCGGGCCGCGTTTCGCCCGGGCGGCGGCAGCCTGCGCGGCGCCGTTACCGGTGCCACGCGGATGGCGCACCCCGTCGACGTCGGCATGACCATCCCGAACGTCACCTGCCACGAGTGACTGGTGACGTCGGCTTCCGTGACACACGAACGTCACGTGGACGCCGAGGAGTTCGTGCACGCCGCTCACCCCCGGATCGGCGACACGAAATGCCGTGCCGCCCCGGCAGACCAATCTCCACCAACGACGCCTCGGAGAATCCATGCATCGACGTTTCCTGCGCCCGGCCGCAATCCGAACGGCCATCGGCGTACTGCCAACACTCCTCGCGGCTGCCGCAATTGGCGTCGGCGTGCTTCCCGCCTCAGCCGCAGCCGCCCCCGTGGTCTACTCCGTCGCACCCGGCGGGCAGGGAACCACCTGCTCGACCCAGGCCCCGTGCGCGCTACTGACAGCGCAGAGCAAGGTCCGCCAGGCGACAAGCACGATGACCACGGACATCAACGTCGTGCTGGCCGACGGGACATACCGTCTCGACGGCGCCCTTTCGTTCGCGCCCTCGGCGGGCGACTCCGCGACCGGCGGACACACCGTCAGCTACCAGGCGGCTCCCGGCGCCCACCCGGTCCTCAGCGGCGGCCAGCAGGTCACCGGGTGGACCCAGGCGTCCAACGGCATGTGGAGCGCAACGGTCCCGGCCGGCACCGACACCCGGCAGCTCTACGTCGACGGTGCCCGCGCGAACCGCGCGTCCGGATCGGTGGCGACCACCTTCACTCGTACCGCCACGGGCTACACGACCTCCAACACGCCCTTCGCCGGCTGGCAGAACATCTCCAACATCGAGTTCGTCTACGGCGTCGAGTGGACGCAGATGCGCTGCGGCGTCGCGTCTGTGTCGGGGACCACGGTCACGATGCAGCAGCCCTGCTTCGACAACTCCACGAAGAAGCAGTACGGCGTGAACGCCGACGTGCCGAGCTCCATCGAGAACGCGAAGGAACTGCTGAACAACCCTGGGGAGTTCTACCTCGACAAGCCGGGCCACACCATCTACTACCTGCCGCGCGCGGGCCAGCAGATGAACACCGCCGACGTCGAGCTCCCGAGCCTGCAGAACGTGATCACGGGCAACGGCACCGCCTCGAATCCGCTGCGCGGCCTGGCCATCAGCGGTATCACTGTCGCGTACGGGGGCTGGACCACCCCGAACTCGACCGACGGCTTCTCCGAGGTGCAGGCGAACATGCGCCTCACCGGTGCGAGCGCCTGGCAGAAGCAGGGTTCGTGCGACCGCTTCTCCACCACTGATCCGGGCACCTGCCCGTACGGCAACTGGACGATGACTCCGGGCAATGTGACGTTCACCTACACCGACGGGCTGAAGCTCACCGGCAACACGTTCCAGCATCTCGGCGCCGCCGGACTCCAGTTGGGCCAGGGCGTCACCAACTCCTCGATCACCGGGAACGTCTTCACCGACATCTCCGGAAGCGGCATCGAGATCGGCAACGGCACCGACGCGAACCCTGCTGACGTCAGCGTCCTGCCCACGGGCAACACCATCGCCAACAACTGGATCCACAACATAGCCGTGGAGTACACCGGCGGCGTCGGCATCTTCCAGGGTTACACCCGCAACGACACCATCACGCACAACCAGGTCAACAACGTCCCCTACAGCGGTATCAGTTCGAACTGGGGCTGGGGACGCACCGCCACCAAGTCCTCGGGCAACAAGATCACCAACAACCTCGTCTACGACTACATGCAGCAGCGCTCCGACGGCGGCGGCATCTACGTCCTCGGGCAGGAAGGCACCTCGCTCACCGACGGCCTGGTCATCAGCGGCAACGTCGTACGCGGCGCCGGGGGCGGCGGGTTCGCCATCTACACCGACGGCGGCAGCCAGTACGTGACCATGACCGGCAACGCCGCCTACAACGCCAACAACTCCTCCATGGGCGGATGCAAGGAGGGGACCACCACCCCCTACGGCGACTTCTCCTTCACCGGCAACTACTTCGAGAACATCACACCCAACTGGGTCTGCGGCAACCCGACCAACGTCAACGTCAGCGGCAACACCCAGGTCTCCGCCGACGGCGTCGGCGTACCGGCTTCCCTGCTGGCCAACGCCGGCCTCGAAGCGGCATACGCGGGCATCGCGGCACCGCCGACCGGCGCGGCACCGACCAACCTCGCGGCCAACAAGCCGGCCGTGGCGCAGTTCCTCGACGGCAGCACCGCGCAGCTGCAGCCCGGGTCACAGGTGGCGTACGCGACGGACGGCGACCCCGCCACGTTCGTGCAGGCCAGCGGACAGTTCAAGTGGCAGCTCGTGGTCGACCTGCAGCAGTCTCAGAGCCTGGGATACATCACGGTCGGCATGCCCCAGGCCCACTTCGCCACCGACTTCCACGTGGACGCCTCGACCAACGGCACCACATGGACCACCGTCGGAACCGTCAACAACAGCGGGTGGGGAACCGTCCCCGTCGCCTTCTCCACGCCGGTGACCGCCCGGTACCTACGTGTCGTCGCCGACAAGCCGGACAACTCCGGCCAGCGAGGCGACCAGATGGCGATCAACGGGATCGGCGCGTACGCCGCTGCCTCCGGCGGCAACAACATCGCGCTGAACACCCCGGCCCAGGCGCTGTTCGTCGACGGAACCCAGGCCGGCATGCAACCGAGCTCCACGCCGGCGCTCGGCAACGACGGCAACACGTCGACGTTCGCGCAGGCTTCGGGACGCTACCGGTGGTCGCTGCAGGCGGACCTCCAGCAACCGCAGTCGGTCAACGTGGTGTCCGTCCTGATGCCCACCGACAAGTACGCGACCGCCTTCCACGTGGACGTCTCCCTCGACGGCTCGACCTTCTGGACGGTCGCGCACCGCACTGACAGCATCGGAGGTACGACAGGCGTCCAACTGGACTCACCGGTCACGGCTCGCTATGTGCGGGTCATTGCCGACCGCCCGAACTCCGGCGGCCAGCCCGGTGGCCAGATGGCGATCAGCGAACTCGCCGTGTACGGCACCAAATAGCGGCAAGCACCCGGATGCGTAGGCCGGCCTGGGCCACGCATCCGGGTGCGATCCGGCGTGAACGTCATCGGGTACAGAAACCGTACGATCGAATAGTTGCCAACCTCGATCGCTTGTGACCGTTTCATGCAAGAGGGGTTGGCGGCGCGCGCAGGCTAGGCAGGATGGGACCGTGGTAGGCAACCTTCCTGTGATGACGACCAGCTTCGTCGGCCGCGACAGCGAACTCGACGCAGTCAAAGCAGCGTTGACCCAGCACCGGGCGGTCACCCTCACCGGTGGCGGCGGTGTCGGTAAGAGCCGCCTGGCGCTGCGCGTCGCAGAGCAGATACGGGGTCGGTACGCCGACGGAGTCTGGTGGGTCGACCTGTCCAACCTCTACGACGACCGGTTGTTCACCGCCACGGTCTGCGACGCGGTCGATCTCCTGGACCACAATCCGCGCGCCCCGATCGAGGCGCTCTGCGAGTGGCTCACCGGCCGGCAGGTCCTGCTCGTCTTCGACTGCTGTGAACGAGTGCTCGCTTCCTGCCGACCCCTGGTGAGCGAACTCCTCACTGCTGCACCGCAGTTGACCGTCCTCGCCACCAGCAGACAGTCCCTCGGTGTCCAAGGTGAGCACCGTATCGAAGTGGCTCCGCTCTCCATGGACGACGGCGGCAGCGGAGACGCGGTGCGCCTGTTCCGCGAGCGCTGCGCCACGGCCGCCCCTGCGGTGTCCCTCGATTCCCCCGGCTCCGTCAAAGCAGTCGCCACCATCTGTCGCCGCCTGGAGGGAATCCCGCTCGCCGTCGAACTCGCCTGCGCGCGTCTGCGGGAGAGCAGCCTCACGGAGATCGCCGAGCGCCTCGGCTCACGGCTCGACACTCTCGTGGACGAGACGGTACGGCCCCAGCGCCACCGAGCCCTTCGCACGGCGATCGGCTGGAGCCATGAACTGTGTTCCCCACTCGAGCGTCTGCTGTGGGCCAGGCTCTCCGTCTTCCGCGGCCCTGTCGAAGTGGCGGACGCCCAGTCCGTCTGCGCGGGCGGCCCTCTCAGTGCCCACGACATCCCTTGGCTTCTCAAGCGGCTCGTCGATCAGTCCGTCCTCCAACAGGTGGGCACCCGTTACCGGATGCTCGACACACTGTGCGAGTACGGAGCCATATGGCTCGCGGAACTCGGTGAGCAGGACGCCCTCACCCGACGCCATGCGACGCACTACGCCAACGTGCTGGCCGAGTCCGAAGCCGGCTGGCTCAGCGATCGACAGGTCGCCTGGTACGCACGGATCTCCGAAAGCCACACCGACGTACGTGCCGCACTCGACCACCTCATCGAGGCAGACCCCGATGCCGCCCTCGAAATGGCCGGCCGGACAGGCCTGTTCTGGCCCTGCTGCGGACACCTCCACGAATCCCGCGACTATCTCGAGCGCGCCCTGGCCCTCGACACGCCCAAGGGCCCGTCCCGCACCCGAGCACTCTGGGCCCTGGGTATCACGCTCACCCTCCAGGGCGACCACCGGACCGCCCTGCGCATCGGGGAGGAATGCGCCGATGCGGCGCAGCAGGACGGCACCCCGCAGTCCGTGCTCTTCGCCGCCCACACCCTCGGCCTCACCCACCTCATGGCCGGCCGGCCCCAGGCCGCGTTCGAGGTGAGCGACCACGCCTTGATCACCAGCAGTACGTCTCCCCCGTCGGGCGCGCCGCAGCTCTGCTGCATGGTGATCCGGACGTTCGCCCAATCCGCGCTCGGCCTACTGCCCGAGGCCTATGAAGCGGCCATCGGCCTGCGCGATCTCAGCCTCCAGTACGGCGAGCACTGGGCGCGGTCGTACGCGTTCCACCAACTCGCCTTCATAGACCTCCTCCAGGGCCGCGCGCACGACGCCGAACGTCACGCCCTGGCCATGCTCACCAGCAAGCACAGCCTCAACGACAACCTCGGAATCGCCCTCGCTCTCGACCTCCTCACGGGAGCGAACGCGGTCCAGGGCAACGGCATCGGGGCCGCCCGCACCTCCGGAACCGGGAACACCTTCTGGCGCATGCTCGGCCACCCGAATCACGGCACACCCGAACTCTCCGAGGTCCGTGACCAATGGGAGCTACAAGCCCGCAAGGCGGCTGGGGACGACGCCTACGACAAGGCCTTCCACAACGCACTGAACGACGACGCCGAACACGGCCTCACCCTCGTGCTGCAAGGCCCGCCACCGTCCTGACCGTCACCCGCTTCCGGCAAAGGATCGCTCCCCCACTTCTCAGGCATGTCGGTGATAAACCTTGTTGGCGATGCGCCAGCCGTCCTCGACGCGGACCAGCAGAAAGATGTCGGTGAAGGTGTCCGCGCCGTGCCGGAGCGTCATGGTTGCGGTTGCGACGGTGCCGTGGACGTCGACGACGTCGATACAGCGTGAGCGGGTCGGTTCGTCCAAGGCCGGCCGGCCCGGGAAGAAAGCGCAGTACTCGGCCAGGGGTCACGAGACAAATGCGCCGTCCCGGATTCCCTCGATGTGGGCGGTAGGCAGGAACGCGTCGCGGAAGTAGGTGGGGTCGCCGGTGGCGTGGCCGCGGATGTAGGCGCGGAGCGGTTCGCGCACGGCGTCCTCCACCTCGTGGACCGAGGCGGGCGCACGATGACCAACGTGGCTGGGATTACGACTGGGGCGAGTGGAGCGCGGCGTTGATGCGCGTGAGCATGGTCGCCCCGCCGGAAGTGGCGGCCGAGATCGACCATTTCGGCCGCACCATCAACTCCTTCCTGGACCAAGTGGCGCGGGGACGCGACCCTCTGCATGACCCGGTGAGTCCGGAGGAGTTCGAGCAGGCCAGACAGGCACCTGCCAAGGCCCAGGTGAGGCTGATCAACGCCATACGAAGGTCACTGAGTAATGATCAAAAAGGGCTGTCGTTCGGAATCGGTGGGTGAGGCGTCGGCGCTCGGACTGCCGACGGGCATGTTCCGACGACGACGGCTTCGGTGCGTCTTTGTCGCCGGTGCCGGCGGGGCGCGGCGACAGCCGCTCTGAGGCCGCACCGGCAGCGAGGCAATGAAGGCCCTGCCCCCGCCACCCGGTTTCAGGGCGCTGAAACCATCCTGAAGGCGCGCTGAATGCGCCCTCCCGCAAGCTCTGCGGCATGACGACAACGACATCGCACTCACTCGCCATCGCGGCCAAGGGGCTGCGCAAGTCCTACGGCGACAAGACGGTCCTCGACGGCATCGACCTGTCCGTCCCCGAAGGAACGGTCTTCTCCCTGCTCGGCCCGAACGGCGCGGGCAAGACCACCGCCGTGAAGATCCTCTCCACCCTCATCACCGCCGATGCCGGCGAACTGCACGTCGGCGGCCACGACCTGGCCGCCGACCCGCAGGCCGTGCGTGCCGCGATCGGCGTCACCGGGCAGTTCTCCGCCGTCGACGGCCTGATCACCGGCGAGGAGAACATGCTCCTCATGGCGGACCTGCACCACCTGTCCCGTGGCGAAGGCCGCCGCACCGCCGCCGAACTCCTCGATCGGTTCGACCTCACCGAGGCCGCCAAGAAGCCCGCCTCCACCTACTCCGGCGGCATGAAGCGCCGCCTCGACCTCGCCATGACCCTGGTCGGCAACCCGCGGATCATCTTCCTCGACGAGCCGACCACCGGCCTCGACCCGCGCAGCCGCCACAACATGTGGCAGATCATCCGCGAACTCGTCTCCGACGGCGTCACCGTCTTCCTCACCACCCAGTACCTGGAAGAAGCCGACGAACTCGCCGACCGCATCGCCGTGTTGAACGACGGCAAGATCGCCGCCGAGGGCAGCGCCGAGGAGCTGAAGCGGCTCATCCCCGGCGGACACGTCCGGCTCCGCTTCACCGACCCGGCCGCCTACCAGTCAGCCGCCTCCGCCCTGCGCGAGGCCACCCGCGACAACGAGGCGCTCTCCCTGACCATCCCCAGCGACGGCACCCAGCGCGAACTGCGCGCCATCCTCGACTGGCTGGACTCCGCCGACGTCGAGGCGGACGAACTGACCGTGCACACCCCCGACCTCGACGACGTGTTCTTCGCCCTCACCAGCCCCACCACCGTCACCGACGCCCCCAACAAGCCCAAGGAGAAGTTCCGATGAGCGCCCTCTCCCTCGCCGTCCGCGACTCGAACACGATGCTGCGCCGCAACCTGCTGCACGCGTGGCGCTACCCGTCCGGGACCCTGAACCTGCTGCTCACGCCGATCATGCTGCTCCTGCTCTTCGTCTACATCTTCGGCGACGTGATGAGCGCCGGCATCGGCGGCACCGACCGCTCCGACTACATCGCCTACATCGCCTACATCGTCCCCGGCATCCTGATGATGACCATCGGCGGCACGGTGATCGGGGCCGCCGTGCACGTCTCCATGGACATGAACGAGGGCCTCATCGCCCGCTTCCGCACGATGGCGATCCATCGCGGCTCTGTCCTCATCGGGCACGTCGTCGGCAGCGTGCTGCAGTGCTTGATGAGCGTGATCCTCGTCGGTGCCGTCGGATTGGCCATCGGCTTCAGGTCCGTGGACGCCACCGCCCTGGAGTGGCTCGCGGCGTTCGGGCTGCTCGCGCTGTTCTCCCTGGCACTCACCTGGCTCGCGGTCGGGATGGGCATGGCCAGTCCGAACGCCGAGGCGGCCGCCAACAGTGCTCAGCCGCTGATCCTCCTCCCCCTCATCTCCAGCGCCTTCATCCCGGCCGAGACGATGCCGGGCTGGTTCCAGCCGATCGCCGAGTACCAGCCGTTCACCCCGGCCATCGAGACCCTGCGTGGCCTGCTGCTCGGCACCGAGATCGGCCACAACGGATGGCTCGCGATCGCCTGGTGCCTCGCGCTGACCGTGCTCGGTTATCGCTGGTCGACGGCATCGTTCAACCGCGACCCGAAGTAACCGCCATGACAGCGCGGGCTGCCTCCCGCAACCCGTCCCGCCCCAGGGCGGCGTACTCCGACACCGCGTCGGCGTACGCCGCCCTGGCAGCGTTCCCGGCGGCCTCGACCGCCTGCCGGGCGCGGTCCGCCGACATCGTCGGCTGGAACTCCCGCAGCACCCCCAGCCGTTCGGCCAGCGCCAGCATCCGTACGGCACTGGTGTCGCCGGACACGAGCCCCGCCATGCCGAGGGCTTGCAGCACCGTGCCGAACAAGGGGAGCTCGGCGGGCGAGCCGACCGGAGCGGCGAGTAGCGCCCGCAGCCGCTGCCGCAGCCGGTCGACTCCCTCCGCGACCAGCCCGAGGCGGCCGGCGTGGGCGTGCGCCGTCACCGCCACCGACTGGATCACCAGCACCCACGGGTCGAGCCCGGCGTCGCCGCCGCGCACCGCACCGGCCGCGAGCATGCGCTCCACGATGCCGCGCCACAGGCCGAGTCCGACCTCCGTCAGTCCGCGGGCGAGCGCGAGTTCGGCGCGTCCGCAGAGGTCGGGTCGGTAGAAGTCGTCCTGCTGCGGGATGTTGTCGTTCTCCGCCTGTTGCAGCCAGTACTCGGCCTCGTCGGGGTCGCCGCGTTGCAGACAGGCGATGACGAGGAGCGAGCGGATACCGATGTAGTCGTGCCCGTCGCCGAGCCGCGGCAACTCCTTGAGCGCCGCCTTGAGATGCTCGTACGCCTCCTCGCCCCGCTCCGTCCGCAAGCACAGCTCGCTCAGCCGGGAATGCACCATGAGCTGCACGGACGGATTGTCGACCGGCGCCAGTCCGGCGACCGACCGGCGGGCCGACACGAGCGCGCGGTCGATGTCGTGCTCGAACTCCCAGACGTAGCAGGCGACGCACTCGGCGATGCCGGAGAGCAGCGGCTGCTCGCTGTCGCAGAGCCGCTGCATCACGTCGTAGTCGGGAGGCCGTATCTCGGGGATCGCGCTCAGCACCACCGCGGTGGCGCGCATCAGCGTGTCCGGCGGCGCCTGAGGCAGCCGCCGGAGGGTGACGAGCTGGCGTACGGCGCGCGGGCCGGGGCCCATGAACACGGTCACGGTGCCCAACACCGCGGCGGTGCGGGCGACTTCGACGTACGCGGGTTCGGGACGGTAGTGCGACAGCGGCGGGCCGGTGTCCTCGACGAGGGCGGCGAGGCGGGGAAAGTTGGTGCCGGTGGACCACAGAGCGGCGAGGACGGCGGTGACGGCGGCAATGGAGGGACTGTCCGTACGGGCCAGTGCGTGCCGCAGGGCCAGTACGAGATTGTCCTGCTCGGGCTTGATCCGCTCCCAGGCGGCCTGCGAATCCGAGTCGAAGAGCGCGTCGTGGTACGCGACCCCGAAGTCGCGCGCCCAGGCGAGGAATTGGTCGACGGCGGCCTGGTCCTCGCCCGCCTCCGCCCGCCGGGCCGCGCTGAACTCCCGTACGGTCTCCAGCATCCGAAATCGTACGCCGGTCGAGGTGTCGGCGACGGTGAGCAGTGACTGATCCGCCAGCTGCTCAAGTACGAACAGGGCGTCCTCGCCCAGGACTTGCTCCGCGGCTTCACTCGTGAAGCCGCCGGGGAAGACGGACAGCATGCGCAGCGCGGCCCTGGCTTCCTCGTCGAGCAGGTTCCAGCTCCAGTCCACGACCGCGTGCAGTGTGCGGTGGCGCTCCGGCGCGTCTCTTGCCCCGCCGCGCAGCAGCGCGAACCGGTCGCCGAGGCGCCGGGCTATCTCCGGCACCGAAAGCACCCGCACCCGCGCCGCGGCCAACTCCACAGCGAGCGGCAACCCGTCGAGGTGGCGGCACAGCCCGTCCACCGCGGCCGACGGCAGCTCCACGCCGGGCCGGGCGGCCCGGGCCCGCTGTGTGAACAGCTCGACCGAGATGTCAAGACCGAGCTCCGGAAGCGCGTACACGGCCTCAGAGGTGAGGCCCAGCGGGGCCCGGCTGGTCGCGAACACCCGCAGGTCCTTCGAGGACGAGACCAGAGCCTGTACGAGGTCGGCGGCGCCCCGGACGACCTGCTCGCAGTTGTCGAGGACCAGCAGAGCGGACCCGGAGCCGAGCACGCCGAGGATGCCGGAGACCGGGTCGTGGCCGCTCATGGTGCCGGGCCGCCGCTCGCCGGCGCCGAGCGCGGAGGCCACCTCCGCGGCCACGTCCGCGTCCGCGGTGACTCCGGCGAGCGGCACGAAGTACACCACGCGCTGCTCGGCCCGGCGGCTGACGGCGTGCGCGAGCCGGGTCTTGCCGAGGCCGCCGGGGCCGAGGACGGTGACGGCGCGGGAGGCGCGCAGCAGCCGCTCCACGGCCGCGATGTCCTCGTCCCGGCCGAGGAGTTGGTTCGGCTCGTGCGGTACGCCGTGCCTGAGGGCAGGTGCCTCGCCGCGCAGCAGCTCCTGCTGTACGGCCTTGAGCCCGGCGCCAGGATCGGTGCCGAGCTCGTCGCGGAGCTCACGGCGGTACGCCTCGTACCGCATCAGCGCTGCGGACGGGCCCGCCGTCGCCGCCTCGCCGCGCAGCAGTTCGGCGAGCACCTCCTCGTCGCGCGGATGCTCCGATGCGGCCACGGCCAGCGGCTCGGCCGCCTCCGTGTGCCGTCCGAGGCGGGCGAGCGCGAGCGCCCTCGCGCGTACGAGCGTGCTGCGGACGGGGGCTCGCTCGGTGCGCAGCGCGGCTACGGGGTCGTCGTTGTCGCCTGCCCCGTCAGGAGTGCCCTTCCACAGCGCCAGCCCGGCCTCGGCCGCAGCCAGCGATCCCGCGTGGTCCCCGGCCCTGGCCCGGTCCGCGCTCGCGGCGGCGTGCAGCAAGAGGGCGGAGCTGTCGACCTGGTCCTCGTCGAGTGTGAGCCGATATCCAGTGGGCGTGCTGATGAGGACGTCGGCATCCAACTGTGCCCGCACCCTGGACACCAGGACCTGCACTGCCTTTCCCGGCCGCTCCGGCAACTCGTCCGGCCACAGCCCTGCCACCAGCCGCTCGGTGCTGCAGCCCGTGCGCAAGTCGCCCGCGAGCAGCGCGAGGAGACCCCGGAGCCGGGGCGCGGTGACCTCCTGTCCGCGATAGGCGACACGTGGCAGCAAGGTCAGGTCGGTGGTCACCCGTGAAGATTAGCCAAGGCGTAGGCCGCCGGAACTCCCGCGGCGGGCCGAACTCCCCCTGCCCGGGCGGCTGCCGCAGCCGCGCCGACCGCTCCTGAACCGCGCCAACCGATCCCGCCGCCGGGCCGGCGCGGTCACCGGACGCGGTTCGCGAAGACGTCGCTCACTTCATTGGTGTCCTCGGCCACAAGGTCGGTATCGATGGAGCTGAAGACCACGACCCGGCCGTCGCCTGAGACGGCCCCGCGCTCGATCGACCCAAACGCAGGCCCGCCGTCCGTGCCCGAACTCACCCGCCGGGACTCCCCCGTCCTCAGGTCGAGGACCACGACCGGCCACGCCCAGCCGAGTTCGGAGGCCGGGTCGTCAGCTCCCATCTCGTACGCCACATGACGGCCGTCGGCGCTCAACTGACCGCCGCGGGTGCCGGGCCGGTCCGGATTGCCCGGGATCGCGATCGTGGTGCCGGCCTCCACATCCCTGACGAACATGTTGCTCAGTCCGTCGTCGGAGGTGACGGGCCCTGAGTTGAACTTCTCGAAGAGGACCCGTCGGCCGTCACCACTGATCGACGGGCGGCTCAAGACCCGCAGGGGTGTCGTCCCGTCGTATGCCACGTCGACGATCTGCTCCGTGCCCGCGGCGCGGTCCAGCAGCAACACATGGCCGACTTCGGGCCCCTTGGGGATGATCCTGCCGAAGGTGTACGCGACACGCTGCCCGTCGTCGCTGATCGCCGGGCTTCCCGCCCCGTACTCCTCGGGCTCGGTGTCGGGCCTGCTGACCCACTCGGTCGTACCGGTGACCCGGTCACGTACGTATACCCGCGACTTTTCGTCCGCGGTCGAGCCGGTCGGCCGTCTCACGACGAACGCGACATGACGCCCGCCGGCAGTCAGCACGGGAGTGAAGGCCTCACCGGCCGCGAAGTCGTCCTCGGGCGGTGCGGCGAGCCGCTCGACAGCGCCGGTCCGCAGGTCCTGGACGTACGCGCTCCTCAGCCCGGTGTCGTTGGCGTAGGCGGTGTAGGCGATCAGACGGCCGGTTCGGCTCAGCGACGGCGTGCTCAATACGTGGCCGGCCAGGGCGACACGCTGAAGTGATCCGGTACGCAGCTGACGTACGAATATGTCCTGCGAGCCCGGCTGGTCGCCTGGGACCAGGTTCGAGGCGCGCGACACGAACGCCGCCACCCGGCCGTCCCTGCTGATCACGGCACCGCCGGCATCGGCGTCGGCCTGCGTGCCGTCCGCCGCCACACTCAGCCGCACGGTGGCCGGTGTCTGAGGCGCCGCGTGAGCCGTCGGCAGAGTCGTCATCATGAGCACGGCGACCACAGCGGACGCGGACGCTCCTGTCGTCGCGCGAGCCGCGCGAGCCGCGCGAGCCGCGCGAGCCGCACGAACGGAATAGGTCATGTCTCCCCCAGGGACATTCCAGTGCCCGACCCCCCGCCGGGCACACGGGGAGTAAAGCCCACCTCCCGCTCCGTGAGCAATCCGATCGATTATGTACAACCCAAGGGGCCCCTGAGCCGTCCGCGCCAGGCGGCACCGACGCCCCTCGTACGCCCCTCCACGGCTTCCGCCGCACGGACAACACGTTCGAGGCTCTCTGCCAGGACCTCAAGCTCCGACACCCAGAGCAGGCAGTCAGTTGAAAGCGAGGAGGCGCAGGACGCGCCCCTTCCAGACAAGTCCAGCGGCGGCGAATACGAGGCCGAGCGCTATGAACAGGACACCGCCGGGGTCGTAGGACATCGCGCCAGTCTCCAGCATCCGTGCCGCCGGCGGGTGCAACCTTGCTCCTCACGCCAACCCCGACGAGCATCCAAGCCGACAGCCACACCCCCAACGGCTTCCGTCAGGACCTCTGAAGCCGATCTGACGAACTCCGGGAAACCTGCGCCCTCGTACGACACACTCCTCATCGGAACGCCGACTCATCGCCCGCTGAAAGGACTTCCCCCCATGGGCACCGTGCTCCGTACCGGAGTTGCAGGAACCGCAGTCCTCTGCCTTTCACTCGTCGCAGGCCCCGCCCACGCGACGCCTCCCGGCCCGGGAGTCACCGGCACAGTGATCGCGCAGACCACCGTCGGCGACACCGACTACATCCTGCGGGAGATCACCGTCCCGGCGGGCCAGAGCACCGGCTGGCACTACCACGACGGAACGCTGTACGGCCTCGTCAAAGAGGGCACGCTGAGCCACTTCGACTCGAACTGCGCGCCCGACGGCCTTTATCAGGCCGGCGCCACCCTCACCGAACCGTCCGGCTCCGACCACGTACACATCGGCCGCAACCTCGGGACCACCCCACTGGTCCTGGACGTCCTCTACGTACTGCCCCATGGCGCGCCCCTGTCCGAAGACGCCCCCAACCCGGGCTGCGACTTCCAGTAACCAGGAAGTCGCCCCCTTGTTGCGTTCGTAGCTCACCGCCGAAGCACTGGGGCGTACTCACCTGAGACGAGAACGGCCCGTCCCACACGTGCGGCGCCGTCGCACATCAGCAGTTGGACAAGTGCTCCACCGGTGTCGTTGCCGACAAGGGTGACGTCATGCAGAGCGCGGCGGTCGAGGAACTCCGCGGCCAGCCGTGCCACCCCGGGCAGCGACAGATCGGCGTCGGCGTGCATCGCGTGACGGTGCACGCCGAGCGGCAACGTCGGTGCCACGCACCGGTGGTCGGCGGCCAGCTCGGCGATGGGGCCGTCCCATAGCGAGGAGTCCATCATCAAGCCGTGCAGCAGTGCAGGCGGTCGTGGGGCCGTCGCCGCCGGTGTCCTCGTATTCGCTTGTCCTGGCGGACAGTTCGATCCCTTTCACGTCGATCTCCCTCATGCCGGTCTCCCTCATGTCCGTTGGTGCAGCGGGGAATCCTCTGATGCGGCGGGCAGTCCACGGTGCGTTGACGTCGGTGTCTCGTGCCGCGTGCGGCGCGGGGTTCCCGTCGCGTTGGCGATCAAGGCCCCGAGCGCGAGCACGGCCGCGCCCGTCCGCACGCCGTGGGCGATCTGCCAGTGATCACGTACGGTCGCCCAGTCCGCGGGCGGCGCCTGCACGTTCCAGTCGAGCTGGTCGGCGTTGATGGGCAGGTTGACCGCTAGCGTCAGGGCCAGAACCCCGACCAGCAGGGTGAGCGCCGCCAGCGTCAACCAGGGGGTGACTTCTCTCGCCTTGAACGTGAGGGCGACGAGCAATGCCGTGGCGATCAGCGCCGGCAGGAGTGTGGCGACCGCGAGCTTGTCCAGCGACTCGAGTTCGACCTGCCGGACCTGGGTGTACACCTGACGGTCGAAGCCCCGCAGGGACAGTTCGAGGACGAGGACGGCGACGAGGAACCCCGCGAAGAGGCCCGAGAAAAACAGGCCGGCCCACCGCGCGACCTTTGCAACTGGACTGTTCAGCACGTTCGTTCCTCCCGGTCGGGCCTGCCGTGCCTGCCGTGCCTGCCGTGGCCGAGAGCTCATGAGTCGGCCGGGGTCATGAAGGCGGAGGCGTTCTCGGCGGCCCACGCGGCAAAGGTGAGTGCGGGGCGGCCCAGGAGCCGCTCAACGGTGTCCGTGGACGGGCCTGGCGTGTTCGCGTAGTCGGCCAGGGAGCCGAGGAGCCGGTCGGGGATGTCCTCCGCCAGGCCCTGGGCGAGCATCGCCTGGCGGACCTGTTCGGGGGCGAGCTCCTGGAAGGACAGGTCTCGGCCTATGGCCTCGCCGATGAGGCGGACCTTGTCCCGCTGGTCGAGTGACTGCGGGCCGGTGAGCAGGTAGGCACGCCCTGCGTGACCAGCATGACCTGTGTGCCCTGCGTGCCCTGTGTGCCCTGCGTCCTTTGAGGTCATCAGCACCTGTACGGCCACCTCCGCGATGTCGCGCTGGTGGATCGGCGAGGTCGCCGCGCTGCCGTAGGCGCCACGCACAACGCCGGTCGCGCGGATCTGCGGAGCCCAGGCCAGTGCGTTGGAGGCGAAGTCGGCGCACCGAAGGAACGTCCACTGCAGGCCGGAGCGCCTGACGGCTTCCTCGACCGCTCTGAACTCGTCGGCGAACCGCCGGTGACCGGCCGGGTGCTCCACGGTCGCGGCTGACAGCACCACCACCCGCTGCGCGCCCCGAGCGGCAGCCAGCGACAGCAACTCAGCAGCCGCTCCACTGACAGCGCGCGGGCTGAGCAGAACCGCTTCGACGCCGTCCGGCCAGGCCGTGAGGCTGTCCGGCCTGGACGGATCTCCCGTCACCACCTGCGCACCGCTGGGCAGAGCGGCGGCTGGATCGCGGGTGACCGCCGCCACCTTCTCCCCGGCCTCCAGCAGTAGGTCCACCGCTTCGCGTCCGACGTTCCCGGTCGCTCCGATCACCATGAACATGTCGATGCCCCTCGCTTCGACACCCGGTTGTTCGGATGCCGTAATATACGAGAACCGTAGCATGTTGATTTGAGAGGCGTACATTATGGTTCCCGTAACATCTGGGGATGAGGCTCACCGTCGTCGGCGGGCCACCGTCGAGGTCAAGCAGGGGCTGCGCGAGCTGGGCGCCGAACTGACCCTGCTCAACCGGCAGGTCAGCACCCGCCTCGGCCTCAAGGACATCGACCTGGACTGCCTCGACCTCATCAACACCCACGGTCCGTTGAGCCCGACCGCGCTGGCACGACGAGCCGGGCTGCACGCCGCCACGACGACCGGGGTTCTCGACCGGCTCGAACGCGCCGGCTGGGTGGCCCGCGACCGCGACCCGGCGGACCGCCGAGCCTCGCTGGTCCGGGCCCTGCGCGACCGCAACGGCGAACTGCTCGAGCTCTTCGCCGGGATGAACTCCTCGGTGGACCAGATCTGCGCCGACTACGACGACGCCGAGCTCGAACGACTCGCCGGCTTCCTCCGCCGCACCGCCGACGCCGGGCGAAACGCGGCCGAGGGACTGGCCGGCAACTGACGACATCCACCGCGGCCGGGTCGCCTCACAGCGCTGCCCGACGGGAAGACAGGAAGACAGGAAGAGGGGAAGAGGGAAAGAGGGAAAGAGGGAAAGCGGGAGGGCCAACGCCCGAAGAAGGGCACGCTGTTGGCAAAGCGCCGCCCCGTACGTCATCGAAGAGCGGGAAGGTTCCGCCGTGGCGGCGAACTCAGCGGCCCCGGACGAAAGCGGCGGCCGTGGGCGAGCAGGTGCCGAGGCACGCCGAGTGGTCCTGGCGTCAGCCTGCCAGGACCACACAGCGGCAGAAGGCGGCCTGGCGGCGGTTCGCCAGGCACGCCGTCAAGTGATGGGCCACGCCACGATTCCCCTCGGGACCCGGTGACACCCGGGTGCCCGACGGATCGCGCGGCCCGCGATGTACTGACGTGACGGGCCCGCGGACACCGTCGCACCGCTCACCTTGTGGACCGGGTCGTCGGGGAACGTCGGCTGGGCCGGGACAAGGTGCCCGACCTGGCAGACGCCCCCTCTCTGAGAAAGGGGGCGCAGACGCCCGATGAGCCGTCTCCTCTGCCTTCCCGACTCCCCCGCGACCCGGCCCAGCTCAGCGTCAGTACTGCTCGGTCTCCACGAAGCCCGCGTCCACGTCGTTGTCGGCGCCAAAGGCGTCGGCAGCGGCAGTGGGGTCGAATCCGGGCGGGCTGTCCTTGAGACCCAGACCCATACCGGCGAGCTTCGCCTTGACCTCGTCGATGGACTTCGCACCGAAGTTACGAATGTCGAGGAGGTCGGCCTCGGAGCGGGCGACGAGTTCGCCCACGGAGTGGACGCCCTCACGCTTGAGGCAGTTGTAGGACCGAACGGTGAGCTCGAGCTCCTCGATCGGCATGACGAGATCAGCGGCGAGGGCGGCGTCCGTCGGGGACGGGCCCATGTCGATGCCCTCGGCGTCGATGTTGAGCTCACGGGCAAGCCCGAACAGCTCC
>NZ_JBFBEA010000032.1:0-93134 GCF_040683495.1 Streptomyces sp. NPDC093544 | reverse complement strand
AGGCGAACAAACCCTACGAAGTGTCCGATGTTGTCTAGGCCCACCGTCAAGCATCACCTGGGACCAGAACGTCAGCCATCACCTGGGACTAGACACGGACGCGTGGGGCTTGAAGTCGTATGCGCACGCTGGGAGTTCGGCACCCTGTCGGTGTGTGAGCGGCAGGAAGATCACCGGTCGGATTGTCCATGTGATGCGGGTAGTCCCGTGGGTGACCGCGACCGTGCAGGGTTCGCCACGCAGGAGCGCGTGCCGTGTGGCGATGCGGCCCTGATAGAGCCAGACCCACGCTTCGTCGGAAGCCTCGGGGTCGAGCGCCGGTGAGATCGTCCGCAGTGCGACGGCAACCCATCTGTCCGCCTGGGGAGGCGAGTACGCGTCGAAGGACGCCCGCAGTGCCGGCCGCTCGTCCTGTTCCGTGAGGTCCTGGGTCCAACATTCGCACCAGAAGCCCGGCCGGGTGCCGTTGGTCAGCATGGGTGCCCTCCCGGGTACGTGTCCGTGAAGAGCTCCGCGGTGACCGTGTGGCCGCCGTCGCTGTCGTGGACCACAACCCGGTGAGCGATCGCGCTGACCATGCCCAGCCCCCGGCCGTGCTCCGCCTCCTGGTCCCGGTGCTCGACCTTCGGAGCCGTACCGGCTCCCCCGGCATCCGTCACCGACAGAGCGACCACCTGCGAGGACACCGCGAGCGCCAGATGGAAGCTGCCGGACTCCCGGCCGCTGGCCGTATGCAGGATCGCGTTCGCGCTCAGCTCGCTCACGATCAACTCGGCGTCCTCGGCCAGGGGTGAGCCTCTGAGGATGTCCCGCGTCCAGCGGCGGGCCCTGCTCACCTCTTCCGGGAAACCTGGGCAAGTGAGCCCCCAGACCCGCGCAGTGCTCGTATACTCGTGCATACAAGTTCCTTTATGCTGGTAGGCCGCCATGTGCAGCGGGTTCGGGCTAGACGAGTTTCACGCCGTCGTGGGCGCGGATGGCCGGCGGGGATGCCCCGTCGAGGGAGTCGAGTGCGTCCAGGACGCGGATCGCGTACGCCTCGACGGCGAGTTCGGTGACTTCTTCGCGGGTGGCCCAGCACAGTGCCCGGGTCTCGTCGCCAGTCGTCGGCGAGCCATCGGCGGCCTCGCAGCGGAACACCAGGGAGACGATCAGGCCCGTCATGTTCTTGTAGACGCCGGTGAGGGTCGCCGGAAGCGCGATCTTGATCCCGGTTTCTTCGAGGACTTCGCGCTGGAGGGCTTCGGGAAGGGTTTCTTCCCGCTCAACGATGCCGCCCGGGGGTTCCCACTTGCCGTTGTCGCGTCGCTTGATCAAGAGGGCACGGCCCTGGTCGTCGATGATGACTCCGGCAACGCTCACGGAGTGCGGACGGTCAGTGCTCACGTTCCTCGGCCCTCTCGGATGGCTAGGCTCTCCACCGTAGCAACAACACTCGCCCACTCGTCTAGATACCTAAAGGAGTAAACGTGACCTCACTCCCGACCAGCCAGCTCGGCGACCTGGACCCCACGAGCGATCGTGCGGTGTTCCGGCAGATCGCCGACCAACTGCGCGAGGCCATCGACCGTGGGCGATTCACAGAGGGCGAAAAGCTGCCCTCGGAAGCCGAGCTCGTCGACCACTACGGGGTTTCCCGTATGACGGTCCGAAACTCCTTCTCCATCCTCCAGGGCGAGGGCCTGGTGCACGCGGAGCACGGGAAGGGCGTATTCGTGCGACCGCGACCACCCGTCCGCCGGCTGGCCTCCGACCGGTTCGCCCGGCGCCACCGCGAGCAGGGGAAGTCCGCGTTCATCGTCGAGGCCGACGCCGCGGGCAGTCACCCCCAGGTCGACAGCCTTGAGGTAAAGGAAGAGAAGGCCAGCCAGGACATCTCCACCCGGCTCGGGTCCGTACGACGCGTACTCGCACGTCGGCGCCGGTACCTGCTCGACGGCCGTCCGGTCGAGTTCGCCGCCTCGTACCTCCCGCTCGACATCGCGCGGGGCACTCAGATCGCCGAGCCCAATCCCGGACCTGGCGGCATCTATGCCCGCCTTGAGGAACTGGGCCACCGCCTCGACCACTTCGAGGAGGAGGTCAGGGCCCGGATGCCCTCGCCTTCCGAGGTGAAGACCCTCCGACTGGCTGCCGGTGTGCCGGTCATCCACCTGATCCGAACCGCGTACGACGCCGAAGGGCGGGCTGTAGAGGTCTGCGACACGATCATGGCGGCGGACGCGTACGTGCTGTCGTACCAGCTTCCGGCGACGTGATCGTGTGGCCAGTAGCGGGCAGACGTCAGGCAGTTGGCTCGTCCATGCCCATGGCGGCGGGCGGCTCGAACATCGAGCTGATGTTGTTCCACATGAAGTCTTCTCGCCAGTCCGATGTGTCGGCCGCCCAGCCGAGCAGCGCTCGGAGCACCTTCTCCTGGGAGACGGTCTGCGTCTGGTAGTGCTCCGCGGCGGCGCCGTCCCGGTACTCCAGTTGGTACGTGTTGTTCTCGCGCAACAGGACCTGGATGTACCAGTCACCTGCGAGTTCGTCGTCTTGCCGCTCGATGACCATGTGCTCGTTGTCGCGTCCCAGGTTGGCGAGCATGATGCCCATGGCGGGCTTCGAAGGGCGCTTCACCGTGTGGCCCCGGGCGTTCGTGGCGATCAGCATGACCAGATCCTGGCGCACAGGTCTGACAGCCCCGTTCAGCGGGGAGCGGTGCGGCCGGCCGGCCTTCTCCAACTCGTACGCCCCAACAGGCATACTCGTATAGACGAGTGGGCAAGTTGTGTGGCAGGGTGGTAGTCGTTCCCGGAGATCGGGTTCGAAGACCGCAACTCATATAGACGAGTAGATAGGAAGAAATCTTGCGCACCCTCCGTGTGGAGACCGCCGCCGCGACGATCCTGCTGACCGAAGCTCCCGAGCCCAAGGTCCGCGACCGTCAGACCGGCGAAATCGCCAAGGACGCCGTCAGCGGCGAGACACTGATGACGCTCGGCGTCGTCTACATCGAGGAGGGGGAGTCGGCGCTCATCAACGTCACGGTTCCGGAGAGCGGTGTCTTCGACGGGCTCGCGCTCGGGGCTCCTGGACGCCGGAGGGAACATCAAGGCCCTCGCCGAGTACCTCGGTCACTCGGTCCCGGGTCTCACGCTGCGGGTGTACGCCCACCTCATGCCCTCCAGCCGGGAACGGACAAGCAAAGCCGTGGCAGGCGTCTACATCCGACAGCTGAACCCCCGGGCCGTGACATCCACGGGCAGTCCGGCAAGATGCTCGGGCCTTGTCATTGGGGAGGGAATCCATGGACTCGACGGACGACGTCATCAACTTGATCTGCCTGGCCGACCGGCCGGGAACCAGTGGGCACGGCGTCGCCGTGCGAGTGCTGGGGCGCTCTCAGCCCGGCATCCTGTTCGGCCATGACTTCCTCGATTGCGAGATCGTCTTCGTGGCGGAGTCCCTCAGCACCACCTATTCAATAACCCTCCTCCCTGAGGACCTGGAGGACTGGGAAGACGCCCTGGCGACCTTGGAGTCGCAGCGATTCGCCACATGGCTCACCTCCGGACGGACTCCGTCGTTGGAGTTCAAGCCCGACGGCCACGAGCGAATGTCAGTTTCCGTGCACGACGGACCTGCCTCAGGGGTCACCGTGACCCTCCCGTTGTTCGTGCTGCCGACGGGGTGGGTCGGCGAGCAGCGGGCCCTACTCACCCGCGTACGTGATGTCTATCCCCGCGAGGTCGTCGAGACGTCACCCGGCGCCTACGTATGGCGGCGCAACAGAAAGGCCTGACGGCCCGGTCGAGCAGCTCACGGCCCAGAGACGGCCCCAGCACAGCAACAAGCCCCCTACCAGCGGAGAACCCGCAGGTAGAAGGCTTGATCGCGTCCGGTTACTTCTTCTTGCCCTGGTTCTTGACCGCCTCGATCGCGGCCGCTGCGGCGTCCGGGTCGAGGTAGGTGCCGCCGGGGTTGAGGGGCTTGAAGGCGGCGTCCAGTTCGTAGGAGAGGGGGATGCCCGTTGGGATGTTCAGGCCTGCGATGTCGGCGTCGGAGATGCCGTCAAGGTGCTTGACGAGGGCGCGGAGGGAGTTGCCGTGGGCCGCGACCAGGACCGTACGGCCGGTGAGGAGGTCGGGGACGATGCCGTCGTACCAGTACGGGAGCATGCGGAGGACGACGTCCTTCAGGCACTCCGTGCGGGGGCGGAGCTCCGGCGGGATCGACGCGTAGCGCGGGTCGTCCGACTGGGAGAACTCCGTGCCGTCCTCAAGGGCGGGCGGCGGCGTGTCGTACGAGCGGCGCCACAGCATGAACTGCTCCTCGCCGAACTCGGCGAGGGTCTGCGCCTTGTCCTTGCCCTGGAGGGCGCCGTAGTGGCGCTCGTTCAGGCGCCAGGAACGGTGGACCGGGATCCAGTGACGGTCCGCGGACTCCAGCGAGAGCTGGGCGGTGCGGATCGCGCGCTTCTGGAGCGAGGTGTGGACCACGTCGGGCAGCAGGCCGGCGTCCTTGAGCAGCTCACCGCCGCGTACTGCCTCCTTCTCGCCCTTCTCATTGAGGTTGACGTCCACCCAGCCGGTGAACAGGTTCTTCGCGTTCCATTCGCTCTCGCCGTGGCGGAGGAGGATCAGCTTGTACGGTGCGTCGGCCATGGCTCCGAGCGTAATCCAACCCGTGCGGCCGCGAGGCCCCGGGCCGCAGAGCGGACAGCAGGCGGACAGCGGGGCAGACGGCGGAGTAGGCAGCAGAGCGGACAGTTGACGGCATCTGTTAATTGAGTGGCTATGCGCGGGCGGTCATTCGTAAGTTGCGCTTACTGCCCGAGCCGCTTACATCCGTGGGGTCCCCATGTCATTCGCCGTCATGAGACGCGCCGTCCGCGAGAGCGTCTCCGGACTCCCCCGCGAGTTCTGGTGGCTCTGGACCAGCACCCTCGTCAACCGACTTGGGGCCTTCGTCGCTACTTTCATGGCCCTGTACCTGACCCTCGACCGCGGCTACTCCGCCTCGTACGCCGGTCTCGTCGCCTCTCTGCACGGCCTCGGCGGTGTCGCCTCCTCGCTCGGCGCGGGCGTGATGACCGACCGGCTCGGGCGACGGCCCACCCTGCTGATCGCGCAGGTGTCCACGGCGGGCTCCGTCGCGCTGCTCGGGTTCATGCACGACCCGGTCGCCATCGCGGGCGTCGCCTTTCTGGTGGGCGCCACGTCGAACGCCTCGCGGCCCGCCGTGCAGTCGATGATCGCCGACATCGTGCGGCCCGAGGACCGCGTACGGGCCTTCTCGGTCAACTACTGGGCCATCAACCTCGGCTTCGCCGTCTCCTCCGTGGCCGCCGGTTTCATCGCCGAGTTCAGCTACCTCGCGGGCTTCCTCATCGAGGCCGGAATGACCCTCGCCTGCGCGTTCGTCGTCTTCGCGAAGGTCCCGGAGTCACGGCCTGTCCAGGTCGCCAAGGAGACTGAGTACGGGGATGGTGTCGGGCTCGGGACCGTGCTGCGCGATCGGCGTTTCATGAGCGTCGTCGGCCTGTCCTTCCTCGTCGCCGTCGTCTTCCAGCAGGGGTCCGTCGGACTCCCGGTCGCGATGGGCGAGGCCGGCTTCACCCCGACCGACTACGGCGTGGCGATCGCCGTCAACGGCGTGCTCATCGTCGTTCTGCAGATCCCGGTCACCCGTTTCATCGAACACCGGGATCCGAAGCGGCTGCTGGTCATCTCGTCGGTCCTCGCGGGGTACGGCTTCGGACTCACCGTCTTCGCCGGGTCGATCGGCGTCTTCGCGCTCACCGTGTGCGTGTGGACCCTGGCGGAGATCGTCAACGCGCCCACCCAGACGGGGCTCGTCGTCCGGCTCTCCCCGGTACACGGCCGCGGCCGCTATCAGGGCATGTACACCCTGTCCTGGGCGCTCGCCTCGCTCGTCGCACCACTGACGTCCGGCCTCGTCATCGACCGGTTCGGCGCGGAGTGGCTGTGGGGGCTGTGCGCGGTGGTCGGGACGGTGGCCGGGGTCGGGTACGCAGTGCTGATGCGACAGCTTCCGGCGCAGGACTCGTGGGTGACGGCCACTGCGACGCCCGTCACCGCGAAGGCGGAGGCCGGTACGGCTTGAGCCACGCACACCTCCACCTGAGTCCCCCACCCCTAGCCGTATGAGTACGCATGCTCATGTCCCCCCGACCCCCCGCCGCCAGGCTGAACGCATGATGAATCGGGGAACGCTTCTGACCGCCGCCGCTGTCCTGGTCGCGGGGGTGCCGGTCGCCGCATGGGGGCTGATGGGCCAGCAGAACTCCGCGGAGCTGCCGGCGTCGCAACTCGACTACGCCTTCCAGCCGTTGGGGATCCCGGAAGGGCTGGACACCGTGCTCGGCGTGACCGCCCTGCTGGTGGCGGGAGTTGGCGCGACGCTGCTCGTACGTGCCTCGCGGAGCGGTGGGCTGGACAAGCACTGGTGGGGGGTTCTGGCTCCGCTGATCATGGCCGGGCTGCTGGTCGGAATGGGCTGGCGGGTGATGACGGCCGGTGTGATCGGCGCCAACATCGGAGCCGGTCTCGTCGTCTTCTTCGGCGGCCCGGTGGTGGCAGGACTGCTGCTGTGGGCGCTGGGCCGCGGGGTGTGGCTGGCGACTCACCGCCCGGGCGGCGAGAACAGGGGTGGCCAGTGGTCCGGTTTCGCCCCACGGGGCGCATAGGTTCCGCGATGCTGAGCGGGACGCGGGACCGCCCGAGTCCCAGGCACCCGCTTCTCAACTCCCCTCCTGGGATTACGACTTACCGACCCGGGACGAGGCCCGCACCCGTATGACCGCACCGCCCACGGCCCGCACCGCCGGTATGACCGCACCGCCGCCCACTGCCCGTACCTCCCGTACAACCGCCCGCCGACCACGCCGCCCGTACAGCCGCACCACCTGCTGACCGCACCGCCCACGGCCCCCACCGCCGCCCGCTGACCGCACCCTCTGCCGACCGCACCGCCCGCCGACCACGCCGATCTGAAAGGAACACAGCCATGGCCACACCTCTGACCGCTGCTGAAACCCTCTCCGCGTTGAAAGCCGAAGGCCTTGCCTTCCACGAGCACACAGGCTGGAAGACCCACAACCGCGACTCGGCGACGGGTAAGACGTTCGGACCCGTGATCGGTGTGCTCATCCACCACACCGCGGGGCACAACGACAAGGAACTCTGCTACAAGGGCAGGTCCGACCTCCCCGGCCCGCTCTGCCACGCCTGGCTCGGCAAGACCGACGGGCTGTGGCTGATCGGCCACGGCCGTACCAACCACGCCGGGTCCGTAGATCTCGACGTACTCAACGCGCTGCGCGAGGAAGCCCCGCTCCCGAAGGACAACCAGGCGAACGCCGACGGCAACGACGTCCTGTACGGCCTGGAGATCGAGAACCTCGGCAACGGCAAGGACCCCTACCCGGACGCGCAGTACCGCAAGGCCGTGCTGTGGGCCGCGGCTCTGTGCCGGGCGCACGGCTGGTCCGAGAAGTCGATCGCCGGGCACAAGGAGGTCCAGCCCGGCAAGATCGACCCCAGCTTCGACATGGACGACTTCCGGACCGATGTGAAGAAGCAGCTCGCGGACACGCCCATCAAGAACACCCCGGCCAAGCCGGGCACCCCCAAACCCACCAAGCCCAGCACCGGTTCCGCGTCCAAGCCCCGCGTCGATCTGTCCCGCCTCGTCGACGCCGCGAAGAAGGACCCCGCCGCCAAGCAGGGCCACGTCAGCTACATGGCGGGCACGAACCTCGCCGAGGCCGCCCTGGTCAAGCTCGGCTATCTCGCCAAGACCTACGCGGGCGACGGCTCCTTCGGCTCGAAGACCATCGCCGCGTACGCCAAGTGGCAGCGCCACCTCGGCTACACCGGCGACGACGCCAACGGCATCCCCGGCAAGATCTCCCTCACCAAGCTCGGCTCCCAGACCGGGCTGTTCAACGTCGTCGCGTGAGGCGGGACGAGTACCTCCCCGAGAAGGGGTACCTCTCCGGTGCGTAATGGCTTCATGCCCACGCACCGGGGTCCGTTGCGTTGAACCCGGCTCCCGACCGCCTCACCGTCGACGGCCGGACAACGGCTGGTGGCGGCTAGACAGTCACCCGAGCACTCGTCAGCGCGCCCCCGAAGAGGCCGTCTGTATAGCGGACGGCCACCCCCGCGGCCTTGCCGCACAGGGTCGCCGAGCCGCCGACCACCGGGCCGGAGGCCGAGCCGCGGGCGATCCACAGGCAACCGTCGGTGTCCTCGCCGGGGGTGCCGACGACGGTCTCGGCCCGGCCGTCCTTGTTGAGGTCGGCGAGATGGACCGCGGCACCGAACTCGTCGCTCGCCTCGGCGGTACCCGGCACACCCGTCGAGTTCTGGGTGTACCCGACCACCTTTTTCGTGGTCAGACCGGTGGCGGAGCCGCGCAGCACGACAGCCATACCGGCCATCTCGCGGGTACCGACCGCCTCTCCGGGAGCGCCGACGGCGACGTCGGCGTATCCGTCGGCGTTGACATCTCCAACGCTCAGAGCCTTGCCGAACTGGTCGGCGTTCTCCCCGCCGCCCGGGACACCCGCGGTGTCCTGGTGGAAGACCTTGGGACGCTGCTCGGCGCCGATGCCCTGCGCGCTGCCGTAGAGGACCTGGATCTCGCCGCCGCGGTGCGCGCCGTCGGTCGTACCGCTGAGGTAGTCGTCGTCCGCGATCCCGGTGACCAGGTCGCCGTAGCCATCGCCGTTGATGTCGCCGATCTGCCCGGTGTGGCCGTCGGCGTAGGGGAGTTCGGTGGGCCAGGTGCTCAGGTAGTCGTCGCCGGGAGCCCCGTGGTCCACGTACACCGAGCCGCGGATGTCGTCGTCCGAGGGGCCGGGCAGCCAGAACCGTTCCGCCTTGCCGTCACCGTTGACGTCGCCCATCACGACGCCCCGGGCGCCGACGCGCCATTCCTGGTACTGGGACGCGGCCTTACCGGTCCGCGCGAACGGACCCTTGTACGACGAGGAATCGCAGCGGGAACCGATGCCGACCTCCGCCGCGCCGTCACCTGTCATGTCGCCCACGGCCAGGGCCATGCCGAAGCTGCAGTACGTACGGCCTTCCCCGAAGCCGGCGGGCGGGGCGATGTTCGCACCGCCCTTCAGCCCGCTCTTCCCGCCCCACACGACCGTCACGGTGCCCCGGTTGTCGAGGCCTCCGACGTCCTCGCCCTCGGCGCCGACCAGCAGGTCCGCGTACCCGTCCCGGTCCAGGTCGGCACTGGCCACAGCTCCGCCGAAACCGTCCCACTCCTCAGGGCCGCCCGGGATTCCGCTGCTCGCCTGGGTGATCACGGTGCGCCTGGCGGTGCTCACCGACGACTTGGAGCCGTACAGGACGACGACCGCCCCGGCTTCCTGCACGGTGCCGTGGGCGGCTCCGGGCGCGCCGACGGCCAGGTCACGGTAGCCGTCACCGTTGAAGTCGTCCTGGACGGCCGCCGTGTTGGCACCACGGTAGGGCGCGGCGGCGGACGACGACGTGGGGGCGAGCGGAACGGCGGCGACCGCGGTGAGCACGGCGGCCACCGTGACTGCTCTGCGCAACGGAACTCCTCGGCGGGAACGGGGTGACAGCAAACAACGACGACTGAGACGGGTGCATGCCAATACGTATGCGAATGTGCATGGGTATGCGAATACGCCCCCCTCGCCACACTGGACACACAACCAGGTCAGAAGGTTGTACGCGGAACCGTTCCCGGAGCCCAGGAGGCCACCTTGAGCCCGGGAGGCCACCACGGAGCCCGGGAGGCCGCCCCAGAACCCCCGGAGCCCGCCTCGGGAAAGTCGCCCGCCTCACGGATGCATCCGCGCCCCCTTCAGCACCTTGTCCACCGCGTTCCGCGGCCCGTAGACCGCGAGCCCCACGAGGTCCAGCTCGCCGGTCGGCACGGCCCGTACGGCCGCGCGGTTGTCCCGGTCGTTGCCGGTGGCGAACAGGTCCGAGGTGAAGGCGGCTCGCGGCAGCACCCGCGCGAGCGCCCGGCCGTGCGCGCCGGTCAGGGTCTCCTTCGAGCCCTCGAAGATCAGTACGGGCTGGCGGAACATCGGCAGATACGAGACGTCGTCCGCGTCGGCGTACGGCTCGCCGATCACCTCGGGAACCGCCGCCCCCAGGCCACTGACCAGAAAAGCGGTCACATTAAGTCGTTGCCAGGGCTCCAGGTCGTCCCGCAGCAGGACGGCGATCTTGGTGTCGAAGCGGATGGGTTCAAGGGGTTCAAGGGTCGAGGCGTTCATGCGTCGAGACTGCCGACCGCCGTACGACCTCGTCTTGTACGTTCTTTGCATGGCCCCGCAGCACCGCGCCCTACGATCCCCGCGTCCCCAGCGGGAGATCTCCGCGTGGCGCCCGCGCGTCCCGGGCGTCGTGGAGGTCTTCCACGCCCACTACACCGAGTACGCGTACCCGATGCACGTACACGAGGCGTGGACGCTGCTGATCGTCGACGACGGCGCCGTACGGTACGACCTTGCCCGGCACGAGCACGGCACCCCGCACGACACGGTGTCGCTGCTCCCGCCGTACGTCCCGCACAACGGTTCCCCGGTCACCGAGCACGGCTTCCGCAAGCGCGTCCTGTATCTCGACCTGAGCCGGCTCGACGAGAGCTTCATCGGGCCCGCGGTGGACGCGCCGGACCTGGTGGATCCCGTACTGCGACGGCGTGTCGGACAGTTGCACAGCGCACTCGCGCATCCCGGGGACGAGCTGGAGGCCGAGAGCAGGCTGACGCTGGTGGGGGAACGGCTGCGCGGGCATCTGCGGCCCCGGCTGCCCGAAGAGCCCTCGCGCCCCGACCGCACCCTCGCCCACCGGCTGCGCGAACTCCTCGACGCACGGCTCGTCGAAGGCGTCGCCCTGGAGGAGGCCGCCCGGCTACTCCAGGCCCATCCCGCCCATCTGGTACGGGCGTTCAGCGCGGCGTTCGGGATCGCCCCGCACCAGTACCTGATGTCCCGGCGCGTCGAACGCGCCCGCCGCCTGCTGCTCGACGGACGGCCGCCGGGCGAGGTGGCACCGGCGACCGGCTTCTTCGACCAGTCCCATCTCACCCGGCACTTCAGGAAACTGGTGGGGGTGCCGCCGGGGCGGTACGCACGGGCGGGGCTCCGGGCGGCCTAGAGGTCCCGCTGAGCCTCGTACAGGTTCCTTGGGCGTACGACGTCCGTCGTGCCGTACAGCTCCACGCGCGCGTGGAGGTCGCCGGTGAAGTCGGGTACGTCGATCTGGCCGAACTCCGTCACCTCGTTGATGCCGACCGTGGCGCTGTAGGGGGCGAGGCCGTCGATCTTCATCAGGCCGGCGCGGGAGTTGGTGACGCGGACGTTCCAGTGGGTGAAGCGGGCGCCGAAGAGGGGGCCCGCCGAGTAGTCGCCGCCGTGCTGGCCGGTGTTGTCGATCGTGATGTCGGTGCGGACGTTGGCGAAGGGCAGGCCTCGGTGGGAGTCGAAGGTGCCCATTTTCATGTCGCCGCGGGACCAGACGTTGTAGGAGGAGAGGCCTTCCACGTTGATGCCGTGGAGTTGCGTTCCGGCGGGCGCCGGGACCGTGCGCTGCTCGACCGTGAAGTCCTCGATGAGGTTGTCGTGCGAGCCCTCGCGGCAGAAGTACGGGTGGTGCGCGCCGCGGCCCGCCACGCGCGTGCCGCGCAGGGTGCAGGCGGAGGCGGCGACCAGGCCGAAGCCGTTGTCCACATGGCGTACGACCACGTCGTCGGCCCAGCAGTCGTACGCGCACTGGAAGGTGACGCCGTTGTAGCCCTTGTCGAGGAGGTGGAGGCTCTGCGGGGTTTCCACCGCCTCCAGGGTGAGGCCCTCGACGCCGGAGCCCGTCAGCGGCTCGACGAGCGTGGTGAGCCGCGGGTCCCATTCCGAACGGATGTCCAGCGGAAGTGGCCTCTCCAGGGTGACCTTTTTGCCCTGCACGCGCGTGATGCGTACGGGCCACTCGTACGGGACGTAGCTCGTCAGCTTCGTCTTGTCGTCCCAGACGTACGCCTCGGTGCCCGGGCCGCCGCCCGACATGTGCTCCAGGAGGGTGTGGTCGGCGTCGTCGGCGAGACGGAGGAGGACGAGCTGGCCGGGCTTCAGCTTCCCGGCGTCCGCGACGCGCACCGACCGGGCGCCCTGGCGTGCCGGTGCGAGCGTCGTCAGCGTCTCCCATTCGTCGCGCTTGTTGCCGGTCCAGCCCTCGAAGGGCCACGCCTTCGCCTTGATGGCGGTCGTCAGCGTCGTGAAACGGTCCGTCGGGCAGAGCCAGACCAGGCCGCCCGCCCAGGACCAGGACGACTTGTCGCCGCCGTAACGGGAGCCGTAGACGCCGATCAGCTCGGTGAGGTTCTTGGCCGCGTACAGCTTCGTCACGTCGCTGCCGGCGCCGCGCAGGACGACGTTCGAGTAGCCGATACGGATCAGGTCGTCGATGCGGAAGGTGCCGGGCGGGATGAGAACCGTGCCACCGCCGGCCCTGCCGGCAGCAGCGACGGCACGGTTGATCGCGGGGGCGGAGTCGGTGACGCCGTCCGCCACGGCTCCGTAGTCGCGTACGTCGGCCACCACGCGGCGGCGGGGGAAGCGCGCCGTCCCGGCGCGGTAGCCGGCCAGGCCGATGTACGGAATCTGCGGGTGGGTGAAGGGGGTGCGGGTGAACTCGCGCCAGAGGGCGGGGACTTGGCCCGGACTGCCCGACCCGGACTGCGGGGCGGCCGTCGTCGGTTTGCCTGATCGCGAGGCGGCCGTCGCCGTTCCACCGGTCACCGCGACAGTCGCCACGGCTATGGCGCTGCCGAGCAGGCCGCGCCTGCTGATACCCACGTATCCGTTGCCCATGATGCCCCGCCCGCCTTTCGCTGACTTCCACCGACGTCCACCGACGTCCACCGACTCTCAGCCGGCTCTCAGTCGACCCTTAGCAATATTCACGGATATGAACTGTGTTCATATCCGCGTCGGCGGTGAGCATGCCACGGAGATCCCGGGCAGGGAAGGGGGTGTGCATGGACTGATTAGTGACCGAGTCGGGTCACTTGGCGGGACGCTGGGTCAGGTGGGTGAACGCGTCCAGGTTGCGTGTCGATTCGCCGCGGGACACCCGCCAGGCGTACTCCTTGCGGATCGCGGAGGCGAAACCGAGCTCAAGGAGAGTGTTGAAGGAGCCGTCGGCGGCCTCCAGGACCGAGCCGAGGAGACGGTCGATCTCGTCCGGCGTGACCGCGGCCAGCGGCAGTTTCCCGGCCACATAGATGTCGCCGAGGGAGTCGACCGCGTAACTCACCCCGTACAGCTTGAGGTTGCGCTCCAGGAGCCAGCGGTGCACGGCGGGTTCGTTCTCGTCGGGGTGGCGGATCACGAAGGCGTTGAGGGACAGCGAGTGCCTGCCGGCGATCAGTGAGACGGTCGTCGACAGCTTCCGGGTGCCGGGGAGCTTCACCACGTAGTTGCCGGGCTCAGGGCTTTCCCAGTCGAGTTCGGCGTCCTTGAGGACCCCCTCGATGACCTGTGCCGCCTGCCGTACGTCAGCCATGGTGGGAGCGTACGCGACGCCTGTGTTCCTGCATCGCGGCTGTGTACACGTCCGCCGTGGCCGCGGCCGAGGCGTCCCAGCCGAAGCCCTGTGCATGCCGGGCGGCGGCGGCGCCCAGCCGGGCGGACAGCTCCTGGTCGTCCGCGAAATCGCGCAGCACGCGCGCGTAGGCGGCGGGATCGTGGCCCTTCACCAGGAAGCCGGTCTCCTGGTCGCGGACGGCGACGGGCAGGCCGCCGACCGCGGCCGCGAGCACCGGCGTACCGGTCGCCTGCGCCTCGATGGCCACCAGTCCGAACGACTCGCTGTACGAGGGCATGACCAGCACCGACGCGGCACGGAACCAGTCCGCGAGCTGCTCCTGACCGACGGGCGGCCGGAAACACACGACGTCGGCGACGCCGAGCCGCGCGGCGAGCTTCTGTAGCCCCTCGGGCTTGGCGAGGCCACTGCCGCTGGGGCCGCCCACTACAGGGACGACGATTTTCGAGCGCAGATCGGGGCGCTCCTCCAGCAGGACGGCGACCGCGCGCAGCAGCACGTCGGGGGCCTTCAGGGGCTGTATGCGGCCCGCGAAGAGGGGGATCAGGGCGTCCTGCGGGAGTCCGAGGCGGGCGCGGGCGGCGGCGCGGCCGTCGGCGGGGCGGAAGCGGTCGAGGTTGACGCCCGGGTGGACGACGGCGACCTTGTCACGCTCGGCCTCGTAGTGGCGTACGAGTTCGTCGGCCTCTTCAGCGGTGTTGGCGATGAGCCGGTCAGCGGCGCGCACGATCTGGGTCTCGCCGATGACGCGTGCGGCGGGCTCGGGGCTGTCGTCCTCGGCGAGCGCGGCGTTCTTGACCTTGGCCATGGTGTGCATCGCGTGCACCAGGGGGACGCCCCAGCGTTCGGCGGCGAGCCAGCCGACTTGGCCGGAGAGCCAGTAGTGGGAGTGCACGAGGTCGTAGTAGCCGGGCCGGTGGCCCGCCCAGGCCTGCATGACGCCGTGCGTGAAGGCGCACAGCTGGGCCGGGAGGTCTTCCTTGGCGAGGCCTTCATAGGGGCCCGCGTCGACGTGGCGGACGAGGACGCCGGGGGCGAGCTCGACGGTCGGAGGGAGGGCGCCCGTGGTGGCGCGCGTGAAGATCTCGACCTCGATGTTGATCGCGGCCAGCCGCTGGGCGAGCTCCACGATGTACACGTTCATGCCGCCCGCGTCGCCCGTGCCGGGCTGGTGCAGGGGTGAGGTGTGTACGGAGAGCATCGCGACGCGGCGGGGCCTGCGGTGCAGTCTGAGCCGCCCGGACGCCGCCGGGGAGAGACGCCCGAGCCTGCTGATGTACTGGCTCACGGGGCGTTCCTCCTCGCTGCGGGCATGCCTGCCGGAGGATGTGGGACACCCTCCAGAGAGGGAGAACGCCGGAGCAGTCCGCTCCATTTCCGCTTTGCCGAATCATTACCGGTGATCGCTCAACCGTTCGAGGATCCTTTGCGTACCGTGGGCGCGCCGGGAGGTTATCCACAGGCCCGCACTGCCTTCGTCGGGCCCGCATATTCTCGTACGCATGACAGCCCGCGCAGCGTCCCGCCCCGTGGGAACGGTGACGCGTGGGACGACGAACCCCAACCGCCTGCGTCGCATGGACCGCTGGATCGCGGCGACGTACGGAGCCGAACTGCGCCGTGCCACCGACCCCGTCGCGGTCGACCTCGGCTACGGCGCCGCGCCCTGGACCGCGGTCGAGCTGCTCCAGCGCCTGCGCAGCGTGGCTCCACGCACGCGCGTGGTGGGCGTCGAGATCGAACCGGCCAGGGTCGAGGCGGCGCGCCCGTACGAACGCGAGGGGCTCGTCTTCCGGCACGGCGGCTTCGAGGTCCCGGTGCCGCGGCGACCGTGGCTCATCCGGGCGGCGAACGTGCTGCGCCAGTACGACGAGGAGCAGGTCGCCGCGGTCTGGGAGCGCCTGTGCGCCCGCCTCGCGCCGACGGATCCGTCGGCCGGGTCGCGGGGCGGCCTGCTGGTCGAGGGCACCTGCGACGAGATCGGCCGCCGGCACGTCTGGGTCGCCCTCGGCCCGGAGGGGCCGCGCACGGTCACCTTCGCCACCCGACTGGGCTCGCTGGACCGCCCGTCCGACCTCGCCGAGCGCCTCCCGAAGGCACTCATCCACCGCAACATCCCGGGCGAGCCCGTCCACGCGTTCCTGCGCGACTTCGACCGCGCCTGGGCCGCCGCCGCGCCCTACGCCTCGTACGGCGCCCGGCAGCGCTGGATCCGGGCGGTCCGCGATCTGACGGCCGACTGGCCGGTGACGGACGGCATATCCCGCTGGCGGCAGGGCGAAGTGACCCTGCACTGGGAGGCGTTGGCGCCGCGGGTGGTCTGACCCGCGGGGAACGGCGGGCGTGAACCGTTCGTCACACATGCGGGGAGATCGTCTTGCAGGGATCCCCCCTGCGGGGAGATCGCCTTGTGGGGGGCACCTCGTGGGGAGATCCCCTTGCGGGGAGATCGTCTTGCGGGGGTGGAGAGGGGGAAAGGAGTTCTTGCCCTCCTCTGTCGTGTTGCGCGCCGACATGGCACGATCCCCCAGGCGTCCATAGGTTACTGACGGTCAATCAGTTTGGGGGCGGAGAAATGGGATCCGGCAAGCGGAGCCTGACCACGACGGCCATGACCCTGGCCTGCGCATGCGCATGTGCCTACGCGGTACTGGCGGCACCCGGCGTGGCATACGCGAGCCCGGATCCGACTCCTACACCGTCCTCGGCTCCGACCACGGATCCGGATCTGACGCTGCCCCCCGGCGCGACGCCAACATCCGTGAGCAACGAGGAACTTGAAGCCGTACGCACGAAGCTGGACGCCCTCTACCACTCGGCGGCGGTGGCCACGGACGCGTACAACGCGGCGGAGGAGCAGACCCAGCAGCAGTCCGCCGAGATCGTCGGTCTGGCCCGCGAGATCGTCAAGGGCCAGGAGAGACTGGACGACTTGAAGGACCTCGCGGGTGCCGCCGCCCGCGAGCAGTACCGGAGCGGCGGGCTGCCGCCCGAGGCCCGGCTGTGGCTGAGCGACGATCCGCAGGAGTTCCTGGACGGCGCGGGCCGCGTACGCCAGGGCGAGCACGCGACCGAGGGGCTGCTCGCCGAGCTGACGCGCACCCAGCAGGACTTGGAGCAGTACGCGAAGGACGCCTCCACGCAGTGGACGAAGCTGGAGTCCAACCGCAACGCCAAGGCCGAGGCCAAGAAGAAGGTCAAGCAGCAGATCGCGGCCGCGGAGAAGCTGGAGTCCCAGCTGGAGGCGGACGAGAAGGAGCGGCTGGCCAAGCTGGAGGAGGAGGCCGCGTACCAGGCGCAGACGGCCTGGCTGAACTCCGGTCTCGTCCCGGGCAGCGGCGGCACGGCGTCCGAGCAGGGCGAGAAGGCCGTGGCGTACGCGACCGCGCAGACGGGCAAGCCGTACGAGTGGGGCGCCGAGGGCCCCAAGTCGTACGACTGCTCAGGGCTGACCTCGCAGGCCTGGGCGTCCGCCGGAGACGGGATTCCGCGCACCTCGCAGGAGCAGTGGAAGCAGCTCACCCGAGTCGACGTCAAGGACATGCGCCCCGGCGACCTGATCATCTACTTCGCCGACGCCAGCCATGTCGCGATGTACATAGGCGACGGCGCCATGGTGCACGCTCCCCGTCCAGGGCGGACGGTGACGGTCGCGGGGGCGGGTTCGATGCCGATTCTGGGGGTCGTACGGCCTGACGCGTGAGGCGGGCGGGGCGGGCGGGGCGGCATCCGGGGTGAGCTGCACCTGCCCGAAGCGGCCTGCTCCGCGTGAGCGGGTCTGCGTGAGCGGGTCTGCGTGACCGGGCCCAAGCGGCCCGCTCTATGTGACCGGCCCGCGTGACCTGGCCTACGTGACCGGCCTCCGTGACCACCGGGCCGAAGCGGCCTGCACCACGTGACGTGACCGGCACGAAGCGACTTGCCCGAATTGCCCCGCCTGGGCGTGACCTGCCCCACGTGACACAGCGCACTGGTGGCCTCCCCGCGCAACCGCGGGGACGTGACCTTCGTCATCCCTGGCGGAGCCCCGTCGTGTCCAAGTGCGTTACAGGATGCGGCATATGACGGTGGCTGTTTGCCAGACCCCGTGCGGTACACCATTCCGTTGCGGCACCCGCTGACGCTATGGTCCCGGTCGGTGGTGCGAGCACTTCGCCGCGCCACGCCCTCGGGGGGAGGGAAGGAACCCAGACGATGCCTGTACCCGTACCGCGGCAGAGAGCGATCCCGGCCGCGGAGAGTGGTCCGGCTCCGGACGCGTTCTCACCCGGCGGCCCACCCGGAATCGAACCCGGCGGCCCCGCCGGGTCGGGATCGGCGACCGGCGCCGCGGCCCCTGCCGACAGCACCGCCACGACTCACCTGACCCTGCTGGTCATCGAGAACGACCCGGCGGGTTCCCTCAGCGTGCCCGAAATGCTCGACGCCACAGGCAAGCCGATCCGGATCCGCAGCGCCCGCAACCTCACCGAGGCCGAGCGGCTGCTCACCGACGACGTCCACTGCATCCTCCTCGACCTCGCGCTGCCGCCCGCGGGCCGGGCAGCCGAGCCCGACGACGAGCTGGCAACGCTCAAGCACCTACTGCGGCTCGCACCCCGGCACGCCGTCCTCGCGCTCACCGCGTCCGGGGACGCCGAGCGCGGCGCGGAGGCGGTACGCGTCGGCGCCCAGGACTACCTGTTCCGCGACGAGCTGGACGCCCGGCTGCTGAGCCGCGCGATCCGCTACGCGGTGGAGCGCAAACGCTCCGACAAGGCCGAGCGGCGGCTCACCGAGTCCCGGCTGCGCGCGCAGGAGAACGCCCGCCTGGAGCGGGGGCTGCTGCCCACGCCGCTCCTGGAGGGTTCACCGCTCCGCTTCGCCGCGCGCTACCGCCCCGGCCGCTCCCGGGCGCTGCTCGGCGGCGACTTCTACGACACCGTCCGTACGCCCGACGGCACCGTGCACGCGATGATCGGCGACGTATGCGGGCACGGGCCGGACGAGGCGGCGCTCGGTGTGGAGCTGCGCATCGCCTGGCGCGCGCTGACGCTCGCTGGACTGTGCGGCGACGAGCTGCTCTCCACCCTCCAGCAGGTCCTGGAGCACGAACGCGACAGCGAAGAGATCTTCGCGACGCTCTGCACGGTGGACATCTCGCCGGACGGCCGCCGCGCCGGGCTCTGCCTGGCCGGCCACCCTTCCCCGCTGATCGCCCGCCCGGGCCGGCCTGCCCAACTACTCCCGTACGAGAACAACGGCCCGGCGCTCGGCCTGCTGCCCGGCGCCCGCTGGCCGCGCCAGCAGGTGGAGCTGGGCGGCGCCTGGAGTCTGATGCTCTACACCGACGGCCTGATCGAGGGCCACATAGGCGCGGGCAAGGAGCGGCTCGGCCAGGACGGCATGGTGGACATGGTCCGCCGCCAGCTCGCCCAGGGACTCCAGGGCGAGGAACTCCTGCGCGCCGCGGTGAACGAAGTGCGCGAGCTCAACGGCGGGGAGCTGACGGACGACGTGGCGGTGCTGTTGCTGGACCGCACGCCGTAGCTGTCGTACAGGGTCTTCTGGTTGTTCCTCTGGCAGCGGTTCGCGGTGCCTAGCGGCCGCCGTTGTAGGGCCCGTACGGGCCGTCGCTGCTGTTGCCGCCGCGGCGGCCGCCACCGCCGGAAACCTGACGGATCGCGGGGCGTACGTCCACGAAGAAGACGATCGTGGCGACCAGGCCGGCAATCTGCAGGAAGATCATCGGTACCAGCAGGTTCACGGCCACCGTGACGCCCAGGATGATCAGCCAGAACATCTTGTTCTGCTTGTCGGCGGCGCGGTACGCGTCGTCGCGGGCCACTGCGGCCATCACCAGTGCCACCGCGGCGAGCACCAGCATGGCAAGGAAGATCACCGACATGAAGCCGCTGAATGCCGTCAACAGCACAATGCCCACCGCCCGATTCGAGTCGTCTCTACGCCACCGTACCCGGAGAACGGGCCGGGAACTCTGAGAGTGCCCGGCCCGTTACTGTCGCCTTCATGCGGCGGCTTGCTACCGCCGCCCACTCCTCCCGCTCACTGCGGGAGGCTCCCGCCTACCTCGCGGGGTTCCCGCTTACTTCACGAGGCTCCCGCCGACTTCACGGGGTTCCCGCTTACTTCGCGGGGTTCCCGCTTACTTCGCGGGGTTCCCGCTTACTTCGCGGGGTTCCCGCTTACTTCGCGGGCGGGGTGGTCTTCTTCGCAGCGGTCGTCTTCTTGGCGGCCGGGGCCTTCTTCGCGGCGGGCTTCTTGGCCTGGGCGGGCTCGGCCACGACCGCGACCGGCTTCGGCTGGGCCGCAACCGGCTTCGGCTCGGCCTTGACCTCGACCGGCTCGGCGCTCGGCTCGACGGCGATGGCCAGCTCCTCGATCTCCTCGGCGGCCTCGCCACGCCAGGTCTTCACGACCTGCTCGCCCTGCTCGGCGACCTTCTCGTACGTCTCCCGGGCCTTCACGGCGTACTCGGCGGCGACGCCGATGCTGCGCAGGGCCAGGTCCTGAGCGGACTCACCGATCTTCTTGAGGTCGGTGTCGAGCGTGCTGACGAACTCCGTCACCTTGGACTGGAGCGTCTCCTGCGCCTCCTTGGCGCGGGAGGCGGCCTTCTCCTGGGCGGCGTTCGGGTCGAAGCTACGGACCGTCTCGATCCGCGACGGGGCCTCGATACGGATCTGCTCCACGATGCCGGGCACCTTCTTGGCCTGCTGAACGGCCAGGTCGGCGGTGCCGGCGAGGAAGTAGAGCGGGGTCGGGTCCGTGGCGGCCTTGCGGATGTCGTCGGTGATGGCCATGCGATGGTCCTCCCGGATTCGCGTTCAGCTGAGGGTTTGGGTGGTCCGCGGCGAGACCGGCCTGTCGGCGGTACTACGTGCGGTGTTCGTGTCGCTGGTCGTACGGCTGGTGGTATTGCTGTTCGTGCTTCTGATCGCGCTTCTGATCATGCTCGTCAACTGGCGGTCTGCTGCGGATCGGCGTCACTGGCGCCGGTCGTACGAGAGCCACGGACGGCGGTGTCCGCTGCGCTCCGCGGATGCCCGGCATCCGATATGTCCAGATCGACGCTCTGACCGATGTCGCGATCGATGTCCTGATCGAGGTGCACGTCGGCGTGCACATCGGTGTGCTGCACGTCAGCGTGCCGCACATCGACGCCAACACCTTGATCGCTCTCGTCCACCTGGGTGATCTCGAACCCGTTCTCCTTGCGGAAGGACTCGTAGATCTGGAGCAGCACCTGCTTCTGCCGCTCGTTCAGCGTGGGATCGGCGAGGATGACGGCACGCGTCTCCACCTCGTCCCGGTCCCGCTCGGCGTCGAGGATGCCGGCCCGCACGTACAGCGTCTCGGCGGAGATCCGCAGCGCCTTGGCGACCTGCTGCAACACCTCCGCGCTCGGCTTGCGCAGCCCGCGCTCGATCTGGCTCAGATACGGATTGGACACCCCGGCGGCATCGGCGAGTTGCCGCAACGACAGCTGCGCGTTGCGCCGCTGCTCACGCAGATACTCACCGAGATTGCCGACGTTGAGTGATGCCATGCCTCCACCCTGCCGCACCCTTGCTAACAATTGCAAGCAGCCGCTTGCAAAAGTGCGCTACGCCACGTGGGCTTCCGCTGAGCCTGAGCACGATAGGTGTCGTATTTGCACGACAACTGTCGTCATCCGCGTGGTTCTGGCGCACTTTCCGTGGAGTAGTCACGGAGAGTCAGATTTTCGGGGCCATGCGATGACGGCCTGGATGGGCACGGAGTCGAGGTGAAGTGAGTTCGAGGGCCCGGTTGTCGCATCCGGCGCTCATGTGGTTGAGCCAGCGTTCGTACCAGTCGAGGAAGTCGGTGGCGGAGGAGACGTTGGGGCCCCAAAACCCGTCGCTGTTGCCAATCAGGACGCGGCCGGTGAGAGGACCGGTCACGGCGATGAGGCATACGTCGGTGCAGCCCATCTCGATGGCGTGGAGGAAGAGGTCGCCTTCGTGGTCCCCGGGTCCTGCGTCGTCGAAGCCGCGGGGCGTCCCTGGTTCTCCGCGCGGATTCATGACCAGCAGGGAACATCGCTCCAGCGGCATGAGGCCATAGAACGGTGCCACGCCTGAGCCGCCGATATGCGTGAGGAACTGTCGATAGGCGTCGGGCAGGGCGATGTCGTGCTCAGCCTCAAACGCAGTGACGCGTGCTTCCGCCAGCTTCGGACCGAGGCGGAACTGGTGTTGCTCTTCCCCGAAGGAGTGGCTGCGCAGTGGTTGGAACGGGATCGCTGCCAGCTGGCGACGCAGGCGGGGTATGCGGGGATCCATGGCGCATCTTCTCTCGTCCCCGTCACCCTATGGTTGGCTGTGGTCAGTTGGCCAGGAGAACCCTCTTCCGCAGGAGAGCGAAGCCGGCCCGGCCGAACATCTGGCGCTTGAGCATCTTGATTCGGTTGACGTGTCCTTCGACGACGCCGGAGCTCCAGGGCAAGGTGAGGCCGGCGATGACGGCGTCGCGGTCACGGTCGATGCCTGCGGCGAGGGTGTGGAGGCTGGGGAGGTCGTCGCGCCGGACGGCGTCGAGCCACTGCGGAAGCCGTTCGCCCTGGCGCTCGGTGAGCATCTGAGCGAAGGACCGGACGTGACCGACAAGGGCGTCGAGTTCGGGGCAGTTGACCAGGGCTGCCTTGAGCCGGAGTTGTTCGATCTCGGTGAGGGATTCCGGGCGGCTGAGAATCCATCTGGTCACCAGGCGGGGCGCCGGTGGCTGTGCGGTGACCGGTCGGGGTGAGGTGCGCTTCTTCCTGATGTAGGCGCTGACGATGCCGTAGCTGCCTTTGTAGCCGAGCGGGACGATCTCCTCCCAGAGCTTCCAGGCATTGGTTGCGCCCTCGTTCCAGCGTTCGTCGAGGTAGGGCTTGTAGTCGTCCAGCGGAGGTCCGGTTGTATTGCCATTGCCCGTGAAAGAGGTCTTCGGGCCTGGCGGCGTCGGCGAGGCTTTTGACGGTGCGGTGGGTCATCTGGAGCTGGCGGCCGATGGAGCGGCGACTGTGGCCGGCATCCAGCATCGCGTGGACGGTGGCGTGCCTGGCCCGGATGCGGTTGGCGAACCTGTCGCTTTTCCAGGGCGACGTCAGGGTCTCTTCGGACGGTGTGGGCTCCTTGCGCTCTTCCCCGTCACCGGCTGGTTCGGGAGCCAGGACGCGCAGGCACTGGCGGTGACGGGCGACGGCCCGCTCGGCGGCCTCGCCGAGGTTGTGCCACAGGTGCCACCGGTCGGCAACCTGAGTCGCCTGGGGTGCCCCGGCCGTGGCGCCTTCGGCGAAGAACGGAGCCCGATCCCGGCAGACCACCTCGATGCCGGGCCGTTTGGCCAGCCACTTTGCCAGGCTGGATGCCTCCCGGTCAGGCAGCAGGTCCACTGGCCGTCGGGTTTCGACATCGACCAGAACCGTGCCGTAGACGCGGCCCTTGCGCGTGGCGTACTCATCGACGCCGACCACTCGCGGGGCCGGTGCCTCCGGATCAGGTAACGCATCGACCAGTCGCAAGACCGTGCTGCGGCTGACGGACACCCCGAAGACGCTTGCCATTCGGGCGCCAGCTCGGCCAGCGAGCGCGAGACCAACTGCGGCAAGCGTCGAGCGCAGCCGCTCGGTCCACCGGCTGTATCTCCGGGTCAGCCCCGGCATTTGCTCGACAAAGGTCCGCCGTCCGCACGAAGCATCCCAGCAGAAGAACCTGCGGACCCGCAGACATAGGACGACCCGTCGCCCTGCGCTGGGCACATCGGCGGGAAACCGTAGGTAGGAGCTGTGTATCCGGCTCGAACCGCTCCCGCAACCTGGGCACGCGGCCCCGGCCGCCGCGCTACAAGCCTCAATGCGTACAGTCTCGTCGTTCACGTCGACCGACAGCACCGTCACGTCTGCGATCGAGGGGAACAACAGCTCCTCCAGCCGGGGCACTGTTTCTTCCACAGCGCTGAACTGTCGCCCACGCGAGCACCACCACTGATCATTTTCAGGCAACTTCCCGGAGTCTGCTGCGCGCGTCAGCCGTCACCCACCGTGTGCGCTTCACGGAAGTTGAGCCAGAACCATCCGCGTCCGGCCTCCTGATGCAGGTGCTCTCGGGACGCCCTCCACGGGCCGCCGGGAAGCGGCGTTGTCGGTGGGTTCTGCCAGGGTGTCCGTCGTGGATGAACTGGTGGAGCGAGTCGACGATCAAGATCGTGTGCTGGGGGTGGTCAGCCGCCGGCAGGCCATCCGGGAGAGTTGGCTGCACCGGGTCGCCGTGACGGTGTGTCGTGATGAGAGTGGGCGGATCCTCGTCCATCGGCGGTCGGAGGAGCTGTCGCGCTTCCCCGGGCTCTATGAGGTCGTGGTCGGTGGCGCCGTGGGTGTCGGAGAGTCCTATGAACAGGCAGCCGCGCGGGAGCTGGCCGAAGAGCTGGGCATTCGTGTGTTGCCGCGCTTGCTGTTCACGTTCCTCAACCGCAACGGTTTGAGTCCTCACTGGCTCGGCGTGCACGAAGCCGTGGTGCCGGACGTCGTGGCCGCCGATTCTGATGAGGTCGCCTGGCATGGCTGGCTGACCGAGCCGGAGCTGCGGTCGGCCCTGCTGGAGTGGCGCTTCACCCCCGACAGCCACGAAGCCTTCAGCCAGTATCTCGCGTTCCGGACGGCGCAGTCCTGACCTTGCCCGCCTTGCAGGCTGGGACGGCTGCTTGAGGCCAACGCGCCTTGTGAGAGCGGCTGTTCGTGATAGGGAGTACGGATGCTTGATCGACTCCCGCTCGTTGAGCAACTCGATGGCTTGCGGTCCGTGCTCTCCCAGAACGAGGTCCTGACCGACGTGATGACCAGGGCAGCGACGATGGAGCTGCCCGGCTGGTATGTGACGGCGGGCTGTCTGTTCCAGACGGTGTGGAACGTGGTCACCGACAGGCCTCCGACCAGCGGCATCAAGGACTACGACATCTTCTACTTCGACGGCGCCGACCTGTCCTGGGAGGCAGAGGACGCCGTGATCAAGGCAGGGCAGGAGGTGTTCGCCGGGCTGCCAGCCGAGGTGGAGATCCGCAACGAGGCCCGTGTGCATCTCTGGTACGAGCAGAAATTCGGCGTGCCCTGCCCGCCGCACGAGTCCACCGAGGCGGCGATCGACTCGTTCGCCGCGACTACGTGCTGTCTCGGCGTGCGGCTGGACCCCGGCGGTGGATGGCGCGTCTATGCGCCCCACGGGCTCTCCGACGTGTTCAACCTCGTGGTCCGGCCGAACCCGGTGCTTGCCCCGCGGGAGGTCTATGAAGCCAAGGCAGCGCGCTGGAGAGACGAGTGGCCGGAGCTCACCGTGCTGCCGTGGCCGGGCTGACGCTCGGATGCGCGGTGCGGGTGTAGGGGTTGGAGGACGCACAGCCACCGTCATGTGGCGTGTAGCGCGGTGTTGCTGCCGTGGTCCTCGTCTTTCAACTGGTCGTCGGAGCCTCGGCTTCGGCCTGTCGGGCACGCCGCTGCGCGCGTACGCCAGTGCCAGACCTATCCGGGGCAGACCAGTCCGGCTCGTCCCCGGGGTCCTTCGTCGCCACCTTGGTCACCTGCAGCCCGGCGGCCCTGCCGCGGGTGTGCTGACTGGTATCGCATGTCAGCAACCGAACGTCACGGCCTGCCAGGCCCTGGATGGCCACGGCTCTGTCGATGATCTCTACGTCGGGGCGGTCCAGGCGCACGTGGCCGGGGGGATCGAGGACAATTTCCACGTTGACCCTGCCGCGGGTCTCGCCGTCCTGGACAGTATGTTCTCCCTCATGCAGCATCCCGTGTGTGCCGCCGTCGAGGACCCCGTCGAGGAGGCCGAGCGTGTGTGCGGCCCGCCATCGGGCCCGCTGCTTGCTGGCATCCTTGAGGTCGTCCAGTTCGTCGACCACCACGATCGGGAACAGTAGGCGCACGAACTGCCAACGCGGGACGTCGAGAATCTCGTGCAGGTCGGCATCTGCCAGCTTCACGGCGTTCTGGATGTAGAAGCTGGAGTCGGCGACGACGAAGACTTCCCGCTGGCTCCACCGGCCGATCTGCGCGTCCAACGCAGCCACAGCCGCCTCGAAGGCCTCGACGCGTTCGGCCACCTCTAGTTGCACCAGACCATTCACGAGGCGCTGCTGGGCGGTGCCGGCGAGCGTGCCACAGCTGCCCAGCAGGGCTCGGTAGCGGTCGGTGAAGACGAGCTGGGCTAGGTCCCGGTCGCTGATCTGGGAGCGCAGCATCCGCGCGGACTCCGTGGCCCATTCCAGATACGTCAGCAGCCCCTCGAAGGCGCTGCCATAGGGCCGTTGCAAGTTCATCGCCGTTGTGTGGACGCCGCTGAGGACCTGTCGAATGTTCTTCCGGTCGGCGCCCCGCCGGGGTGTGATGAGCATGCGCCGATCATGGCAGCGCGGACCGCGGGTACGCCTGGGGTTTCCGACATCGCCGCCCTTCAGCAGCACGGCTGCAGCTTCAAGTAGTCACCAGCGCTACACGCCACGTGGCACTAGCCGTACGAGAACCGGGCCATGTAGCCGGATCGATCCATGCCACCTCCCCTGGTGACGCGGCACAGCCCAGACGGCGAGCACGACCCCACTGAAGGCGCCCTTGCCGAACCGCACTGCCGACTCGTCAAGATCACCCCGTGGCAAATTGGGTTCCTGTACCTCAACTACAACCGCTGTCCTCATCGCGGGCTGTCGAAAAGCGGAGTCCAGTCCGGTGCGTCGAGGTCGAGATCGGCGACGCGTACGGCGTAACCGACGGCTACATCGACGATGCCGTCGCTGCCGCCTCTGATGGAGTACCACTCACCGACGTACACACCGATCACTTCCCAGTGGCGGCCGGGACGAACAGACAGGACGGGCGCGCCGGAGCACCCGCCACCGGCGGGCGTGCTGAGCTCGAAGAAGCGGTTCCCTCGGATGTCGTTGCGCTCCAGCGGGCGGCTGATGCGACGTCGGATGTGGCCTCGGGAGAACACCATCTCAGGGCGTGGGAGACGACGGAAGCCATCCATGGCGCCCGAGTCGTAGAGAACAGCTTCGGGGTAGCCCCAAAGCGTGTAGTCAAGGCTGGCGTGCTCCTGAGTGCGACCAAACGTGAAGGGCGAGGCATAGTTGCCGGGCTCAAGTCGGAGCACTGCTACGTCCTGCGTGGGGTGCTTTTGGATATCGACGATGGCTGCAGCGCGCCACTTGCCGTCGGCATCGACGAGCATTGCGGCATGCTCCCCGATCACCAGAGTGTCGGCGACATGGCCAGCTGTCATGGCGAGGCATCCGTCATCGGCTTGGAGTATGAAAGCGGACCCAGCATGAGCCTCGTACGCGAGGGTGCCGTCGGTGCGGCACCCCAAGCGGGCAAGGGCGACCACGAAGCTGTCGATACGGTCGGCGTCTTGGGCGGGCATGCTGAAAGGTCTACCAAGCCGGGCGTGGCGAACCTAGCAGGCCGCCCGGGACAGAGCTACTTGCGCACAATCTGAAGCAACGCTCAAGATCTGTGTACCGGTTCCGGAAGGCACACGGATCTAAGCACTCGCGTAGCTACTGTCCCTCAAGAACGCCATCAAGCGACTAGCGAATCCGCGACAGTTAAATACGCGATCCCACTATTTTACCGAGAGGCAGTAGCCCACGAGCGCATCGAGGAATTCAGATTCTATAAGCCGCAGCCGATTCCCCTACGCCTCGACGGTAAACCGTGTTCGTTGTTCGTTCCTACCTGATCCGCAATTCTTCCGGATGGATCATGAGCGGCAGCCGTCCCTGGCTCGCGGCCCCGACAAGGATCAAGGCGAGCCAAACGCCGTATGCCTGGCAGCCCATCAAGGTCTGGAGCGGCTCGAACCGGTCCGCGACGGCCTCCAGGATCTTATCGAAGAGCCAGGTTCCGTAAACGTTGGCGAGGTCGGCGTGGACTCCTTCGAATGGGTTCGAAGAGATGTTGACTGCGTGATCAGTACCCCACGTCATTCTTGCCATCTCGTGCAGGTTGGCGTGTACCGACTTAGAGCTAAGGTGATAGAAGAATTCGTACTCGTGTAGGAGATCACCCGACTCATCCATCTTTTTAACGGATGGTCCTCGCCTACCCCATCCCTGCGCTTGACAAAGTTCGGCCAGTTCGTCACGGGCCTGCGTCAAGGCGTCAGAGAAATCCCCGAATCCGAGGTCCGGAGAATCGACGTTTAGCTGCTTGTAAGCAAGAGGTAAGAAATCCTGTTGCGCCTTGATGGCCTGCAACGCCTCCACGCGGGCACGCTGGCGCACATACTCCGTTGCGACTGCCTCATCGAGCCCAATGAGCCATTTCATAAAGAACAAGTCTTCGGCCATTGCTCGAAGATGTACCCGCGCACTGGCTCGGGCTGGCGAGTCCACGGCAGCCGTGATCGCAGCAAGCGCATCGTGCGCGCGCCGTACGACGGTCCGGCTGACGATGTCCACGTTGAACCCCGCAGTGAGCGGCACGCCAAGGCAGACTGCATCTACATGAGGTGCGGCCAGCGAGACGATACGTTCGGTGGCTCGCCATAACGTCCGCTCACCGCGAAGGACGTCGGACACGTCGGCGAGCAGAACCGACTCGGCCTCAGCTTGCGAGCGCGCTTGGCGATCCGCACCCGCGTCAACTCCAGTCACGTGCCCCCTTATAGAAATCCGATGGAGATCTGTCATTCTCCACATTTGTCAGGCCTGGAGTCCCTGACATCAGCAGGGAAACGGGCCAGCCTGCCGACCACACACGGTGACACTCAGGCTGTGCTTCCCCGGGAATACGCGACCCCTCAACATGCGAGCTCACCAGTCAAGGCCGTCGTCGCTTCCGCGTTCACGAGCGCGCTCCTTGCTGAGTCTCCCGGTGAGCGGCGATCGGGTCGACGGGCATGCCGCCGCCCGGGTACGTCGGGCCGTACATCAGCCCTTCCCGGTCGGTGTACTCCACACTGCGGTACTCCCGTTCACCGGGGCACCGGTGTGGTTCCTGGGTCCAGCCGATCATCACGTGGTCATGGAACACCCGAACTTGTTGTTGCGGGTCGTCCCCGTTAGGCACGTACCAGCCGCCCCGGTAGACGGTCAGCCCGAGCGCCAGCCAGCCAGCTGCGACGGGCCCCAACAGTTCACCGATTTCGTCGGCGGTCATCGGCACCTGTTTCGGCACGACCGTTCCCCCCTCTTCGCTGAGAGCAGCAGACCCGGCGACCCTAGCCGCCTGCGGCAACCCGCCACCTGGATTCAGCAGAAGACCCCCTGATCGTGCGCCTGACGTGCAAGGCAACCAGGATCCTTTGTGCAGCACTCATGGCTTCAAGAATTTTCCGAGGTCGCACCGCCCGGTACGTACGCGCATGGCATACCGCCCCGTTTGACTGATGGCCCGGCATCGCCAGCGCGTTCCCGTAGGGACGACGCGCGGTTACCGTGCTGCACATGGCCATCGGCCCGACGCCGCACAACCTCACGGCGCTCCTGCTCTTTATCGACACCCACATCATCGACGCCACGGACCATGCGACCGTGTACTTGAGGCGTCTCCGTGACGAGGTGTGGATCAATCTTCAGCGGACCGACGCCATGGACACAGAACTCGCCGACGCGCCCGCAGAGAAGTGGGCACGGCTCACTGAGGCCAGCGCCAGCTACCCGGAAGCACTCGGGCCCATCGTCTGGGGTCAATCCCGCTGGGACTCCTCCGTCTTCGGCAGCAAGGAAGACCACGCTCGGCTGGATAGCGTGTTCGCCATCCTGTTCCCGAACGCGGACCGGGCAACTGCTCGGGACAACCACATCCGTGACGCCATGCACGTACCCACAGCCATACGGTACGGAGGGTTCGGGTTCATCACACGCGAGAGGCGCCTCCTAAACAAGGCAGTCCTGATCGCCGAACGCTTCCACGGCTTCCGGATGTGGTCGCCGGAGGACGCACTTGCCGAGGCAGCCGCCCGAATCCGGGGTGTGCGAGAACTACACCGCCGCGAGCCCTACCGCGGCACCCTGCCGACGTGGCCGACGGAGCGTGACCTCCCAGAAGAGCCGGAATAGTCGGGCCTCGCTACCGCTATCAGCCCCACTGCTGCCATCCCGCTGCCCCACGATGTTTTCGAGGATCCTCGGGACCGCCGCTGGAGCCCGAACGCAGCCCGAACTTCCTCCTCACGAATACTTGAGAGGCCCTTCGGTAGCCTCACTCCTTATGACTGGCGATATTCGCGAGCAACTTGCTGCGTACGAACGGGCAGTGCGGCTCGCTGGGGAGACGGACCGGGGGATGTCCGCCGATGAGCGGTGGGCGCGCGGTGTGGCGGCACCTCAGCTGGCCGCGCACGCGCCGAGCAACCGCCACGAACCTGCGTGTACTGGGTGCGATGGGGCTCCGTGGCCTTGTGACACAGTTCGAGGCGCCATGGTCATGGCCAATCCTCACTACAACTGAACCCGTCCGAGCCGTAATTGGCCGTGAGCTCGGGGACCCCATCGCTAGGGTCGTGTCCATGAGCCCTTACGACGTGGACTACTCCTGGCTGCCGGACCACCAGCTCCACGTGGCCGCGACGCTGGCCCACGTGGATCACACGATCGATCGGGCTCTGCGGCTGACTCATGATTACACCGAGCGAGGGCCGATCACGTTCGCCGAGGTGGTCACGGGCAACCGGGTGGAAGTTGTGGTCAAGGCACTTGCGCCTCTCCCGGAAGCGGTACCCCGACTCGTGGCTGACGCTCTCACCCAGTTGCGGGCTGCGTTGGAGCACACCCTGTACGCGGAGGTCGAGGCCAATCTCGGACGCCCTTTGACGGACGAGGAGGCGCGGGGTGTCGAGATGCCCGCCACCACGGACGCCGGGACGCTCGCCAAGTGGTTCCGAGACAGCCGGCGGCGCCGGCTTCCGCCGCTTCATGTCGGCACACCCCTCGCGCAGCGCATCGAGCGGCTGCAGCCGTTCCAGCGCCGGGACTCGGACGAGCATCCGCTGCGACTCCTAGCCGTCCACACCAACCTAGCCAAGCACCGTACCCCCGCTGTCGCGGCGACACGGCTCGGGGCCGTGTACCCGGATAATCCGCGCAGCGACCTAACGGTTACGCTTCCCCTCAAACCGCGACCCCAGCCGGGCGACGGCCTACCCCTACGTGAAGGCGATGTACTCGCCGGCGCCCCGCGTGGTGCCCGCATTCCCTTCTCCGTGGTGCCGACCGTTTCGCTGCAGCGACCTCACAGCGGGGTGTGGGTCATCGCCGCCCATGAGCTGGAGCTTCTTGAGCACTGGGTGCGCACCATAGCCATCCCCATTCTTGTCAGCGGAAGCTACGAGGTGAGCCCGCTGCCGCCGCAGCTCGACATCGCGGTCGGGCGCGCAGACCTACGCGCTGAACTAACAACGGCGGGCCGCGCACCCGCTGTTGTGCGTGCCCGGGACAGGATCTCGGCTGTCGTTGCCCGTGCCGGTCTCGTCGAGGTCCTCGCTCCATCCCCTGAAGGGCCTGAGGCGGAAACGGTCCGGATCTGGCTCGACTCACTGGACGACAAGGCGGTTGTGGAGCGAGCCGTTCATCTTGGAGTTGTTCGCGACCAACCGCATGAGCTGGTCAAGGTGTACCGCGAGCTGATCGCCGAAGCCCTCAGCTACAAGGAGCGGGCCCCGGAGACCTCGCGCACGGACGGCGGCGAGGCGCAGTAACCGGCTGCACGCCAGCCCGCGAAGTTGCGACGCCCCCTTACGTGGAGACGGCGTGGTGCGGCTGCGTACGGACATCTTGCGCGTACGAGCCAGTGCGGTCATGCCGCTGACGCGGTCTGGAGGCTTTCCACGATCTGGGACGGCAGGATGGCTCGCGCCGGGGCGCTGTCGACAGAGGCAAGGTAAGCGAGGAGCCTTGTCGGCTGCTCCGGCCGACCAAGAGGGACCGGTTCAACGCGGCGCCATCCCCGGGCAGACGCCGCCTTGATGGCGGTTAGATAGGTGTTCTCATTCATGCGCCCCAGGGTCCGGGCACGCATGAGCAGAGCGGCCAGGGACACCTGCCACTGCCGTTTGAGCGCGAAGAGGGCTGGCCAGTCGACAGTGGTCGGCAATTGGTCGTGGATGTCTTCCGCGGGCATAAGGAAGGCCGCCGCGAACTGGTGGGCCTGGGTCTCGACCTCCTTTACGCCCCAGATCTGCTCGCCGTGCAGCACTAGATGGGCGAGTTCGTGTGCGCTGTCGAAGCGGGACCGGGCTCGGTCGTCCTTGTCGGTACCCAGGACGACAACGGGATGATCAGGAAAAGGCAGGGAGAAGGCGTCGACATCCGTGTTGTCGAGGGGGAGACGGATCACCGCGACACCACGCGCCTCAAGAAGTCCAACGACGTCGGAGACCGGTCCGGAAGGCAGTCCCCACATCTTCCGTACCTGAGCCGCAACCTCTTCGACCTCCGCCCGTTCCGCCTGCAGTCCGCTCACGGGGAGCATCGGCACGTCGCCGGCACAGAACCGCTGCGCAGATGAGGCATGGACGGCCAGGTCGTGAGCCACGTGAGCGATGGCCCGCGCACGGCGGCGGTCGGACACCGAGGTCCGGCGCAGCGACCGGAAGAAGCCCTCATGGCTTTCGACCATCGCTTTGTGGAAGAACTCCTGAGGCACCCCAAGTACCGAGGCCAGGACACTGCTCGTCTCCGGGCTGGGTCGTGCCGCGCCGCTCTCAAACTGGCTGATCGCGGCAGGAGTGAGCCCGCTCGCGCGGGCGAGCTGTGTCTGGCTCCAACCTGCCAGTTCGCGGGCGGTCCGCAGCCGAGAGCGCTCGAACGCCTGCGTGCTCATCTTTCCCCTTGCCTGGCCTGCCGGACTTTGATCTCCACATCTTGGCGGAACACAGAAACCACGCACGCTCCAGGGTGCGTGGCCAACACAAACCTTACGACTTCCGCGTGGAAACGCGTACGGAAACGCATGCTGTGATAATAAGTACTCTCGATAGTGGAGATCCGGCTGCGACAGGCGGAGCTTCCTCGAACCCATGGCGCGGGGGCGGTTGAAGTGACGGAGCGTTTCCAGATTCTGGCCCTCGACGGCGGCGGCTTCCGTGGCATGTTCTCCGCCGCGGTCCTGGCCCGCCTCGAAGAGGATCTCGGTGTCCGCATCGCCGACCACTTCGACCTGATCGCCGGCACCTCGACAGGCGGAATCATCGCGCTGGGCCTCGGACTCGGGCTGTCCCCGCAGCAGATCCTGGAGTTCTACACCGAGCATGGGCCGCGCATCTTCCGGGACCGTAGCCGCCTGCGGGGCCTGAAGCACCTGATGCGCGCGAAGTACAGCGCGGAGCCGCTGCGCGCGGCCCTCACCGAAGTCTTCGGCGAACGGACCTTCGGAGAGAGCACCAAACGTCTGGTCATCACCTCCTACAACGTCGCCGCCGACGACGTCTACCTCTTCCGGACCCCGCATCTGCCTGGCCTCAAGCGCGACTGGCGCGAGAAGGCCGTCAACGTCGCGTTGGCCACCTCTGCCGCGCCGACCTACCTGCCCGGGATGCCTCTGGACGGAGCACGGCTCGTCGATGGCGGCGTCTGGGCGAACAACCCGGCCATGGTCGCGCTGACCGAGGCCGTGGGCCCCCTGTCTGTGCCCCTCGACACGATCCGGGTGTTCAGCCTCGGGACCACGACCGATGTCCGCCACCGCCACCGCCGTCTCGACCGTGGCGGTCTGCTGCCCTGGGCCCGCGACGCGGTCGAGGTCCTCATGCGGGCGCAGAGCGAGAGCGCAACGAAGCAGGTACGCCACTTCGTCGGCAAAGACGACGTACTCCGTCTCAACCCGACGGTTCCCACCGGCGCCCTCCGTCTGGACGACGTGGACATCACAACCCTCTCGGGATGGGCGGGGCATGTCAGCCGCGACGTCTCCCCGGCCGTCCACCGCACTTTCTGCGATCACCTCGCTCCGGCTTTCGTCCCCCTCCACTCCGCTCGTAAGGAATGACGTGAACGCGTACCACCAGACGCAGGACAACACCGACTCCGCCGAACAGATGCTTTCCATGCTGCTCGACGGCGCCGTGGAAGTCCTCGACATCGCGCCCGACCTCCACGACACCGCCATCGAGCGGTACGGAGAAGTCGGAACCTGGCTCGCCGAGAACGGCAGCCCCGGATGGGAGATCCACTCCCAGGGCTCCTTCCTCCTCGGCACCGTAGTCCGCCCCAACACCGAGACCGGCGAGTACGACATCGACCTCGTCTGCCGACTACCGCTACAAAAAGACAGCACGACCAAGGAAGGGCTCAAGCAGCGAGTGGGCAACCAACTCGACGCCTACTGGCGCTGGAAGCAGCGCCAAGGCCACGCCGACGGCCCCGACAGCCTCAAAGACCGCCGCCGCTGCTGGACCCTTAGCTACCCGGGCTTCCACCTCGACGTCCTGCCCGCCATCCCCGACGAGGAACACCCACCCACTGGCATCCTTCTGACGGACAAGAAGCTCCATGAGTGGCAGCACAGCAACCCCCTCGGCTACGCGAAATGGTTCCGCGCCCGCTCGGAACTCTCCCGTGCCCTCCTCGAAAAGCGGCTCGTCGCCAGCGTCGCGAAGGTCCCCGAACACCACATCCGCAGCACCCTGCAGCGACTCGTACAGATCCTCAAGTGGCACTGCATGCGCTTCTTCGCCGAGGACATCGACAACCGACCGCCGTCCATCCTCCTGACCACGCTCGCCGGCCGCGCCTACCGTGGCGAGGACGACCTGTTCACCGCCGTACGCAACGTGCTCGCCGCGATGCCTCAATTCATCGAGGAGCGCGACGGTCAATGGTGGGTTCCCAACCCTGCTCACAAAGAGGAAAACTTCACCGACAAGTGGAACGAATACCCTGAGCGGCGCCACGCCTTCCTCACCTGGTTCGGCGAGATCACCACGATCATGGACAACCTGGCACTGACGGAGTCCAAGGGCCTGGACGTGGTCTACTCCCAGCTGATCAAGTCCTTCGAGGCTGGCCCCGTGATGCGCTCCTTCGCAGGCTACGGCGCCCGCATGAAAGCACCCACCGGCCAGCGGATGAGCGCCACCGGGCTGCTCTCCGCGACCGCCACAGGCCCCCGCAGGAAGCCGAACACCAACTATGGCCAGCATCCCGGCGCGCGCGGTTAACCTCGGCCGCCAGCTGGCCGCGATCAAGGTCGCCGTCCCCGACACCCGAGGGACCGTGCGGGGCGGTGAACTTCTCTGCACGCTCCCCCTTCAGCCGACCCCCATGAGCAGGAACTACATAGTCCGGATCGCCTACCGCCATCGGCGCAGGCCACGAGTCACCGTCACCGACCCACCCCTGGCCCTGCATCCGGACGCCACCTCCCTACCGCACGTCTACCCCGACGGCGACCTATGTCTGCATTTGCCCGGGGAGTGGAAGGACCACATGTTCCTCGCGGACACGATCTTGCCGTGGACCTCAGCATGGCTCCTGCACTACGAACTCTGGCTGGCCCTTGGCTACTGGACCGGCACCGGCGACCAACACCCCGTACCGTCACCCGCGAACCGGAGCCGATGACAGATTCGCGACCGTGATCTCTCTGTCCGCCCAGGCGGAAATGCGTGCGATGTGGCTCTGCCACTCCCGAATCCCACGACCGGCTCCCGGTCATGGCAGGGGACGGTCAAGTCATCCACCTGGGAAAGCCGCAGCCGATGAACCCAGCGTGGTGCGTCACGAGTTGAGCGATCATGCTGCGCCCTTTCTGCCCATCGGAAGATCCATGACCGCTTGCCTCAGCGAGACCGAGATCCAAGACGGGCGGCGAAGCCAGGTGCTCAGTGCGAGGTCCACCTCCCTCAGCCGTTGAACGAGCGGCGCCAACCGACTCCGGGCGTCTCCCGGATCGTGTGCGTCGAGCAGGTTCGTCGCGATGTCGAGTGCCGCGCCGGTGGCGAGGCACTCTGTCGGCGGCACGGTGTAAGGCTTGGAGGTCTTCTTCTTGCCCGGGGTGTTGAGCAGCGGCTCGGCCTGCGCGGCGCGGGAGGCGTACTCCGCATCGAGGGCGTCGGCCAGGCAGGGCGTGCTGGCGTACTCGCGGGCGACGGGCCAGGACCGAAAGATCATGGCGACCGTGGCGCGCAGGTCGGCGAAGTAGTGGAGGCCGGAGACCGGCGCGCCGGCGCTCATCGCGGTCTCGGGTCCGCTCGCGACAAGCAAGTTAATGAGCTGTCGCTGGACTTGTAGAAGCACGGGCATCGTGACCGCGTCGGGTGTTACGGGAAACAGATCAGGCCGGGTCAGATCGGCTGCGCAGACTGCTTCGGGCTGCTGTAGTGGTACTGGACGCGCAGTGAAGCGGCACTGCCATGGGTGGAGTGTGTCATCGGTCAGCCGCGCGATGGCGTCTGCCGCGGGGGCGAACTGGGCGGGTGCTTTGCAGCCAGGACACTGGTGCTGGAGGAGGCGTTGGTGCCTGGGGCAGAGGAATGTCACGGGGAGACGCCAAAGCCGCCTCCATGCGCCACCGTGGAGATCCTGGATGGCGGTACCGTCCCCAGCGAGGCAGTGCGGGCAGTAGCGCGTGGAGCGGGTCAGAACCCACGGGTTGTCGTAGATCATCCGCGCTGGGGTACGGCGTGGGGTGAGCGCGGGGTTCAGCGGCCCGTAGCGGTCTCCGAGTGGGGCTAGGAGCATGCCGCTGACTTCGGCAGGCGTCAGCTGTGTGGCGAGAGCGAAACCCGTGAGGTATTCGTCGTCCAAGTGGTACAGGAAGCTCAGAGGCAGTCGAGAGGGCAAGCCGGTACGGATGGCGATCTCTCCGGGTGTCGTACCTAGCCTGTGGGAGAGCCGGAGTACGAATCCAGTGAGGGTCTCGTCGGGCAACGGGTCGAGGCTGCGTGGCAGGGGGCGCATGATCAGCCGTTTCGCGGACCGCGAATGTAGATCTCGGCGTTCGAACTGTCCGTTGCCTCCTTCGCCACTCCGAGAACTTCCTGCAACGCGGATGAAGTGCCGGGAAGGCGGGCGAGTTTCTGGAAGGTGTCCCGGTGCAGCGTCAGGGCGCTGCCGTAGGCCGGGCCTACGGCCCTTCGAGTCCACTGTTTCTCTCGGCCATCAAGCATGCGTTCGGCGATCCCCAGTACCGCACCCATGGTCAGGGGGGATTCCATAGGTGCGAGCAGCGAGTTGATCCCGTACGGTCTTTTCGATGCGCCTGATGTGCGGCGTCGGCTGTCGCGCAGTCGCTGGTCTGCTTCTCGCCCGATTGCCTGGGCCAGGGTGGGTGTCGCCGCGAAGCCGCTCGCCTCCGGCCAGGAAGCCAGGACCAGGGTGGCCACGACGCGCAGGTCGATGAAGTACTGGGCGACCGGTACGAGTTGGCCGCAGCTGTTGACCTTCTGTGGCCCGTCGGCTGACAACAGCGCATCGAGGCGTTGCTGGAGGGCCAGCAGCACACCGACGGAGTCTGCGTCTCCCGGCAGGCGAGTAGGGCGGATACGCGCGAGGTCGGTCCCGCAGACCGAGCGTCGCCCCCGACCCGTGTGCAGGGCGGGAGACACGGCTCGGCACTGGGCTGGATGAAGATCTTCCGTGCCTGGGCGAGCGATCAGGCCGGTGGGGGCGAACTGGCCGGGGGTTCGGCACTTGGGACAGGTACGGCTCAGGAGTTGCTGATGCCGCGAACACGCGAAGACCACCGGCAGCCGCCAGGCCCGTTTCCAGGCACCTCCGTACAGGCGTCCCAGCGAGTCGTCATCACCCGCGAGGCACGGCGGGCAGTACTGAGAGGTCCGGATGAAGACCCAGCGGTTGGGGCGGGCCAGCTGCTGTGGGCTCGTCCACGGCCGGTATCGGCGGCTCACGAGGCCGTATTTATGTCCCATAGGGGCCAGCAGCAGCTTGCTGGCCTCCGCCACAGTCAGGTGTGTCGCGCGTGCCGTCCGGACAAGACGTGGCTTGTCCATGTCCGCAAGCAGCCAGGGCGAAACGACGCCGGGAGCGTTGCCTGCCTCGTCCATCAGCCCCATACGAGCGGCGATTTGAGCAGGGTTCGTGCCGTTATGACAAGCGAGGCGGAGGAGAAAGCCGACGATGGTCTCGTCGTCGAGCGGGTCAAGACTGCGCGACAGCGCGCGGCTAGTCATGCTTCAGCCGCCGGAGGTGTGCCTCGGTCGTCGTAGACGCTGTTGCGGCCCTTCCTGGGCTTCGGGCCCGGTTTCCGCTTCGGAGAAGTGTCGATGTCGGGGATCTCGCCGGCTTCGGCGTCCCGCCCGTCGTCCTTGCCGGGGACGTTGCCCAGGTTGATGGTGATCTCGTCGAGGAGGTCGATAGTCAGGTCCTCCAGGCCGCTTTGGATGGCCTTGGTCAGTCCGTCCTCGATCAGGCGCCGCAGGAGGCCGACGATGCCGTGGGTGCGGCGGTAGAGGTACTCGGGCATCCGACCTTCGGACAGCGTGCCGGGGCCGGCGTTGAAGAGCCGGATCTGGTTCTCGATGCCTTCGAGGTGGGCGACGAAAGCCGCGATGCCCGCGTCGTTGCTGTAGTCGAAGGGGTCGAGCGTGACGAGGTCGAAGCGTCGCTCGGTCTGGGTGGAGGCGTCGGGGTTGTAGCTCTTGCCCTTCTTCAGCGGTGCGTAGATCCACTGGTTGGTGCGGGGGTCGTGCCAGCCCTCCCTGAGCAGGCCGGAGCGGGGAATGTTCACGCCGATGAGGACGAGCGTGACGTCCAAGTCCATCAGGCCGCGGATCAGGTCGAGGGTGTCCTGGTCGTCCTCCCGGTGCATCTTCAGGCGGGTGATGTCGTCGATGATCAGGACGGTGGTGGCGTGCGCCTTGATCGATTCGCGGGCGTTGCGGATCATGCCGCGCAGGTTCTTGCCGTAGGGGGCGCCGTAGTAGTCGAGAATTGCCTCGCACAGGCCGATCGGGGTGGCCTTCACCGGGGTCTGGCAGTAGGCGACCGGCGCGATCAGGTCCCGGGTGCCGGGCATTGGATCGAAGTAGCACTCGGGGTACTGCTCGAACAGGTCACGCCAGGTGTCCTCGAACTCGGCGGCGGTCCGGCAAGCGGTCTCCGTCTTGCCCTGGTACCCACCGCCGTTGATCATCAGCCCGTCCAGGGTGCTCGGGCCGATACGCATCGCGTTGTTCTGGATCCGCGAACGCATCAGCATGGTGACCAGCTCACTCATCGGGGTGTCCAGCATCTGCATGTTGACGTGTGTGGCCGCGCGGCGCAGGTCATACAAGGACTTCTTGCGCGCGCTCATTAGCCCGTACTCGGCCAAGGAGATCTTCCTGACCGGCACAAACAGATCCCGTGTCCGGCGGAACTCCTGCCAGCCCTCATGCCGGGTCCGGTCCGGCCTCGGGCCGAAGCGCAGGAATGGCACGGGCGCGTTCGGCGATTCCGGGTGCAGGTTGCTCATCTCACGTCTCCTCCGTCGGCTGCGGGTCCGGTTCGTCGGATCCGTCATCGTCGTCGGCGATGACGAAGAGGTTGCGGCCACGGCGGCTCGATCCCAGCGGGGTGGGTGCCAACGGCTGCTGCGCTGGCTTGGCCGTCTCACGCCGTCGTCGCCGGTGCGCGTCCAGGCCCTCGGTGGCCTCCCGGGCCCGTTCCCGCCACGGCGGCTCCACATCCGGTGCGCCGACGGCAGCCAGGCGCGGTGCCTTGTTCGGCTTCGGCGGCTGTTGCGGTCGGTCCGCAGCTGCCGCCTGGGCCTGGGTGATCTCCCGCGCGTGTTGCGTCCGCTGGGATTTGGTCAGCTGGGACGGCCACTTCGCGACCGGATCAACGGCCCCCAGCATCTCCAGGAGTTTGGGGACGAGCTCGCTGTCAGAGCGTGGCTTGAGGCCTGCTTCCCGTACGCGGGTGAGGAGTTCCTCGACCCGGGCGTCACCGAAGGCCGGCATCTCGCCCTCCGGCGGCAGGCCCGTCCAGCGCAGTTCGTGCCATTCATGGGTGTCGGGATCCTGGAAGTACACCACCCGCCGGTCGCGGGGTTCGCGGTGGATGATCCAGTGCTGCTTGTAGCGGCCCCCGCGCGCGGAGTTCATGTCGGGCTGGTGCAGTAACGCGGCGTCGTACCAGAGCCCCTTGACCTTCACGCCCCGCCGGTGGATCCGCTTCACGTGGTGCTCGGGCAGGAAGCGGTAGTACGTCTCCGGGGAGGGAATGTCCAGGTCGAAGCCCTCCTGGGCGAAGGAGGCGGCGAACAGGGTGTTGGGGCTGTGGTCACCACCGGGATCCCAGCTGGGCGCGAACTCGCCGAGCCTGCGGTTCTGCCAGACCTTCACGACCCAGGTCGCGATGAAGTGTTCCATCTCGGCCAGGGTCAGCACCGCGTCGCCCTCCGGGTCCGCGCCGCGATCGGAGACGTCAACCCCCGTGTAACCGGCCAGCTTCTCGAACACCAGCGAGCGGATACTGCCGAAGACGCGCTCCACCGCGCTCTTGTCCTGCGGGCGCAGCACGCGCGCCGGAAGAATCCGGCAGCCCATCGCCTCTTGGACATCCACCAGATGGTGATTGCGGTAGACGGAACCGTGGTCGGAGGTGACGGTCTCGGGGGTGAAGAACGGCAGCCCGGCCACCTCGTACCCGGCGAACTCGGAGATCATGGTGGCTGGCAGCCCCGGATAGGGCCACTCCATGTCCTCGCCCCACTCCTCCCGCATGGGCAACGGCAGCATGACGTCGCGCAGCACCATCGCGACGTCCACCGAGGAGTCCGACACCAGCGTGAGTCGGAACGCGCAGATGGAGTGGGTGTAGACGTCCAGCGCCAAAGTGAGGTGGACGGTGATCGCGTCACCGAAAACGTTCTCGCGGACCATCACCGGCAGGATCGTCGTGTCCAGCGCGACGACCTGGCCGGGGCGGGTCACGAGAACATGCCCGTTCTTGGTGGGCAGTTCGGCCGAGCGCTCGTACTTCTGTCGGGCGCCGCCCGGCCCGAACCACTCCTTCCACACCCGCAGCAGCGTGTGGTAGCTGGGGACCTCGATTTTCTCGCTCTCGTCCCCGTCCTCGTCTTCGTTCTCGAAGGTCTCCCGCACATAGCGACGGATCATGATCTCGCGGGTGCGTGCGCTCACCCGGGAGCGGTGGTGCTGCGTCTCCGCCCTAACCGCGAAGATCGCCTCGCGAACCTCCTCGCTGACGCTCGGGTGTCCCCCGCTCGCCCGCAGCCACCGGTGATCGGCGCAGCCCACGATCCCGTACTTCCTGCGCCTGCGCTCCCAGCGCTCCAGCGTGCGCACCCCGACGTGCGCGACGCCCAGAAGCAACTTGGCCTCTTCAGGCCTCAGCGTCGACAACTCAGCGGCCTTCGCCGCCCGCCGCTCAGTCAGCGTCGTACGGTCCGGGTCATACTCGGAGTGCGGCTCCCCCGGCACGGGACGGAACGGATCACCACTGCGGAAACCGCAGTTGACCTCCATCAGATGCGCGAAACGCTGTTCGATCAGGGGCCGCTTCTCCGGCTTCACATCACTCCACGAAGCCAGCTGCCGCCCACGGTTGGCGCCCTCCGCCGCTGTACGCGACGACGGACGACAACGCGGGTGGTTGACCAGGAAGCGGAAGCTCGCCCGCTGGCGCTCGCCGCCCGCACGCACCAGGTGGACCCGCCCCAGATGCGGCTCCTGCCGTTCGACCAGCCACTCCACCTCGTCGAGCACCACGCCCGCGCCGGGCGAGAGATCCAGTGCCGCCGCCCCCATCATGAGACGCCTCCCGCCAGCACCACCCGCGAACTGTCCGTCAACGCCTGAGCAAGGTCGATCCCGAGCATGCGATGCCACAACAGGTGCAGCAACTGGGCCCGTGCCACCGGCCAGTACGTCTGCGCGGCCGCCAACTCTCCGAATGTGATGCCCTCTTCGGCATGAGCAAGTAGTTCGGCCTGAATGCCGAGCACGTCGCGTGTCGGACGGCGTTTCCCGTACAACGCGCCGAGCGTGGACCGCACATGCGGACGCCATTCGGCCGCGACCGCGTAGTGCCACCCGCAGACCAACGCCACTTCCTCTGCGGCCGCGAACGACTCCAGGTCCTCGGGCTCGATCAGGTCTCGGGGCCGCACGTCGATCAGCCAGGTCCCCACCCGTGTGACCGCGAAGAAGTCCGGGGTGTGGTTGCGCCACTTCTCCGCCGTACGGAACCGGATACGCAACGGCTGCGACAGCACTTCCAACAGATCACCGGCAAAGTCCAGGGCTACCAGCAGCTGATCCTCTTCGAGGCTCTCAAACCCATGCAGGCGCCCCGTTGACACCAGGGACTCCAGACCGGGCCTGTGCCACTGCTCCCGCCGCCAGGTGAACCCCCGCATCGGCCCACGGCTCGCCACCGGCACCTGCCCCAGGTGCCGGACGGAACCCGCAACCTCGTCCCCGGCGTACTTCCACGTCGCCGTCCACCGGTCTGGCCAGCCATCGGACAGGTCCAGGCCGCCCCGCCCCGCGTCCAGCGAGACAGGGACCAGCAGATCCGTCCACGTACAGCTGTGGGACCACAAGGAGCCCCGGGTATCGCTCATGGTCCCAGGTAAGCCGCACACATCCCACCGGATGAGCGATCTTCGAGGTTGGCGACAACTTGCCTGCAAAAAGCACGGAACACGTCAACAACGATGCAAATTCGGCGACAGATATCGTGCTCAGTGCTTCGAGAAAGGCCAGGTCGGGATAGGAGGTTAACGACAACTATCGTGCTCAGGCTCATTTGCTATCTGACCGCCCGCGCCGGGTGGTGCCCATCGTCAGGCTGTCGGTGTCCTCCTCTACAGTCGCCCGGGTGACTGAGCCCTCCTACCTTGCCGCGGTCCAGGAGTCGTACGACGCCGTCGCCGCCGACTATGCGGAACTCGTCAAGTCCCCTGCAGAGCTGGATCCGTTGTCACGGGCGATGCTGGCCGCTTTCGCCGAAGTAGTGCGGGTGGCCGACCGTGGGCCGGTCGCAGACCTTGGATGCGGGCCAGGCAAGGTCACAGCACATCTGGCAGCCCTGGGAGTGTCCGCGTTCGGCGTTGATCTGTCTCCGAAGATGATCGAGCTGGCTCGGCGGGCCCATCCGGGTCTGGACTTCGAGGTGGGTTCGATGACCTCGCTGGCAATCCAGGACAACGAGCTCGGCGGCATTCTGGCCTACTACTCCACCCACCACACACCGCCGGAGTCGTTGCCCCGCGTGTTCGCCGAATTCCATCGCGCGCTCACGCCCGGGGGCCATCTGATGGTGGCCGGGTGGGTGGGTGACAACGTGCGTCTACGTCCGACACAGGCGTACGGCGGCCATCCGGTGTCCTACGAGTCCCACCTGCTCCCCGCGGACCGGATCGTCGCGCTACTGGGTCAAGCTGGGCTCGTGGTCACCGCGCGCCTGTTGGAGGAGCCTGCCGAAGGAGCGAAGAGGGCGATTGCCACCTTCCTTGCGCGGAAGCCCGAATGACCCTGCGGAAGCCTGCTTCCTCGCCCTGGCGGAAAACAGCAGGGCAGACCTACAGCACGGGGAATCATGAAGCATGCGACCGGATGACTGGTACCTCACCGAAGACGTCGACGACTTTCTCATCCGAGCCGGAGACTTCCTGCGATCCCGGCCCGGCCCGCACGTCATGCAGCTGACCTGGGTCGAGAGAGTGCGAGCGCGTGGGGCGGAGGCGTTCGGCACTGAGGCTCCTGTCTTCGGCGTGCTGGAGCGAGCGGGCGAGGTCCACGCCACCTTCCCGCCTCCCGCCCCATGGTTTCGGCCTCTCCCCGCTCACGCCCGAGCAGGCCGACTCCCTCGCCGGCCGCCTGGCCACCCTCGGGTACTCCCTTTCCCGCGTCAGCGCGGACCACGGCACGGCCACCACTTTCGCCGAGGCCTGGCAGCGGCACACCGGGGCCACGTCGAAAATCCGCGACACGCGACTGCGTCTGTATCGCCTCGGCACGCTCACGCCACCGGAGCCGCTGCCGGCGGGCCGTGGCCGCGTCCTGGGCGAGCAGGACCTTGAGCAAGTCATGTTCTGGTGCGGCGAGTTCGCCAAGGCCGTCGGGGAAGACGTCTCCATCGACGCCGGCACGTGGGCCGACACCCGCTTCGCCGACAAGCGCTACACACTTTGGGAGACCCCGGACGGCACTCCTGTCTCTTTCGCGGGCATGAACTCGATGATCGGTGGCCAGATCCAGGTGGACATCGTCTACACCCCCGCCCACCTGCGCGGGCACGGCTACGCGGGCGCCGTGACCGCAGAGGTGAGCAAGGCCGCGCTGGCCGCGGGCGCGAGGGACGTCATCCTGTTCGCGGATCTGTCCAACCCCACCAGCAACGCCCTCTACCAGCACCTCGGCTATCGCACACTCACTGACTGGGCTGTGTACGACTTCTTGTGCACCGCGCCGGAAGCCAGTTGAGGACTACGACGGAGGACACCGGACTGTGTAGCCACCCAGACGAGGGGTTTGGTCCCGCTTGATCTGCCCAGCCCTCGGCGGAAGACGTCAAGGTGGAGTACGTCAGCGCGGCTGGACTTCGTGAGCGCGGGTCTCTGGGGCGCCGGCTCAGCCGCGACGGAACTACGCACAACGAGCTCAGCGTCCATCCCGACATACAAGATCACGGATGGCAACGGAGACCGGAACACAACAGAGGCAGCCACTCGATACCTCTACCTCGCTCGGCGGTGAAGCGTCAGCAGACGAGACAACCCTGACGGACAGCGGCCGGCGCCAAGCCGTTCTGCTCGGTGAACGGCTCCAGAGCACTCTTGGTGTGTTCGTGCAGCTTGCTCCCGAGGTTGTGGGGTTCCTTCACCTCTCAGAGCTGACTGACGAGCCGGTCGAGACGCCGGATCAGCTTGTCGATGAAGGCGAGCTGGTCACGGTGAAGGTCGCGGACATCGACCTTCGACCAGCAATCATTAGCTCGCCGAACCCCACTGGTTCCAACTACGTGTCCAGGCTCACCGCGTGAGCCGCGGCACGGTGATTCCCACGACCGCCATCACGCGGTACAGCCAAGGGACACTGCGGTCATTTCGTTTCCGCGCATTCGTCGACGAAGGCGCAGAGTCGACGGATCGGGCTCAGGCAGATGGCAGGGTCCACGGTGCATGGCATGTGGGGTGCGTCGTGGAGCCACTGTTCCCACATGCCGTCCGGGCCCAGGAAACGAGCGGCTTGATCGCCTCCGAGGTTCAGGGCGGTGAACACGAGTGCGCCCATGGCTACGGTCTGGTCGTAGGCGAGGTCGGGGCGGCGAAGGTAGCGATCAAGATAGGCGGCCAGCAGATCGGCGTCGCGCGGAGTGCCGAAGCCGGCCAAGGCGACGCAGTACGCCGACCCCGCACAGCAGACCTCGCTGGCCAGCAGCAGCTCACCGAGTCGCTCACGGAAATCGGTCCGGCGGCCGACGGCGATGAGCCATGCGGCGGTCCTCCGCTCACGCCACCCGCCCTCAAGAAGGATGGCGATCTCGTCCGGGGTGATGAGTCGCGCGTCTTCGCCAAGAGCTTGCACGAATCGGTCGTACTCAGGACTGGGCATGCGCAGCACACTGTCGCCGAGCTTCAGATAGCGGCGCCCGGGCGTGACATAGCGGCGGACCAGGGCCAGCAGTTCGGCATCGTCGTAGGCGTGGCGCATCACAGGGTGATCCTGACTGGCTGATGTGCAATTGGGCCAGCCCTTTTGAAGTCACGCCGCGCGCCAGCGGGAACGGGAGCGGATGACAACTATCGCGCCTCGCCACACCTAGCGGCACTGCCCCCACTCACGGCTCCCCGCACGACACGGTCACGGCGCGCTCGCGCTCGCTCCCGCGCTTCTCGTGGCCCGCCCTGCGACGGCGACCAGTGGCGGGCCGGACCATACCCGGGTGGGGCTTGAACTGGTCGGTGATCGACGGCGCATGTTCCGGTGTGGTTCAGCCTGACTGGCAATACATGTGGTTCAGCCTCACTGGAAATACACAGGAACAGCGGGCGCTTTCACGCATCGCTGAAACGACTACCGGGCTCGCATTCATGGCGTCGTTCGCCGCCGCGGTCTTTCGTCTCTGGCCGCGTCTCCTTCAGCCAAGGGGCAAGAACCCCCACCGTCCCGCCATATCACCAGTTCCAGCTCTGTATCCCGAATTGCCATTCCCGCGACGCCTCCAAGCCACCTAAAAAGAGGACGAGTTCAGGCCATCGCATCCCGGAAGTATTTGGGAGAGAGATGACACTTCTGCCGTTGCAGTGATCGTCAACGTGCCAGACCCTTCTTGGGGAGGACATTCTCGTCAACCTCCCGCCGGTATCCCCCGATTGCCGGTAACCCCCGATCAAAGGACTGGCTACATTGCGTACGCATTGGCGTGGAAGAGCCGCACTCACCACTGCCGCCCTGTCCCTTCTCGCCCTCGGTCTGTCCTGTGCGCCAACCGTGGCGCAGGAGCAGTCGGCCGTACGGATCAACGAGGTGGAGTCGAGTGGTGGCACGCCAGGTGACTGGGTGGAGCTGGTCAATACCGGCTCCGCCCCGGCCGATGTGTCCCAGTGGGTCGTGAAGGACAACGACAACTCCCACTCGTACAAGATCGCATCGGGTACCTCGCTGGCCGCGGGCGCGCACCTGGTGCTGGACGTCGAGAGCTCGTTCGGACTGGGCAGCGCCGACTCGGCCCGGCTGTTCGAGGCCGACGGCTCCACGCTGGTCGATTCCTACAGCTGGACCGCCCACGCCACGACGACGTACGGCCGCTGCGCGGATGGCACGGGCGAGTTCACCACGACGACCGCGCCGACCCGAGGTGCGGCGAACGCCTGCGGCAGCGGCGACGGCGGAGGCGGTCAGCCCTCGGTCACCGCGTGGCCGGGGGACACCGCGGTCACCATCGCCGACGGCTCGAACGTCTTCGGCGAGAACCTCAGCGGCCTTTCCTTCGAAAGCCCCAGCGTCCTGTGGGCGGTGGACAACGGCCCGAGCAAGCTCTACCGCCTGGTGCCCAACGGCGCGACGTGGAGCCCCGACCCGGCCGGCGGCTGGGCTGCGGGCAAGGCGCTGCACTACGGCAACGGCAGCGGCGACCCCGACACGGAAGGCGTGACCGCCACCCCTGACGGGATATTCGCCTCCACCGAGCGCGACAACAGCAACAGCGGCGTCAGCAAGCCGGAAGTCGTCCGCTTCGACACCTCTTCCACGGCCGGCTCCCTCAACGCGACCGCGGAGTGGAACCTCACCTCCGACCTGCCCGCCGTAGCGGCCAACAGCGGGCCCGAGGCCATCTCGTGGATCCCGGACACCTACCTCACCGCGCACGGCTTCAGCGACGAGCACACCGGCGCCGCCTACAACCCGGCCGTCTATCCGGGCCACGGCAGCGGGCTGTTCTTCGTCGGACTTGAGGCCAACGGCACGGTGTACGCCTATGCGTTGGACCAGAGCGGCGGCGGATACACCCGGATCGCCACCTTCTCCAGCGGCTTTCCCGGAGTGATGGACCTCGAATTCGAGCCCGAAACCGGACACTTGTGGGCCGCCTGTGACGACACCTGCGAAGGCCGCACCGCGACCCTCGACATCGACGCGCAGGGCCGGTTCACCGCTACCGCCGTCCATGACCGTCCGACCGGCATGCCCAACTACAACAACGAGGGTTTCGCCATCGCACCGCAGGCAGCCTGCACCGGCGGCCACAAGCCGGTCGTGTGGTCCGACGACGCCAACGACGACGGGCACGCACTGCGGGCCGGCACCCTGCCCTGCACCGCGGCCGGCGTCGGCACCTCAGCCACACGAACCAACTGAACGCGGCACCTGAACGCTGCACCTCAACTCTGCAACGCGGCGGGTGGCCCCGAAAGGACCGCCCGCCAAGTCCCGCTCCAGGCACGGTAAGTGTCCTGCCACGTGCGCCATGACAACTCGGGTCGCCCGGGAATCTCACCCCGGGCGACCCGCCTCACGGCCCGGGTGAGAGTCCCGGGCGACCCGCCCCACGACCCGGTTCGAAGCGAGTCGCTCCCCAGCGACGGCCTCCTCGTCGTCACACAGGCCTTCGCCGAAATCCACTGGTCGACAATCCACTGGTCGACCTTCATTGACCTTCACCTTGGGGGAGGCCACAGCATCGGTGAAGCCGGGTGACGTACCCGGCATGAGGAGGGGAACGGGCATGGGGTTGCTGACCATCGGGGCGTTCGCGAAGGCGTCCCGGCTGTCGCCGAAGGCGTTGCGTCTCTACGACGGACTCGGTCTGCTGACCCCCGCTCGCGTCGACCCGGTGACCGGCTACCGCCTCTACGCACCGGAACAAGTGGAACAGGCCCGACTGGTCGCCTGGCTTCGACGCCTGGGGATGCCTCTGGCCCGCATCCAGCACGTCCGCTCGCTGGAAGCATCTGCGGCGGCACAGGAGATCCGCGCGTTCTGGGCACAGGTCGAAGCCGACACCGCCGCACGGCGGGACCTGGCCGCCTTCCTCATCGACCACCTGTCCTGGAAGGACCCTGCCATGTCCCCTACCACCAACCCCCTGGGCATCCGCTACGCCGCTCTTTCCGACACGGGCCTTGTCCGCGAGAGCAACCAGGACACCGCCTATGCAGGGTCCCGCCTGTTCGCAGTCGCCGACGGCTTCGGCAGCGGAGGAGCCCCCGCAAGCGCGGCCGCCGTCGACGCACTCAAGCACCTCGAAACCGACAGTATCCCGGCGGGCAACCTCCTCAACGTCCTCGAAGACGCCATCGACCAGGCCAAGCAGGCCGTGCACGGCGCCGTACATGGCGCCGTCGGGACCGGCTCTACAGCTGAAGAGGCCGGTACGACACTCACCGCGATGCTCTGGACCGGATCGCAACTGGCCCTCGTCCACATCGGCGACTCCCGCGTCCACCTCCTGCGCGACGGAGAGCTGTTCCAGATCACTCAAGATCACACCATGGTGCAGTCGATGGTCGACGAAGGACGCATCAGCCCGGAGGAGGCCGTCTCCCACCCCCAGCGGTCACTGTTGATACGAGCCCTGGGCCAAGGAGCCGATGCCACCCCCGACATGCGCCTTCACGACGCCCGGCGGGGAGACCGATACCTGCTCTGCTCCGACGGTCTGTCGACCGTCGTGCCGACCGATGAGATCCGACGGGTGCTCTCCGAGATCAGTGAGCCCGAGCAGGCCGTCCGCGAACTCATCGCCCTCGCCAACGCCTCCGGCGGCCCCGACAACGTCAGCTGCGTGGTTGCCGACGTCATGGAGCTCCAGCAGTAGAAGTGAGCGGCATGCACTTCGAGTTGCACCGGATCCGCTCTCAAGAACTCATCCGTGAATCCGACGAGTATCGACTCGCCCGACAAGCCAGGAGAGCCAAGTCGGTTCCCCGAGCCATGGCAGCCGGCACATCGCGACCGAGTCCACGGGGCCTGTTGGCTTGGCTCCGCGGGTGAACGATCACGCTGCCTACGATTGACCGTGGGTGTTGAGGATGGTCGGAACCGCCCTCAACACCCACGACGTCAGTGCAACGGCGGGCCTACCTGCTGAGCTCGGCCAGTTCGTTCAGCCGGGTCAGCTTGCGCGGGTTTCGCACCACGTAGATCCGGGTGACCCGCCCGTTCTCCACCACGACGCTCACCGCGGACGGCTCGCCGTCGATCTCGAGCCGACCCGCAGGGGCGCCGTTGAGCCACACCGCCGTCGTCTCGAACGCGGCCACCACCTGGTTCGCGCGCGCGAGCAGCTCCGCGACCAGTTCGGCCCCGTGGACCGGAGCCAGCGCGGCGACCACCAGCCCACCGCCGTCGGCGATCAGGACCACGTCCGGCGCCAGAACCTCCATCAGCTCCCGCAACTGCCCGGTTCGCAAGGCGGCCAGAAACCGTGCCACCACGGCCTGCTGCTCCGACCGGCTCACCTGCACCCGCGGTCGCCGGGCCGCCACATGCTCGCGTGCCCGTCGCGCGATCTGCCGCACCGTGGCCGCGGACTTCCCGATGACCTCGGCGATCTCGCCGTACGGCATCTCGAAGACCTCGCGGAGCACGAACACCGCCCGCTCCGTCGGCCCCAGCGTTTCCAGGACGGTCAGCATCGCGATCGAGACACTCTCCGCAAGTTCGACGTCCTCGGCGACATCAGGGCTGGTCAGCAGCGGCTCCGGCAGCCACTCGCCGACGTACTCCTCACGGCTGCGCGACAACGTGCGCAGCCGGTTGAGTGCCTGCCGGGTGACGACCCGGATGAGGTACGACCGCGGGTCACGCACATGCGAGTGGTCGACGTCGGCCCACCGCAACCAGGACTCCTGGAGTACGTCCTCCGCGTCGGCCGCCGAGCCGAGCATCTCGTAGGCGACCGTGAACAGCAGACCGCGGTGGGCGATGAACGGGTCCTCGGTCATCCTCACGCCGTCACGCTACGCCGGACTTCTCAGGCCGCTCGGCCAGCGGAATCTCGCAGGCATCGGAGAAGCCCTGCGACTCGATCCCGTGCGCCGAGTTGTTCCTGGTCGCCATGTTGGCGAAGGCGATGAACGCGGTCAGCTCGACCAGCGCCGCCGGGCCGAGCCGGCCGAGCAGACTCGCCGACAGCTCGTCGGTGACGGTCGACGGCGTGTTCGTCATCGCCTCGGCGTACTCCAGCACGTCCCGCTCCAGCGGCGTGAACACCTCCGACTCCCGCCAGCGCGGCACCTGGCTCGCCTTCACCAGGTCCAGGTTCTGGTTCAGGGCCCCGAAGTAGCCGATGTCGAGGCACCAACTGCAGCCGACCTGCGCGGAGACGGCCATGTGCGCGAACGACTTGAGGCTCGCGTCAGCCGCACCCCACGCGCCCGCCCTGGCCCCGAACTCAATGTTCGCCGTGGCGACATCGGGGCTGTGGAACAACACCTCGACGGGCTCGGGCACGGTACCGAACCGCTCGATCAGGTTCTCCCGCATCTCGGTGGGAAGCTCCGCCTTGGGAGTGCGCAGTGTCATCGTGTTCTCCTCATCCGCCGGCCTGCCGGCCTGGCCTGTTGGGCTGTTCGACATGAAGACACCGGCGAGTGCGCGAATGTGACACCCCCGCCACCACACACGGGACGTCCACGGCACTCGAAATCGCCACACTCGCCATCTGAAATCAGCCGGGAGGGAGGCTGGGGGCAATTTGGTATTGCCTCCCTGCTCGCACAAGCATTACGGTTACGCCTATGACTGCCGGGTCGGCCTTGTGCCGTGAACGAGTTGGGCACCCGGCCTCCGAGTGAGGCCGGGGCGGGGTAGAGCCCCGCCCGCCATTACCTCGTACGACATGCTCGTACGACACCTCCGTACGCGATCTCCTATACGTGTATACGTAATCCCTGTACGAGATCCTCGTGCGACTTCTTCCACGCCTGCGTGCCTGCTCACCTGCATGCCCTCGACGGCACCCTCCCGTGGACACCCACGCCCGATAATTCCGCGGGCCCACGCGCCCGCGCAAACGCGTGCCTTTGTGCATCCATTGCACCCATTCCCGCCTCACGGGATTCCCCCTGCCCAAAAACAGAAGAAAGCAGCGAATGCCCAACCCCTTCAACCAATCAGTCATCGAAGAATTCCGGGCCAACCACGGACAGGTCGGCGGCTTTTTCGAGGGAGCCCGCCTGCTCCTCCTCACCACCACCGGCGCCCGCACCGGAACCCCGCACACAACCCCCGTCGGCTACTACCCCGACGGCGGCGAGCGGGTCCTCGTCATCGCCTCGGCCGGTGGCGCGCCCGAGCACCCGGACTGGTTCCGCAATCTCCTCGCGAACCCCCGGGTGACCGTCGAGGACGGCGTCTTCACGTACGAGGCGAATGCCGTCGTACTCGAACGTGCCGAACGAGACCGTGCGTTCGCCCGCGCGGTGGAGGCCGACCCGGGGTGGGCCGAGTACCAGGCGAAGACGGACCGGGTGATCCCCGTCGTAGCCCTCCACGGCATCGCGCCGGACGGCCCGCCGAACGTGAACGCGAGCTCCATGACCGAGGGCCTGAAGGTCATCCACGACGCGTTCCGACGCGAACTCGCTCTCATCCGTGAGGAGTTCAAGAAGGAGTTCGAGGAGGGGTTCGAGGAGGGGTTCAAGAAACCGGGTGCCGCTCTGGGCGCCCAGCTCCGCGTCAACTGCCTCACTCTCTGCCAGGGCCTGCACAACCACCACACCGGCGAGGACCTCGGCATCTTCCCGTTCCTCGGCGGCCGCCACCCCGAACTCGCCCCGGTCCTCGACCGCCTGCGCCAGGAGCACGAGGCGATCGCCGAACTGCTCGAACAGCTGAGCGGGGTGCTGGCTGCCGACGATCAGGCCGAACCCGACCGCGTACTCGCCCAGGTGGAACGCCTCACGGCTGAACTCGAAGCCCATCTGACCTACGAGGAAGAGCAGTTGATCCCTCTCCTGACCCCTGTGGGAGAACCGGACTGGTAGGTCACCACGGCAGGGGCCGCGCGTGGACCACGTCCAGCCGTGACACCGCCCGCGTCAGCACCACGTACACGCGGTGCGGCCCCCGCACCTCCGCCTCCGCGACGGCCGCGGGTTCGACGGCGACGACGTGGTCGTACTCGAGTCCCTTGGCGAGGGTGGCGGGCAACACCGTTACCCGCGAGCCCAGTTCATCGGGTCCGGCGGTCTCGACGCCCGCGGCGCGGAGCGCCTCCCGCACACGTAGGACATCGATATCGGCGGCGATCACGCCGATCGAGCCCTCGTGCGTGAGCGCTCCGCGCACCGCGTCGACGGTCCCGGCGAGGACGTCGGACACGTGCCGCACATTCAACTCCCCGTCCGTCCTGAACGATTGAGCCGCCGGCACTCCCACATCCAGGCGTGCCAGCAGCCGGTTGGCGAGTCCGACGACGGCTGCCGGCACTCGGAAGCCGATCGTGAGAGGTACGACCGCGGCATCGGGCTTGCCCAGATGCGCGAGCAGTTCGTCCCAACTCCGTGCCGCCCACGGAGTGGTGCCCTGCGCGAGGTCGCCGAGCACGGTCAGTGACCCGAACGACGCCCGGCGCGCGATCGCCCGGCACTCCATCGGCGACAGGTCCTGGGCCTCGTCGATCACCAAGTGGCTGTATCCCTCGGGGTGTTCGACGATCCCGGCGACCTCGTCGAGAAGGACGCGGTCGGCGGCCGACCAGCGGGCCGACCTGTACGAACGCGGCGGCTTCGCCCACAGGATCGCCTTCTGCTCGTCCGCGTCCAGGAGCCCTTCCGCGGCAACCTCCAACACACCTGCATCAGTGAGGAGTCCGGCGAGCACCTCCTCGGGAAGCACCTTGGGCCACACCGCGTCGACGTACGCGCTGACGGGCCTGGCCCGCGAGATCTTCCGCACCCAGGCGTTCGTACGCGGGCCTGCACGCCGTTCCGCCTGCTCCAGCAGGCACCCCACGACCCGCGTCCGCACGCGCTCACGGCCGACGGCGTACGGAGGTTCTTCGGCGCGTACGTCGTCCACGATGCGGCGGAGCTCGTGGGCCGGGACGCGCCAGCGGTACGAACCGTCCGGCACGGCAAGGGAGTCGGCAGGACCGCCGATCCCTCCGTACAGGGCCCGGCGGAGCACCTCCGCCATCCGCGCGTCGTGCTTGACGACGGCGGCGCGCTCGTCGTCCTCCCCCATGACGGGATGGCGGGCGATCTCGTCCCCGAGGGTCGACTGCCGTACGCCTGTCTCGCCGAGCGCGGGCAGGACCGCGGAGATGTACGACAGGAAGGTGCGGTTGGGGCCGAGGATCAGCAGGCCACCGCGGCGGATGCGCTGCGGGTAGGTGTAGAGGAGGTACGCGGCCCGGTGCAGTCCGACGGCCGTCTTGCCGGTGCCCGGGGCGCCCTGCACACAGACCGAGGACGCGAGGTCACCTCGTACGAGATCGTCCTGCTCGGGCTGGATGGTCGCGGCGATGTCGCGCATGGGGCCGACGCGGGGGCGCTCGATCTCGCCCGCGAGGATGCTGCTCGGTTGCTGGGGGTGGGGCTGCCGGGGCTGCCGGGACTGCCCGATGTGCTCGTCCTCCAGGCCTGTGAGGTCCGCGGACTCGCCCAGGCTCCCCGGCGCCCAGCCGAACCGCCGCCGGACAGCGACGCCCTGCGGCGTTCGGGCGCTCGCCTGGTAGAAGGCGCGTGAGACGGGAGCGCGCCAGTCGACGACGAGGGGCGGGGCGGAGGGGTGCTCGGTGATCCGCAGCCGCCCGATGTGATAGCTCTGCCCGGCGTGCTCGCCGGCCGCCGCACCCGCACCCGCACCCGACCCCTCACCCGCACCCGCACTCTCGAAGTCCAACCTGCCGAAGAACAGCGGGCCTTCGGGCAGCTCCCGCATCTCCTTGGCCTTGCTGCGCAGGCGGTGGCCGAGGACTTCGGCGTCGGCACCGGAGGCGGAGACGTCCTCGCCGGTGACGACTTGTTCCTCGGCACCGGCGATCATGGCGGCGAGGGCTGCGCGGCAAGTGTCGTGGTAGGCGCGTTCGCCGGTGAGGGATTGGGCAAGCGTCCGGGGCTGTTCGAGGACAGGGTCGAGTGACGTCATTCCAACCAGGGTAGCGGAATAACATAACCGAGTTACATTCTTTACCCGGTTTCACCAGATGGTCGTACGTCGGACAGCCCCGCGAACCCCACCGCCAGCCCCGCGAACGCGCGCCGGGCCGCCGTCACGGCATCCCGCCGCACCTCCGCCACCTGCTCCCCCGCCGCGATCCGCCGCCAGTTCTCCAGGGCGAGGATGCGCCGTACGGCAGTGATCTGACCGGCGGCGAGCCGGGCGTCAAGGTCGCCGCCCAGGGCCTCGGCGAGCGCCGCCTCGGAACGCTCGACGTACGCGTACGCCCGTGCCGCCAGCGACGGCGTCCCGTAGAGCAGCCGATGAAAGGCGAGGACGTTCGGGTGGTCGTTGAGCCCGGTGACGGGGTCGTGACGACGGAGGCCGTCCAGGAAGTGCTCCAGCAGAGCGTCCGTGGGCGACTGACCCTGCGCCCGCCCGGCGACGACCCGCGCGGCCTCCGTCTCGTGATCGGCGAAGCGGTACAGGACCAGATCCTCCTTGGCCGGGAAGTACCGGAAGAGGGTCGGCTTGGAGATCTCGGCGGCGGCCGCCACCTCGGCGACGGACACGGCGTCGAACCCCTTCTCCAGGAAGAGCCCGATCGCCGTTTCGGAAACCTCCTGATACATGCGCTGCTTCTTGCGCTCGCGCAGGCCCGGCTCGCCACTGTTCATAAGGATGAATCGTAGCTTCGGGACCACCGCACCAGCTCGGTCGCGATCATTCTCTCCGTAGGCATCTCGGACAGGCCCAGCGGGCCGACGGCTGCTTCCAGGACCCTCCGCAGCCGCCGTGCCGACCGTGCAACCACGTCGCGGTCCGGTGGGCTCCCGCTCCCCAGGAGGAGCGCGGCCCTGATGACATCCGTGAAGACGGACTGAGCCCGCTTTAAGTCGCACAGGAGGGGCAGATCTCTCTTCCGTCCCGCGGAGGCGCCCGCACTCACCTCTTCGATCGCTGTCGTCCAGAGCCGCGCCACCCGATCGGCCTGTTGGCGGGGGTAGCGCGTCACATGCAGGTGGGTGGCCAGATCGTAGAGAGGGTCGCCGAACATAGCGAGCTCCCAGTCGATGACCCAGAGCCGGTCCTCCGGATCAACGATCAGGTTTTCGCGGTGGAGGTCTGCGTGCAGCAGCAGGAACGGACGCTCGGTGAGCCCCGACAGGTGCCTCCGGAGGTGTTGGAACGAGTCTCCATCGATGCCCAGCCCGCGGAACAGGCCGCCGAACGCAGCTTGGTTCTCCTGGTACACCCGCTCCTCAGCGAAGGCCACCAGCCGCTCGACGAACCCGGAGGTGTCGCCGTTCCCCACCCGGTCCCTCGGCGAGCAGCGCCGTCCGACGCCCAGCGATTCGTCGCTGACGGCCGCCATATCTCGCACGACATCAATGAGTTGAGACACATACCGATGCGGTATCGCTCGCCCCGTCCGGTACAGGGAACCCAGAGTCCGGCCCTCAATGAACTTCTGGAGATGCAAACATCCGGCGTCGATCACCTCGGGGACACGCCGCACTCGGCCGGCGAGCACCTTCACCAGCTCCTCCTCGCCGGAGAAACATCTCCGGTCGAACCAGAGCAGGTTCGACCGAGGTTCGCGCGCCTTCCACATGGCACCGCGGAACCCGCTGTCCCCCGGGAACGGAAAGACGTACGTCTCATGGTGATAGCCCACAAGAGGCCCAACCACCGTATCCGGAGACGCCAGAAGCTCCTCGGCCCCACGCCTCACAAGCAACACGGAACCACCTACACCTCGTCGAGCACCGGATCATACGACGCAAGCACCAGCGTGGCCCCGGCTTCGCGCAGCCCCGACTCCTTGCGTGCGTTGCGGCCATAGCCGATGAAGCGGACTCCGGCCCGTTGCGCGGCCTCCACATCTGTCGGGGTGTCTCCGATCATCACCGCGTCCTCCGGTCGGGCCTTCAGGCTCCGGAGGGCCCGGGTGACGACGTCAGAATTCGGCTTCATCAACGCGGGGTCGGTACCACGGCCATGGATGCTCGCGAAGTACTCGGCCAGACCTTGGGATTTCAGGTAGGAATCGGCCGCCTTGGCCGAGTTGTTGGTGACCACGGCCAGTCGGCGACCCTGCTCCCTGAGCCGTTGGATGAGCTCGCCGGCTCGCGGTGTGCTCCATGCGTCCTGTACGGCGTCCAGCTCGCCTTCGGTCACCCGCTCTTCAAGAACCTTGACCAGATCCCCCAGGTCCAGGTCAAGTTCCATCCGAGCCTGGTTCACGGCCCGCAGCACTACATGTGGATCCTTGTCCGCGCGCTCCTGCTCGGTCAGCACGTCGTCGAGGCCGGCCTTGTCGACGAGTTTCCGGAGTTCGTCGGCAACATCCAACGACGAACCCTTTGGGAAGAGCCGGCAGATCGGCCCGTCGAAGTCGAAGAGGACGCAGTGCGCGCCCGCGAGCAGCTCCCGCACTTCCTTGATGTCGTCGAGTTCAACAGCCATGCCACTCCATCCGCTCCACACCCTCCGTCCGCGCATGCTCCGCCGCATCCTCCGTCCGCTCCGCCCGCCGTGCTCTGTCGGCACTGTGCCACTGCCGTAGAGCCTCCCCCGCCGCACGCTCGTCCAAAGGTTCGTCGACAAGGGCGAGCGGCTCTCTGGCCCGGCGCATGGACCGGCACACCCACGTGGCAGCGCGGGCGAACTCCGGTTCACCTGGGCAGTCGGGCAGTGCGAGGGCTGCGCGTATGACGTCGGGAAACACCGACTGAACGTACTCGAAGCCGAGGTAGACGGGCAGGTCCCGGTCCATGTCCGTGGTCATCTCCGTGTGGCCCGCGCGCCGCATCGCGTCGGCCCACATCCGGACCATCAACTCCTGCTCCGTCTTGTCGTAGTCCATGCGCACCAGATGGGTCGCCAGATCGTGCAGTGGGTCCCCATACAGTGCGAGTTCCCAGTCGATGACCGCAAGGCGCTCGCCTTCCGCCCCCGGTGTCACCAGCACGTTGGCCCGGTGGACGTCCGTGTGCAGCAGAGCGAACGGGCGCGGAGTCAGCTCCGTGGCGGACCGCATGAACCGGTCCACAGCATCGCGCGGAATGCCGACGGCGTCGAAGAGCCCGCCGAAACGCGGTCGGTTGACCTGATGGACCCGCTGTTCCGTGAACCTGGCCAGCCAGCGCAGAAAGCCCCAGCTGTCCTCGTCCACCGGCCAGTCGGACGGGCGGGCCGGGAGGCCGCTTACAGGCACAGCAGCCAGCCGTGCGAAGAACTCCGCCAGCGCGGCCAGCCGTCGGCTGCCGATCGGCCCCTCCGGGATCACCTCGGCCAGAGCCCGTCCCGCCACATAGGCGTGCAGTGACCATTCGCCGAAGTCCGCGAGACAGCGCGGCACTTCACCGAGCCGTTCGCTCACGACCCGCAACACCTCCGACTCGCGCCGCCAGATCCGGGGCACCACCTCGACCGTCTTGAAGGGGGTGCGGAACTTGGCGCGAACCCTGCCCGAGTCCATCCCCAGCCCCAGCAAAAAGGCCAGCGGTAGCCCCAGGGACACGATGTGATTGCTGTTGTGGTGGCCGGTGACCACCTCCCCGTCGGGGCTGCGGCGCCGTGCCTCCGCGAGGCGGCGTACCAGTGCCTGGTGCGCCCTGCGGGGCAGAGGGGACGACATGAGCGCACACAGTAGTCCTTCACGTGATTGGCCTCACACCGTGTCACTATCTGGACAGCCCCTGCCCGATACCGACGCTTGGTATCGCCCCGTCACCGTTTCAGGTGCCCTCCTGTACCACGCCCAGGTGCTTCCAGCACGACTCGAACCAGCCTTGATGGCTGGCGAAGAACTCGGAGTCGTGCGATTCGTCATCGTCCTCTCGACGGTGGTATGTGAGGGTCGAGCCGAGGCCCAGTACGTCCAGCGCATCAACCTCTGTCGCCGCGTCGTCGTCGAGCGTGATCGTGCGCTCGACCACCTCATAAGGGCCGTGCAGCATCTCGCAGTTGTTGAGCACATACAGCTTGAACTCAGGAGTCAGCGGCACTCGACGGATCTCCAGTGCCGCGTCCACTGCACTGTCGACCTGCAGTTCCTTGATCAGCGCTCGTGACCGGTTGCAGTGGTCCCGCGCCATGCGACGCCAACGCTCCCAGATCTGGCGGTCGGACGGATCCTTGGCCCGGGGGTAGGCCGGTCCCGGTTCCTCCGAGGGCAGCATCAAGCGAACCCGCAGCTTTCCCGGGGTGATCTCTCGGGCGTTGATGCGCTCCGTCTGGACCCTGAGGTGGCTGTAGAACGTCTCGGAGGTCAGAGAGAAGACATCCAGGTACACCTCGGGCTGTTCGAAGGCCTCGTCGAGCAACGGACCGAGCGATGCCCTGCCCCGCCGTGCGGGTCGCCTCTCCCCCGGGCCGACGCGCGGCACCTTCAGCACACGGTTGCCACTGCCTTGCCGCGATTCGATCCACCCTTCCTGGGCCAGCAGCCTCAGAACTCGCTGAACCGTGTCCCTGGAGACCCCGAACTCGTCAGCCAGCTCCCGCTGAGGCCTCAGTAGCCCCCCGGGGCGGTACGTCCCGTTCGACAGTTGCTCGCGGAGTGCGGTCTCCACCCGAGCGAACTCCCTGCCTCCACTTTCCGAACTTCGCGACTCACTCACAGGCCGAACCTACCGCCCACAGTCACTCGACACACCACTTCCAGCCAATCAACCTTGCCCACTGGACTGATGATTAGCACACAACCCGACCGGGCAAATCCAATCTAAGTCAACCAGTCCAATTGGTGGGTAGGTTGACGACAGGCCAGGGGGAGTCATGCAGATCACACCCATACTGCCGCTCGGGGTAGCCACGCTGGTGATCGGCTTCGAGCAGGTCGTGGAATGGAAGTTCGGCGCCATCGGGATCATCGGCCTGTGCCTGCTGGGAATTGGACTGAAAGCACGCAACGCCACATGCTCATCTGTAGCCGCTGTGCTGCTGATCCTGCTGATGATCCAGGCCTGAGCCACGGCGTCGCTACATGGTCGACAGCTCCGTGGCGATCGTCTCCCAGAGAGAGTCGAACCACTTCTGGGACTGCTCCACGAAAGCCGCGTCGCGTTGAGACGTCTTGCTGTCGAAGGGGAGAAGGATGGAGCTCAGGCCCCGGACATCGTGGAGCTCCAGCGTTTCACTGTCCTTCACCTCGTCGTGCCGAGCGACCATGTAGTAACCCATCAGGGCCTGCTGTCCGTTCAGCAGGTAGAGCTTGGTCGGCGGTGTGAGGGCCACCGCCCGGAAAGTGACGCTGACGTCGATTTCGTAGGGGGCTTCCCGTTTCAAGACCTCGAGATTGTGCTTCACCACCTGCACCTGCGAGTCACGCAATCCCAGCCAGTGCTGGTGAACCTTGTGGTCCTGGTCCTTGTCCCGGCCCCAGCCCAACCGCGGGGCGGGGAAGGCCAATTGGATGTTCCTGTCCGGCAACAGGACGCGGACCTCGATCGATTCAGGAGTCAGCTCGCCCGCGTGGATCAGGCGAATCGGCTCCCCCAGTGCCAGCATCAGGGTTTCGGAAGTGAGGCAGACGACGTCCATGCGCACATGGGGCACCCCGAAGGCCTCGATCAGCCGGGGCGTCAAGGTGACCATCGTGGACTGCGGTTCCCCGCGCGTCGGCAGGAGTTCGGCGACGCGGGGCGGGGTTCCCTTCGTGACGTTGCTGAGCAGCCCGTCCTTCTGAAGGATCTGCAGGGCCTGGCGGACGACACCGCGCTCGACGCCGAACTCGTCCGCCAGCTTGGCCTGGGTGGGCAGACGGTCCCCGGGCCTGAGTTCACCGGCCCGGATGCGACCTCGCAGGGTGTCGGCAATCTCATCGTGCGAGCGCCTCGTAATGCCATTCACTACAACGTTCTCCTGAGTCACGACCAAACGCTACAACTCCGTGCCATCCAGATACCTTCGTCGGACAGGGTCCCGCCAGCGGGACCAAACCCAAACAACTCGCGCCAGTTGGTTACCAACTTGCCCTTGCCCGCGCCCGGCAAACGGAATGACGCCCGTCGCACAGGGCGCGAAAGCCCCGGCCGACATCAGGGCCGCCCCCACAGAATCTGCAACAGCGGCTCCAGCGAACCCATCACGACCTGCGCCCCCGCCTTGCGCAGCGCCTCGACCTGCCCTTCGTTACGCGCGTAGCCGAGGAACGGGACTCCAGCTTGCTCGGCGGCAAGGAGGTCTGAGGGAGTGTCGCCGATCATGAGAGCCGTCGACGGGGCAGCACCCAATGCGTTCAAAGCGCGATTGAGGCAATGCGGGTCCGGCTTGAGGAGACGCAGATCCTGAGTGCGGCCGTAGATGTGCGGCGCGAAGCACTCGATGAGACCGCGCGTCGCAAGGTACCTGGCGGCCGTGCTGGGCGAGTTGTTGGTGGCTATCGCCAGCCGTGCTCCGACCGCGCTCCAGGTCCGTATCAACGGATCGGCGAACGCGGTGGGCCAGGCGGAGTACACCGCCTTGAGCTCGTGCTGGGTTAGCCGCTCCTCCAGTTCGACCACCAGATCACTGCGCGGATGACCACGGTCGACTGCGGCCAGAACAGCCCACGGATCAAGATGGACCCGTTCCTCATCGCTCAGCAGCCCCCGCAGCCCCTGCCTCTCCAGCCACTCCACCAGGTCCTTCGCCACATCCTCCGCGGAATGCCCCGCGAACAGCCGGCAGATCGGCCCGTCGAAGTCGAAGAGGACGAAGCGAGCACGCTCGATCACTTCCCGGAGGTTCTCTGTCTCTGTCGCCACCGGTTCAGTCTGCGCTGTATCAGGAGTCACTAGGAGAGTGTCAGGTCCGTGGTGATGGTTTCCCAGAGGGCGTTGAACCACTTCTGGGATTGCTCCACGAACGAGGCATCCCGATGACCGGCCCGCTTCTCGAAGGAGAAGAGGAGGGAGGCGGAGCCGAGGGCGTCGTACATGTCGAGTACTCCTCCGCTGTCCACCGTCTCCTCGCGCCTGGTGATCATGTAGTACGCGATCAGCGCCTCCGACTCGTTGAGTAGGTACAGCTTCACCGGTGGGGTGAACGGCAGGGCGCGGAAGGTCACCCGGACCTCGATGCCGTGGGAGGAGCGCAGCGACTGGAGGTTGTGGCGCAGGACGTGTCCCTGGGCGTTGCGCTGGTCGAGCCAGCGCTTGTGGACCGGGTCGTCGTCGGTGCGGCCGTCCACCTGGACCGGGAACGCCAGGGTGATGTCCCGGGAGGGCAGCAGGATCCGGACGTCGATCGACTCCGGGCGGATGGTGCCCTCGTGGATCAGGCGCACCGGTTCGCCGAGGGCGAGCATCAGGGTCTCCGCGGTGAGGCACGCCGCGTCTATGTGGACGTGCGGGGCCGCGAACGCCTCGGCGAGGCGCGGCGCGAGGCCGACCATCGTCGGCTGGGGTTCGTCGCGCGTGGGGGGTACGTCCGCGATCCGCGGCGGGCTGCCCCTGCCGGTGTTGCTGAGGAGGCCGTCGCTCTGGAGTGAGCTGAGGGCCTGGCGGACGGTGCCGCGCTCGACGCCGAACTCCTCCGCCAGCTCCGCCTGGGTGGGCAGGCGGTCACCCGCCCTGAGGTCCCCGGCACGAATGCGGTCCCGCAGGGCGTCGGCGATCTCCTGGGACGAGAGTCTTCTGTCGCCGTTCACTGCCACGTTCTCCTGGGTCACGACCAAACGCTACAACTCTCATCCATCTATGGGGAGTTGTTTGAAAGTTGTTTATGAGTACCAGCCAAGTGGGGACAACTTAAGCACAGTTGGTTGCCAACTTAGCCAAGTTGGCGGAAGTTTTGCTTCCCCCTTCATCTCGCCCAGAAGCAGGAGGAACCACCATGCCCGTCATCGCCCTCCTCTCCGCCGTCTTCGTCGTCGGCTTCGAGCAGCTCGTCCAATGGCACTACGGCCCGACGGGCATCGTCGGGCTGTTGCTGCTCACCATCGGGATCAAGGCGAAGAGCCCCACGTGCAGCTCCATCGGGGCGGTCGTCCTGGCCCTGATGGTCACGGGCCCCGCCCTCTGACCCGCGTGAATCCGAACCGGACACCCCCCCACCCAGGAGGCCTCAGCTCGTGAGCAGCAGCTCCGAGCTGATGGTCTCCCACAGCGCGTTGAACCACAGGTGGGACTGCTCGACGAACGTCGTGTCCCGCAGCCCGGCCCCCTGTAAGAAGGGGAACAGCATGGACTGGGTGCCCTGGACGTCGTACATCTCCAGGTGCACATGGTCGATCTCCTCCTCGCGCCTGGCGAGGGTGTAGTACGCGAAGAGCGCCTCGGACCCGTTGAGCAGATACAGCTTCACGGGCGGCGTGAAAGGGAGCGCACGGAAGGTGACGTTGACCTCGATGCCGTGCGTGGCACGCAGCGCGAGCAGGTTGTGGCGCAGGACCTGACCCTGGGCGTTGCGGTTGGCCAGCCAGTTGCGCTGGAGCCGGTCGTCATGGATCCCTCCGTCGGCCGACACATCCACCGGAGCCGGGAAGGCGAGCGGGATGTCGCTGCTGGGGAGCAGGACACGGACGTCGATCCTGGCCGGTTTTATTCGCTCGGCGTGGATCTGACGGAGCGGCTCGCCCATGGCGAGGGTGAGCGAGATCGACGTCAGGCACAGCGCGTCGATCTCCACATGAGGGGCCGCGAAGGCCTCCGTTATCCTCGCGCCGAGCGCCACCGTGGTGGGCTGCGGCGGGGCTTCGGACCCGGTCAGCACCCTTCGCAGATCGTCCGCGACGGTCGCCGGGCTCCCCTTGGACACATTGACGAGCAGTTGCTCCGACTGCAGGATGCGCAGCGCCTGCCGTACGGCCCCACGCTCGACGCCGAACTCGTCCGCCAGTCTGGCCTGCGTGGGCATGCGCTGGCCGGCCCGCAGCTGACCGGACCTGATCCGGCTGCGCAGCTCGTCGGCCACTTCGCGATGCGACGCCAGTGACCGTGGTGACCTGTTTCGCCCATTGGTGGCGACATGTTCCGGGTCCACGACCAAACCCTACAACTTCCCGCCATCTTTGGGCAGTTACGCGATAGGTGGTTATGAGTCGACCCAACGTGGAGATAACTATCCTTAAGTTGGTAACCAACTTAAGCAACATGGTCAAACTTCCCGGGGGTTGGCCGCCAGAGTCGCAAGCGTCGACCAGGTGGACGGTTCCCAGCCGTTCCCAGCGGAGGTTCGCCTCCCTGTCCCCAAGGAGGGACCGTCATGCCGCTCGTCGCCCTCGTCGTCGCCGCCCTCGCCATCGGATTCGAACAGCTCATCCAGTGGAAGTACGGGCCGATGGGAATCATCGCGTTCGTCGCGCTGACCATCGGCATCAAGGCCAAGAACACCATGCTCAGCGGCATCGGAGCTGTGATCATCGTGATGCTGCTCGCCCAGTCCGGCTGATCGGGCGCCACCGTCCGGACAGTCCGGCTGACCGGGCTCCCCTCCGGAGGGGAGCCGGGAGCTCGGTCGGCCAGCACCACCCACAACCACAACTCAATAGCTAGAAGCTACGGATCAACGGCCAACACCGGCACGGAAGGAGCCCGCAGAGAGAGCACGCCCGCACTGGTTCGACTCGTTCGACTGGTTCAACTCGTTCGACTCGTTCGACTCGTTCGACTCGTTCAGAAGATGTCCGGGCACCACGGTCGCCTGGACGTTCGCAGCAGGGCGTCGGCCACGGAGCCGGCGCCCGCTCGTTCTTCCCGGACCCGGCCCAGTGCCACGAGCCGCACCGCCGACTCGTCGCCCAGCCACAGACTCGCCAACTCGCCCACGTCCAGGGTGAGTTCGGCGTCCAGCGTGGTCGCCGCACAGGACGCCCCGTCCGGCCCGGCCTCCAGCCGGTACCGCCCGGCCGACAGCCCGTCCCGGTCGGTCACCTCCAGCACCAGCGTCCCCGTACCCCCGTACGTACGCGCCTCCAGAGCCCGTACGACATCCAGGATCCGCACCCACAGCCAGTCCGACTGTGTGGTGATGCGGGCGGCGCGCGGGTCGGGCAGGAAGTGCGGCAGCAGGTCGTCGGGGGCCCGCCAGCCCGTCTTGACCTTGGTGATCCAGTCGATCGAGCAGAGGTACCGCCACAGGGCGCGCTCCGCCGCCGGCGTCGCCGCGATCAGCCAGTTCACGTCCACCGTGTTGTGCGGCTGCTTGTCGTGCCAGGTGTCGTCCGACTCGTACGAGACGAGACCCTCGACCTCGCCGGCCGCCGAGCGGTACACGGCGTAGAACGGTTCCGTCCACGCCGAGCTGTCCAGTTGCAGCACACCGGTGTTGATCTGCCACCAGCGCTCGTCGCGGCTGACCGCGCCGGGCTGCGCGCGCCTGAGCCGTTCGTGCAGTTCGGGGCCGGTCTTGCGGACGTCCTCGGCGTCTACGAGGTCGATACGGCCGCCGTCGGCCGGGCCCGACCAGCGACGGTCGAGGCCTGTCCTGGGTACCTCGATGGTCCACTCGGCGGTGGAGGTGGCGGGGCCGAAGCCGTACCGGCCGTAGATCGGGTACTCGGCGGCGATCAGTGTCGCCACCACGTCGCCCCGTTCCTTCGCCGCCGCGAGGTCCGTCGCCATCATGCGGGTGAGGAGGCCTCGGCGGCGGTGTGTGGCCGTGACGGTGACGTTCGAGATCGCGTCCGCCGGGACGGGGGTGCCGCCCACCGTGGTGAGCTCCTGCGCGAACGACCGCAAGGTCGCGACGCAGCGGCCGGCATCGAACGCGGCGAGGGTGCGCTCCGGGACGATGTACGAACTCCGGTCCCGGATCTCCGTCTCCGCCACCGCCGGGGAGCGCAGGAAACCCGTGTTCAGCGCGCGGATCCAGTCCGGTATCTCGGCCTCGGTGATCGCTCGTACGTCGATGGCGTCGCGATGGGTCATGAGGCCACGCTAGATGTACGGGGATGGGGTGTCGCGGGGATTATTTCGCCCCCTCCGCCCCTGCCCGTCCCTTGTTCCTGGGGGGCTCCGCCCCCCAGACCCCCGTATCGCGCCGAAGGCGCTCGTCCTCAAACGCCGGACGGGCTGAAAGATCTCCAGCACCGGACGGGCTAGAACATCACCGCCCGCACCTCCCCCACCTCCCGCGCCCCACCCATCAACGCCACCCTCCCGATCCGCGACACCACCGGCGCGTCCACCCCCAGCAACCCCAACGCCCTCGCCAGCACGGGCCCCAGCGCCCGCCCCCCGCCGTCCTCGATCTTGAACGCAACCGCCCGCCCGTCCGGCAGGGCAACCGCCTGCACTGCCTCCGCGCCCATCTTCGACAGCGCGCCCGGCACCTCGCGCATCAGCCAGGTGTCGGGGCGGCGGGTGCCGGCGACGTACTCGGGGTGGGCGCGCATGGCGTCGGCGACGCGGCGTTCCGCGGAGCCGGGGGCCGCGAGGACGAAGGAGCGGAAGGCACGGGCCAGGCCGGTCAGGCTGATCGCGAGAAGCGGCGCCCCGCAGCCGTCCGTACCCACCGCGGCGACGGGCTCCCCGGACGCCTCCTCGACCACCGAGTGGATGAGCTGCTGGAGGGGGTGCCCGGGGTCCAGATAGGAGTCGAGGGGCCAGCCCCGCCGCACGCACGCCGCCAGCATCGCCGTGTGCTTGCCGGAGCAGTTCATGGTGACCCGGTCGCGTACGGCGCCCGCGGCGAGGTAGGTCTCCGCCTCCACCCGGTCCAGCGGGAGGTCCGGCGGGCATTGGAGCTGCGCGGCGGTCAGTCCGTGCTCGCCCAGCATCTTCCGTACGAGGTCACGGTGGAAGATCTCTCCGGAATGGCTCGCTGCGGCGAGGGCGAGGCGCTCACCGGCGAGGTCGAGCCCCGCCCGCAGTACCCCTGCGGCCTGCATGGGCTTGTTCGACGAACGAGGGAACACCGGCACCGCCGGGTCTCCGAGCGCCAGCTGGACCGACCCGTCCGCGGCCAGCAGAACCAGGCTCCCCCGGTGACGGCTCTCGACGAAGCCGGAGCGCACGACCTCGGCGAGGACGGGGGGTATGACGGAATCGGTGCTCGCGGCGGCGGACATGGGCTGTGGCCTTCCGTGACGGGGACCCGCCCGGGCAGCCGTACCGGGACAGCCCCAGGATCACCGGGGCGCCACGTCACACGAACAGGTCCCTCACATGAGCAGGTCGTCGACTTGCGCTTCGCCCTCACGGTACCTGCGGGCGATCTCCGCGCTGCAGTCGTCGGCGGTGCGCTGGAGCTGCTGGCGGCGCCGGGATACCTGCTGCTCGTACCGTACGAGCCGTCCCATTCCCGCGCCCAGCTCTTCGTCCGTACGGGCATCGAGGTCGGACAGCTCCACCTCGGAAAGCATGTCCGAGGCCAGCCGGCGGTACTCCTCGCCGTGCGGCGTGCCCACCGTCACATGGCGGGCCGAGGAACGGTGCCGGGCGGGCGCGTCCGTGAGGATCTCCGAGAGCCGCTGGACGACCGACAGCTCCCCGGAACCGACGACGCGCGGCTGCCCCGCACCGGGTGCCCGCAGTCCCCCGCGGCGCGCCAGCTCGGCCCGCAGGATGTCGATGCGGCCCTGGAGCAGCCGCCGCACATAGCTGAGGTCGGCCTCGTCCCGCTGGGCATCCCGGCGCAGCACGCGCAGCTCGGGCAGCCGCAGCACGGCCAGGTCGCTCTGCGGACCGTCCACAGCTGGGGACACCTCCCGGTCAAGAGGAGCCGAGAGGGGAGGCGAGCTGTCCGTGCGCTGCACCGGCGGCCGGGCCGTCATCCCCGCCGCCCGTCCTGTCCGTCCCGCCCGTGGGCTCGTACGGGTCAGTGACACGACCCCGGGCGGCTGCCCACTACTCGGTGTGCTCATGTGCCTCTACCGTCCCCTCGACCGGCGCGGTCCGTCCCACGGATGCGCCATGAATGCGCCCATGAATGCACCGCAACACCCGCATGGTGCCACTCCGAGTGGTCGCTATGTGACCGAGTGCCCCCGATCGGCCCCAGATGGGGGTTTGGCGACCCGGGAAATCACACGAAGGGCCCGCACCGGGCCGCCGTTCGCGCGCACGGCATGATGGTCCATATGCGTGCGGTGGTGCAGAGAGTGGACGGCGCGAGCGTCGTCGTCGAGGGCGAGACGGTCGGCGAGATCAGCGGCGAGGGACTGTGCGTCCTCGTCGGGGTCACCCACGACGACACCAAGGAGAAGGCGGCCCAACTCGCCCGCAAACTCTGGTCGGTTCGCATGCTGAGCGAGGAGCGGTCCTGCTCGGACGTCGACGCGCCGCTGCTGGTCATCAGCCAGTTCACGCTGTACGGCGACGCCCGCAAGGGCCGCCGCCCCACCTGGAACGCGGCCGCCCCCGGCGACATCGCCGAGCCGCTGGTCGACGAGGTCGTCGCCCAACTCCGCACCCTGGGCGCGACGGTGGCGACGGGCCGGTTCGGCGCGCAGATGCGCGTCTCACTGACGAACGACGGCCCGTTCACCGTGCTCCTGGAAATGTGAGCCCTACGGCTCGACCACGACCTCCTGCGCCGCCGCCGTCGTGTCCGCGAGCAGCGGCGCGTCCAGCGGCACGTTCCGCTTGATCACCGCCAGGGCGATCGGGCCCAGCTCGTGGTGGCGTACGGAGGTGGTGATGACGCCGATCTTGCGGCCCTCGGGGCCCTCGTCCGCGCGGCGCAACTCCGTGCCGGGCGGCGGGAGAAGGACCTCGGTGCCGTCGAGGTGGAGGAAGACGAGCCGACGCGGGGGCTTGCCCAGGTTCTGCACGCGGGCGACGGTTTCCTGCCCCCGGTAGCAGCCCTTCTGCAGATGCACCGCACTGTCGATCCAGCCCAGCTCGTGCGGGATGGTGCGGTGGTCGGTCTCGAAGCCGAGGCGTGGGCGGTGGTTCTCGACGCGCAGGGCCTCGTACGCGAGCAGCCCGGCCGCCGGACCGCTCTTCTCCGCGAACGACTCCAGTTCCGTACGCGGGAGGAAGAGATCACGTCCGTACGGCGTCTCGCGTACGACGACGCCCTCCGGGGCCTCGGCGATCGATCCCGCCGGCAGGTGCACGAGCGCGAACTCGGCCGTCCGGTCGGTGACTTCGACGCGGTAGAAGAACTTCATGGACTCCAGGTACGCGATCAGCGCGTCCTGGCTGTCGGGCTCCACATGGATCCAGGTCGTGGTGCCGTCGTCGACGAGATACAGCGCGTGCTCGATGTGGCCGTGCGCGGAGAGGATCAGCGCTTCGGTGGCCAGGCCCGCCGGGAGGTCCGTCACATGCTGGGTGAGCAGCAGGTGCAGCCAGGTGAGCCGGTCGTCTCCGGTGACCGTGACGACGGCGCGGTGCGAGAGGTCCACGAAGCCGGCGCCGTCGGCGAGGGCACGCTGCTCGCGGAACAGGTCTCCGTAGTGGGCGGCGACGCCTTCGTCCACACCCTCGGCGGAGACGGCGCCGGGCAGGGACAGCAGAGGGCTCTTCATATGCCTAGCCTACGACTTGGTAGTTGAATTCTTGAGCGAGCAGTCCTTGCAGAGGCCGAAGATCGCGAAGTGCTTCATGTCCGTCTCGAAGCCGAAGGTCGCGCGGAGCTTCGCGGTGAACTCGGCGGCGATCTTGGTGTCGGCCTCGATGACGTTCTTGCACTCCCGGCACACCAGGTGGATGTGGTGGTGCCGGTCGGCGAGGTGGTACGTCGGCGCGCCGTGCCCGAGGTGCGCGTGGCTGACCAGGCCGAGCTCTTCGAGGAGCTCCAGCGTCCGGTAGACCGTCGAGATGTTCACACCCGAGGCCGTTCTGCGTACTTCGACCAGGATGTCGTCCGGGGTGGCGTGCTCCAGCGTGTCCACCGCTTCGAGCACAAGTTGCCGCTGCGGAGTCAGCCGGTAACCGCGCTGCCGCAGATCGCTCTTCCAGTCGGTGCTTACCACGCCGCCCAGTGTAGGCCGCGTCTAGGGAGTCAGGATCTGCCGTACGCGCGTGACGATGTTCTCGAGGACGAAGGGCTTGGGGAGGAAGACCACCGGGACGTCGTGGCCGTCGTCACGCAGGATGCGGGCGACCTCCAGGCTGTCGAGGTCCGGCAGGCGGATGTCGAGGACGACGAGGTCGGGCGGTTCCGCGTACGCGGTGTTCAGCGCGGCGACGCCACTGGCGACGGCGGTGACCTCGAAGCCGGCCAGGCGGAACGTTTCCGCGAGCTGCTCGCGGACGGCGTACTCGTCGTCGACGACGAGCACCTTGGAGCTGGGGGCACTGGGGGCGCCGTGAGCGCCGTGGGTACTGCGGGAAACAGCTGTGGGGCCGGTCACTCCAGCAGAGTGACCGGCCCGGATCAGAACAGCGTGAAGTTCGTCTTTGTGGTGCATAAGACCGCTGGCGGCGGGCTTGGCATTGTCCTACCTGACGGCTTACTTGAAGAACGCGATGCCGTCGTCCGGCATGTCGTCCGGGAGGGCCTTGGCCCAGCGCTCGACGTCCTCCGGGGTGACGACCTTCTTCAGGTGCGCGGACATGTAGGGGCGCAGCTCGACCTCGGGGGTCTGCTTCTCGCCGACCCACATGAGGTCGCTCTTCACGTACCCGTAGAGCCGCTTGCCACCGGTGTACGGGCCCGACGCGGCCGTGCGCGCCACGGCGTCCGTGACCAGATCGACCTGCGGCTGCTTGGCGGCCAGGTCGCCGTACCAGATCTCGACGACACCGTCGTCGCGGGTCATGACGACCTCGACCTTGCGGGTGGTGGGGTCGATCCGCCAGAAGCCGAACTCGGACTCCAGGGGCCTGACCTTGTTCCCGTCGGCGTCGAGCACCCAGGTGTGCGAGTGGTACTCCAGGAAGTCCCGCCCGTCATGGGTGAAGGTGACCTCCTGCCCGAAGTTGCACTTCTCGGAGCCGGGGAAGTCGTGGACACCCGCGCCTGCCCAGTTGCCGAGAAGGAAGGCAATGGGGAGCAGGTCCTTGTGCAGGTCGGACGGGATCTCGATCATGAGCAGCTTTTCTTCGTGGTGGTCAGCGCTGGCCCTGGTACAGCTTCTTCACGGTCAGCCCGGCGAAGGCGAGAACGCCGACGCAAACCAGGGCCAGCAGGGCTTCGAAGAATGCCTCAAGCACGGGGTGCTCCTCGGGTGACACGGTGAAGGCGGTACAGGTCCGGGCCCCACTCTAGTGGGGTGGGGCCCGGCCTTCACCGCGAGGTGCACCCTGGCGGCTCAGTCGAGCAGCTGGCTCTGCAGGATCACCGTCTGCTCGAACGGAAGGGCCTCCGCAGTGCCCTTGCGGGACTGCAGGACCACGGCGACGGTGTCCGCCGCCGAGAGGTACGCCTGCCGGACCTGCTCGGGGCCGTAGGGCTTGCTCTCCACGTACGAGTACCGCGTGACGTCGGCGACCTGGGCGTCCTCGGCGAACCCTGTGTACGTCTCGGACGCTTCGGCGCCGCGCGCCGTGTGCACCGGGGAGTTGTAGCTGATGAGCTCGCTGGAGACCAAGTCGTCGGCGACAGCCGCGGTGCCGAACTGCAGCAGGTAGATCCGCGTGTGCGTGCCGTCCGGCGTGGTCCAGCCGTGCGCCGCGATGTGCCGCAGCCCGTAGTCGGTCAGCAGCTGCCCGACGGTCTCCCGGTCGTACTTCGTGGCGTACTCCGCCAGGAAGGTCTTCGTCGCCAGCCAGCCGTCCTCGCCGCGCAGCGCCGCGTCGGCCTTCGCGCCCTTCGGAGCCGGGAGTACGAGCTTTCGCAGGTCGGCGTAGTGGGCGCCGGCCGTGTTCGCCTCGGCGAACGGGCCCGGGCTGCCGGAGGGCAGCGGCGGCTTGCTGATCGTCGGGTACTCCCAACGCCCGTCCGGCTCGGTCGCCAGCCCCGGTACGTCGGTCCGCTCCATCTGCGTGATGCCGTACGCCGCCGACGTACCGACCGCCGCGAAGACCACGACGGCGGCCGTCCAGCGCAGCACGGCGCGGAGGACCCGGCGGTCCTTCTTGACGGGCGGCACGGACTCGGCGGGCGTCTCGGCAGAGACCTCGGGGAGTGCCTCGGGCATCGGCGGCAGTGGAGCCTGCACCTCGGCCTGCACCTCGGCCTGCACCTCGGCCTGCGTCCCGGCCTGCACCTCGGCCTGCGTCCCGGCCTGCACCTCGGCCTGCGTCTGATCCTCGACCGGCGTCGGCTGCTCTACCGATGCCGGTGGCTCGACCTGCTCGCTCTGCCCGGTCCGTTCACTCAGCCCGGTCTTCTCACTCTGATCCTGCTCGGTCGTCATACCGCCTCCCCCGGCTCCGCGATGCGGTCGAGCTGCTCGCGCAGCAGCGTCGCGACTCCTTTGGTGTCCAGTGGCTTGACCCCGCTCGCGGTGGCGCTGACCAGCACGTCACCCTGGTAGGCGGAGCAGACCATCATGTCGAGCTCGCTGTCGGCCTCCTTGGGCGGAAGGAAGCACTTGGCGTTCTTGTGACCCTCGATCTCGGGTCCCTTGCGGAAGATGTCGACGGCGTCGAGGAAGTCGTTCTGGAACGTCGACATGTCCCGGACCGTCGCCTGGTCCTTCATCTGGGCCAGCACAATGCTCACGGTGTAGACACTGTCACTGGCGAGCACGGAGTCGGTCGCACTCTCCGCGTGCAGATAGCTGCGCATCACCATGCCCTTGGTGGGCTCTTTGTCGATCTGCTTCTCCAGCTCCCGTCGCTGAGAACGGGGCAGGTCGCGGAGCGACTCCTTGCGCAGGGCGGTGGCCTGGCCCCCGCTGAGGGAGACGTCGGCGCCGAACTCGGCGATGTCCGGGCCTCGGCTCCAGCTGATGTCGTCGTACGGCACGAGCATGGCGGCGAGCCCGGAAGCGGCCTTGGCCGCCTTGGCGTCGTCCTTCGCGGCCTTCGGGAACTTCCAGGTCGGCGCGCCCGCGTCACGGTCGGCGTCCTGGACGGTCACGACGGTGTAGCCGGCACCGCCGATGACGGCACCGGCCAGGAGAACGGAACCGGCGATGGCGGCGATGCGGCCACGACGTACGGGCTTCTTGGCGGGCGCGGCTTCAGCGGCCGATTCCGCGTGGGACCCCACGGAGTCCACGGAGGCCACCGGCCCCTCCGCCTCCACCGGCTCCACCGGCTCCACCGGCTCCACAGTTGTCGGTTGCTCGTTCACAGCCGCTCCATCTGCCGCTCGGCCAGGTCCATGATCTTCGCCTTGGGGATCGGCTTGCTGTCGTAGATCCAGATCTCCATGGCGATGTCACCACGCCAGGCGTGCGCCTCCGCGCTGTACAACGGCAGATAGCCGGCCTCGATCTCGGGCTTGTCAGTGACGTAGGCCATCCCGTCGCCCGTGCCGGGGATGGGCCACTCACTGGTGCCATCCACCTCCCACAGGTCGCTTCTGTCCGCCGCGTCGAGGTTCTCCTCCTGGCGGTACTGCACGAGCCGGATCTCGACGCTGTACGAGCTGCCCACGTCCCAGCCGGTCGCGACCGCGCGCCGGAACTCGGCACCGGCCAGGTCGCTGAACATTTCGTCCGACCTCAGCAGCTGGCCCGCGTAGTCGGCCATGGTCAACCAGCCGTCGGCACCGGATTCCGCGTCCTGCGCCCCCTTCGGCTTCGTGAGCAGCAGCTTGCGCAGGTCGCCGTCGGTCTTCACCTTGCGGTCCTGCGCGGCCGACAGGGGCTCGGGCCCCTCGCCCTTGGCCTGCGCAAGCACCGGCTGTGAGAGCGACGGCAGCTTGGTGGGCTCACGGTCGGCCTGGACCAGGAAACCGGCGCAGGTACCGGCGACGAGGCCGAGCACGGCGGCGGTGGCGATCAACAGGGTCGTACGACCGCGTCGGCGCCGCCCGGGAGCGGGCACAGGCACGGGCACGGCGTCAGGTATCTCGGGTATCTCGGGTGTGTCAGGGGCTCCAGGCGCCTCGAACACCCCCGGTTCTTCGGGTACTTCAGACACTTCGGGTACTTCCACAACGTCCCCCCACGAACGCGAAGCACGGATTCCATATCCGCGCTCACAGGAGACTCATGGTCCGTACCTCGGGTTGCACGGGAGTTGATCACGATTCGGAGTACCACCCGACTACCATTCCGCCATGGCGAAGAAGCTCGTGATCAAGGTGACGGCGGGGGCCGATGCCCCCGAGCGGTGCTCGCAGGCGTTCACGGTCGCGGCGGTGGCCGTGGCCAGTGGTGTCGAGGTGTCCCTGTGGCTGACCGGCGAGTCCGCGTGGTTCGCGCTGCCGGGCCGCGCCGCCGAGTTCGAGCTGCCGCACGCGGCGCCGCTGCCCGATCTGATCGACTCGATCCTGGCGGCCGGCCGCATCACCCTGTGCACACAGTGCGCGGCCCGGCGGGAGATCACGGAGAAGGACGTCATCGAGGGCGTACGGATCGCGGGGGCGCAGGTGTTCGTGCAGGAGGCGATGGCGGAGGAGACGCAGGCGCTCGTCTACTGAGGCGCGGGCCGCTCCGGCACCCAGAGGCAGAACGGGTGTCCCGCCGGATCGAGGAAGACCCGTACGTCCTCCTGCGGCTGGTGGTCGGCGAGCCTGGCGCCCTCGGCAAGGGCCCGCGCCGTCTCCGCGGCCAGGTCGTCCACCTCGATGTCGAGGTGGAGCATCATGCGCTGGTCGCCGGGGCCCGCGGGCCAGACCGGCGGGACGTAGCCGCTCGATGTCTCGAACGCGAGCGCGGTGCCGCCCCCGAGTGGGCCGATCAGCATCCAGTCGGGCTCCTCCGCGCGGACCACATAGCCGAGGAGCCGCAGATAGAACCCGGCGAGCGCATGCGCGTCGGATGCCTCGAAGGCGACGGTCGACAGCCTCACGCTCACACGTACCCCCGTATGACAGATGACAGGGCCGGACCCTGAGCCACGTCTAGGGCCGCCGCTTCTTCCCGTCCAGCTCGTCCCACCAGTCGTCGGACTTGGGGTCACCCGAAGGGTCGTCCCACCAGCGGTCGTCGGGCCCTCGCCGATTGGCCGCCATCGCGGCCACCGGCGGGATCACCATCGCCACCACACACATCCCCACGGCTACGGGAACCGACCAGATCCGTACGACTCCCCAGGCCAGGACGAACAGCCCGATGCACGTCCCCATCATGGCGAAGTAGACGCGCCGCCGTCGTGCGTACATACGTCCAGGGTAGGCCCGCGCACGGCGAAAGGCCGTACTCCAGCGCCCGGAGTACGGCCCTTCAGCTGCTGCTGCCGTCAGACGGCGATGGCGACCTCGGCGAGGCCGCCCGTCTGGGCGACGACCGTGCGGTCCGCGGTGCCTCCGGGGACCAGGGCCCGTACGGTCCAGGTGCCCTCGGCCGCATAGAAGCGGAACTGGCCCGTCGCGGAGGTGGGAACCTCCGCGGTGAACTCACCGGTCGAGTCCAGGAGGCGGACGTAACCGGTGACAGGCTCGCCGTCGCGGGTCACCTGGCCCTGGATCGTGGTCTCACCGGGCTTGATCGTCGAGGCGTCGGGACCGCCGGCCTTCGCTCCACACATATTTCGCTTCCGTCCTTCAGGCCTTGACTTGCCGTTCTTGCCGTTCTTGTCCGAATTACTTGTTGGCGCCGAGCTCGATCGGCACGCCGACGAGGGAGCCGTACTCGGTCCAGGAGCCGTCGTAGTTCTTGACGTTCTCGACACCGAGGAGCTCGTGCAGCACGAACCAGGTGAGCGCGGAACGCTCACCGATGCGGCAGTACGCGATCGTGTCCTTGGCCAGGTCGACCTGCTCCTCGGCGTAGAGCTCCTTGAGCTCGTCGTCCGACTTGAAGGTGCCGTCGTCGTTGGCGTTCTTCGACCACGGGATGTTGCGCGCGGACGGGACGTGACCCGGACGCTGCGACTGCTCCTGCGGCAGGTGGGCCGGCGCGAGCAGCTTGCCGCTGAACTCGTCGGGCGAACGCACGTCGACCAGGTTCTGCGAGCCGATGGCCGCCACGACATCGTCGCGGAAGGCGCGGATCGCGGTGTTCTGGGCCTTGGCCTTGTAGTCGGTCGCGGCGCGCTCGGGCACCTCGACGACCAGGTCGCGGGAGTCCAGCTCCCACTTCTTGCGGCCGCCGTCGAGAAGCTTCACGTTCTCGTGGCCGTACAGCTTGAAGTACCAGTAGGCGTACGACGCGAACCAGTTGTTGTTGCCGCCGTAGAGCACGACGAGGGTGTCGTTGCCGATGCCCTTCGCCGACAGGAGCTTCTCGAAGCCCTCCTGGTCGATGAAGTCGCGGCGGACCGGGTCCTGGAGGTCCTTCGTCCAGTCGATCCGGATGGCGTTCTTGATGTGGTTCTTCTCGTACGCGGACGTGTCCTCGTCGACCTCGACGATGGCCACGCTGGGGTCGTCCAGGTGGGCCTGGACGAAGTCGGCGTCCACCAGGACGTCACTGCGGCTCATGCTCGTTCTCCTCCGGGGCAGTTGCGGCGGGGCGGGGCTTTGGGAGAGGGGTGCGCGCTCACGCCGATGGCGGCTGCGCGGCAACAGGATGGCCCTGACACGAGAGGTCAAAAGGCCCGGCTCGCGGAAGTGACGACGCTTCCGCTCAGAAAGTGCGACAGAGCATGGCGGCGACGCGGCACAGGTCCACTGCCCGCCGCTTCGTGAAATCCGCCTGCCCCCGAGACCGGAGGACGCTCAAATTGCACTGCATGTCCACGATCGTAGGGACGGACAGCCGGGGATGTCACCGGCGTATCGAATGTTGAGACGCGATCGTCCGCCATATGGGAACGATGGAGTGCCGAGGCTACGTCCGTACGATTTCCGGGCACCTGTACGCGCTCGGCACCCGGCATCACATCTGTAGGACGGACGGGAACGTCTCGCCCTTCGGACCACATGCCCGGCCTGAAGCCGTCATACCCGGCCCTGGAGCCCTGCCCTGTCGATCGCGCGCCCGGTCCTGGAGCCCTGCCCTACCGATCGCGCGCCCGGTCGAGGAGCCACGCCCTTTCGGACCGGATACCCGGCCCGGGAGCCCTCTTACCCGACCAGCCTGATGTCCGAACCCTTCACCGAGATGTCGACGCCGCCCTTGGCCGCCACGACCTTGTCGAGCTGGATGCCGCCGGGCAGCTGGTCGATCTTCTGCTCGAAGTCGGTGACCGAGCGGACGGTGTTCTCGGCGAGGTCGACGCCCAGGTTCGGCAGGGTGTCGGCGTGCACCTTCACCGTGTCGCCTTCGACGCTGACCGAGCTGAGCACGGAGATCGGCTCGGGCACCTTGGTGCCGAGGACGGTCGCCTCGACGGTGACCTTGATCTTGCCGTTGCCGCCGTCGGAGAGGCCGACGACCTGGGCGGTGACGCCGTCCGTGACCTCCGTGGTCTCGGACTTGGCGGCCTTGAGCAGTTCGGCGTACGTGATGCTCGCCGTGCCGGTGGCGGTGGTGGCCGTGGCGGTGCTGTAGCTGCCGCTGAAGACGACGCCGTGCATCTCGGCGTTGAGGTCGTCGATGCGGATGGTGCTGACGGTGTCGTTCGTGCCGCTCGTCGACGCCTCGTAGTCCTTGATGCCGATCTTCACGTCGTCGAGCTCGCCGCCAAGGGCCTGGGTGAGGAAGGGGAAGCCCTCGATGGACACGTCGGGGGTGCTGGCCAGACCCTCGGTGGTCCTGATCCGGTTCGCCGCCTCGTCCTCCGCGAAACCGACCGCCACCCGGTCCGCGATGACGAACAGGCCGCCCAGGATGACGGCGACGACCAGGATTATTCGCAGTGCACGCATGCTCGCTGTTTCCCCAACCTCGGCCTGGCGCCGACGATCCGTGACGACCCCCGAAACGGCCGAGTGGCCGCCAAGCGCCGAGCCTAACCTTGAAAGACCCCCGAATTGGCAGCCCTTTCGAACAGTTGTCGATCAGCTGTGACGAACATGCGGCGGCAAGGGGCCTGCTCACGGCCGACGGCCAAGGCCGGTTCACGGGCAGCGGCCAAGGCCATTTCACGGGCAGCGGCCAGGGCCCGCTCACGGTCGACAGCCAGGGACCAGCCGGTCAGCCGATCAGCCGAAAGCGACCCGGTCCAGCCAGAAGTCGAGCAGCCCGGTGTCGCCCTCGACGACCAGGGCGCCGTCGGCCACGGGGCGGCGGCGGTAGACGGCCAGCAGGAGTTCGAGCAGCGGACCCCGCACCGTCACCGCGGCGGACTCGGCCGACCGGCGCCAGGCGAGCACGTCGCCCGTCAGGTCCACCAGCCAGGACGCCTCGACGCCGTCCCGTACGTCGGTGGCCTCGAAGCGGAGGGTGCGGCCGGGGCCGAGGAGCTCCCGCTGGCGCGGGTGGAAGTCGAGCATCTCCGGCAGCGAGCCCAGTTCCATCCACTCGTCGAGGCCGTCGGCGGCCACCTCCGGGGCGAGCGTGTAGGCGCCCTTGAGCGCCAGGACCGCGTCGGCCCGGTGGAGGGCGGCCTCATGGGTCATCCGGCGCGCGAAGAAGGACGGGTTCCGCGGGCCCCTGGGGAGCGGCGTCCACACGTCCGCGTCGGGACCGGTCTTCCGGAGCGTGGCCGCGAACTGCTCGGCACCCTCGGTGAGCCAGTCGGCGAGCATCACCGGGTCCTCCCCGACGTACGGGGAGAGATCGCGGAAGTCGAGGTCGGGCGGCGGCTGCGCGGCCCGCGTGTGGACGATCTCCTCGGCCCAGCGCTGGCCGCCGCCCAGGTGGCGCACCAGCTGGTTGACGGTCCAGCCGGGGCAGGTCGGCACCTCGGCCGCGAGGTCCGCGCCGGGGAGGACGGCCGCGAGGAGTCCGGCCTGCGTGACGATCTCGGCGCAGTACCGCTCGAAGTCCAGCCCCTCGCCCACTGCCGTGAAGGGTTCCTCATGCATGGGTGTCCTCTCGGGAGGGGCGCCGGGCCGTCAAGGTACGTCAAGTACCTCAGTTGCTTCAGTTGCTTCAGGCGAAGGCGCGCCCCAGCAGGTAGACGGCCGGCGCCGCGGCGGCCAGCGGAAGGGCCACGCCCGCGGTGAAGTGAACGAAGCGGGACGGGTAGTCGTAGCTGGCGACCCGGTGGCCGACCAGCGCGCAGACGCCCGCGCCGAGGCCCAGGAAGGCGCCCTGCGTGCCGACGTCCGTCATCCCGCCGACCGCGATTCCGGCGCCCGCGGCGGCCAGCAGCGCCACCACCACGGAGGCCGCCGTGGGCAGCGGCAGCGCACGGGCGAGCACCGCCACGGCGACCGCGACGGCGCCCACCGTCACGGCGTCCGGCTCGGCCGCGAGATACCCGGTCGCGATGATCGCAAGCGCCGCCGAGACGACGGTCGCCATCAGCCCGGACATCCGGGTGTCCGCGTCGGCGTGACTGCGCAGCTGGAGCACGAGGGTGAGCAGCACCCACACCCCGAGGGTGCCGAGGATCGCGGCGGGCGCGTTCTCCCGGCCCGCGGCAAGCAGTGCCACGTCGGCGGTCAGCGCGCCCGCGAACGCCAGCGCGATGCCCTGCCGGGCCGGCCACATCCCGTTCAGCCGGAACCATCCGGCCGCGGTGACGGCCTGCAGCAGTACGAGGGGTACGACGAGGGCGTACTCCCCGATCGCCGCCGCACCGGAGAGCAGCAGCCCGAGCAGCGCGGTGAGCGCCGCCGGCTGGATCCCGGGTTCGATGATGGGCGAGCGGCCCTCGGCGCGGGCGCGCTGGGCGTCGGTGACGCGGGGGTTGCCGGTGACGGTCGGGGGGCCGTAGCCGGGGCCGTCCTCGACGTCGGGGGCGTACGCCTGGGCCTGCGGCTGGGGCTGCGGCTCGCGGGCCCACCCCTGGGCTGCCTCGGCCGCGGCCTCCGGCGGGAGGGGCTGGGCCGCCGGTGTGGGGGCGTACCCGTACGCCTGCGGCTCGCCGTAACTCTGGCCCTGCGGCTCGCCGTACGCCTGCTGGTACCCCTGCGGCGGCAGGTACGCGGTGTCCGGCGCCGACACCAGGGGGGCGTGGGTCTGTGTCTCCCAGGTCTGCCCCTCCCACTGCTGCGTGTGCTGCTGCCAGTCGGGCCCCGCCGCGGGCTGCTGATGCTGGGGAGGCTGGGGAGGCTGCTGGTACGGGTCGTAGCCCTCGTACGGGGGCTCGTACTGCGGATCGTAGGGCTGGTTGCTCATCGTCTCGGTCACCCTCCTGCGAACGGCGGGAGCACCTCGACCGTGCCGCCCTCGGCCAGCCGTACCGTCTCATGCCCGCGGGTTCCCACGGGGTCACCGTCGATGAGGAACGAGCATCGCCGCAGTACGCGGACGAGTTCGCCGGGGTGTCGCTCGCGGGCCGTGTCGAGCGCCTCGGCGAGGGTCTCGGCCTCGTACGGCTCCTCGGCGACGCCGGCGGCGGACTTGGCCGCGGCCCAGTAACGCACCGTGCCCTTTGCCATCACGTTCCTCAGTCAGTGGTCCGTCAGTCGTCATGGTCGGTCGCTGTGAACACGGTCAGGCTAGCCCGCGTGGGTGGCGGCCCATGCCCCGATGCGGGCCAGGAGCTCGTCATCGGCGGCGTTCTCGGCGTGACCCATCCCACGCTCCAGCCAAAGATCGGCGTGCCCGTCGGCCGCCGCGGCCAGCATCCGGGGGTGGTCGACGGGGAAGTAGCCGTCACTGTCGCCGTGGACGATCAGCAGGGGTGTGGGCGCGATCAGGGGGACCGATTCGACAGGGGAGGCCGGGACCGGGTTCCAGCCGCGGCCGTGGATCCGGGTGTGCAGATAGCAGCGGGTGACGGCGCGGCCGACCGGCTGGGTTACCAGCCAGTGCACGCGCCGCATAGGGGCCGTACCCCGGTAGTACCAGCGGGCCGGTGCGCTCACCGAAACCACGGCGTCCGTACGCGCTTCCGTACGCCCCTCGTGCTCCTGCCCCTGCTGCTGCCCCTGCTCCTGCCCCGCCGCCCCGTGCAACGCCGCGTGCCGCAGCACCACGGAACCGCCCATCGAGAAGCCGACGGTCACGACCCTCTGGTGCCCGAGCTCCCGCGCCCAGGCGACCACGGCGGCCAGATCGTGGACCTCCCGGTCGCCGACGGTGGAGCGGCCGCCGGATCTACCGTGACCGCGGAAGGAGAATGTGACGACCGCCGCGTTCCGCGACAGGACGTCCGCCGCGCGGCGGACGTGCGGGCGGTCCAGATCGCCCGTGAAACCGTGTGCGACGACGATCGCCAGGTCACCGGATGGCCGCGTTCCAGGGTCGTACGCCGCATCAATCGTGATCCCGTCGACCGTGCGCAGAAACCTCCGCAAAGGGGTGCGCCGGGTCGTCTCAAGGGATGGACGAAGGGAAGATCCCGTGACTTGACCTGCCGGACCTGAGCTCATGTGGGCTATTCTGACGGCCAGAGGACTCGGGCAGAGTAGCCCCCGAGTCCTTTTGTGCATTCTTAACCGTTGTATACGAAGCGGGAAACCGCAGGTGTACGAAGGCCACGAACGCATAGCGACTCCCAGGGACGCGGGAGACGCAAGAACGAAGCAGTGCCGCAAACGTCCTCGCAGGGACCGAGGAGGAACCGACGTTATGGGCAAGCGAACCGTGCATGACCTTGTGACGACGACCCAGGCAGGTGGGGCGCGATGAGTTCTCTTCTGCTCCTGACCAATGCTCTTCAGCCGTCGACGGAGGTGCTTCCCGCTCTCGGCCTGCTCCTGCACAACGTGCGAGTGGCCCCGGCGGAAGGCCCCGCTCTCGTCGACACCCCGGGTGCCGACGTCATCCTGATCGACGGACGCCGCGATCTCCCCCAAGTACGCAGCCTTTGCCAGCTGTTGCGCTCCACGGGACCCGGCTGTCCGCTCATCCTCGTCGTGACGGAGGGCGGCCTCGCGGCTGTCACCGCCGACTGGGGCATCGACGATGTACTGCTCGACACCGCCGGTCCGGCCGAGGTCGAGGCGCGACTGCGTCTTGCCATGGGCCGCCAGCAGATCGTCAACGACGACTCCCCCATGGAGATCCGCAACGGCGATCTCTCCGTGGACGAGGCGACGTACAGCGCGAAGCTCAAGGGCCGGGTCCTCGACCTGACCTTCAAGGAGTTCGAGCTCCTCAAGTACCTGGCGCAGCACCCGGGCCGTGTGTTCACGCGCGCTCAGCTGCTCCAGGAGGTCTGGGGCTACGACTACTTCGGTGGTACGCGGACGGTCGACGTCCACGTACGACGGCTGCGCGCGAAGCTCGGAATCGAGCACGAATCGCTGATCGGGACCGTCCGGAACGTCGGTTATCGATTCGTTACACCGGAGAAGGTGGACCGCACCACGGACGAGGCGAAGGCCAAGGCGGCCCAGCCAAAGCCGGAGGATGCGGACGAGACGGCGCACCTCGACGCGGTCGACGCCGCGGAGGCCACAGCTCCGGCACAGGAAGTAGCCGTACGGCCTGCCCAGGGGTAGGTCCATCCGCGTAGACTCCGCGCGTGGCCAAGGTAACTCGGGATGATGTGGCGCGGCTGGCGGGTACTTCGACCGCCGTGGTCAGCTATGTCATCAACAACGGACCGAGGCCGGTTGCCCCGGCCACGCGCGAGCGCGTTCTCGCCGCGATCAAGGAGCTGGCGTACCGGCCCGACCGGGTCGCCCAGGCCATGGCGTCGCGGCGGACCGAGCTCATAGGCCTGATCGTGCCGGACGCACGCCAGCCCTTCTTCGGGGAGATGGCGCACGCGGTCGAACAGGCCGCCGCCGAGCGCGGAAAAATGGTGCTTGTCGGCAACTCCGACTACGTCGCGGAGCGCGAGGTCCACTATCTGCGCGCCTTCCTCGGCATGCGGGTCTCCGGGCTGATCCTCGTCAGCCACGCCCTCAATGACAACGCCGCCGCCGAGATCGAGGCCTGGGACGCCCGCGTCGTGCTGCTGCACGAACGTCCCGAGGCCATCGACGACGTCGCGGTCGTCACGGACGACATCGGTGGCGCCCAGCTCGCCACCCGCCATCTGCTGGATCACGGGTACGACTACGTCGCCTGTCTCGGCGGTATCGCGGAGACCCCGACGGTCGGCGACCCGGTCTCCGACCACGTCGAGGGCTGGCGGCGCGCGATGCAGGACGCCGGGATCCCCACGGAGGGCCGGCTCTTCGAGGCGCCGTACAACCGCTACGACGCCTACCAGGTCGGCCTCCAGCTCCTTGCCGGACCGGACCGCCCGCCCGCCATCTTCTGCTCCACCGACGACCAGGCGATCGGCGTGCTGCGGGCCGCGCGCGAGCTGCGTATCGACGTGCCGGGCGAGCTGGCCGTGGTCGGCTTCGACGACGTCAAGGAAGCGGCGCTGACGGACCCGCCGATGACGACGATCGCCACCGACCGTACGGCGATGGCCCGCGCGGCCGTCGACCTGGTCCTCGACGACGGCCTGCGAGTCGCGGGGTCGCGCGGCGAGCGGGTGAAGCTGTTCCCGTCGCGGCTGGTGCTACGGCGGTCCTGCGGCTGCGAGTAGCCCCGCCGGAGGAGCGGTCGGGAAGTGCCCCCGATCCCTTGTTTTACGGGCCTCCAGCGTCTTTATATCGGGCATACGAGCTTCTGTCGGGCTTCTCAGCGGGCGCTCAGGGAGCTCTCATGATGGGGCGACAGTCTCTGTTCCATGACCGAGAGCTTCCGCCGCAGCGGCGAGTACGAGCACCCCCAGCAGGGGGACGAGTCCGGGTACGTTCAGGGCAGCGAGCAGCCCCCGTACCCCCAGCAGCAAGCTTCCTCCCCCGTGAACCCCGAGTGGCCGCCCCCGCCGGCGCACCAGCCGGTGCAGCCCGTCGCCGTGGAGCCGGGCACCACCGTATGGCCGGGCGCCGGTCAGGGTGGCAGCGGCGGGAACGACTACGGCCAGGGCGAGGGCGCCTACGGCGGTTACCCCGAGCCGGCCGCGGCGAGCACCGCCGTACTCACGGCCGAGCCCGCGCCGCCCACCCACCACACCCCGAAGAAGCGCGCCAAGGGTCCGCTGGCCCTCCTCGCCGCCGTCGCGATAGTCGCCGCGGCCATCGGAGGCGGCACCGCGTACGGCATCCAGGAACTGACCGGCAACGACACCGTGTCGAGCAGCACCAGCACCAGCGTCGTACCCACCGCCGACAAGGGCACCGTCGCCGGCGTCGCCAAGGCGGTCAGCCCGAGCATCGTCGAGATCACCGCCTCCTCCAACGCCGGTGAGGCCACCGGTTCCGGCGTGATCATCACGACCGGCGGCGAGATCATCACCAACAACCACGTCGTCTCGGGCGCCTCCACGATCAAGGTGCAGCTGAGCGACGGCAAGTCGTACACCGCGAGCGTCGTCGGCACCGACAGCGCCAAGGACCTCGCGCTGATCAAGCTGGACAGCGCGCCCTCCGGTCTGAAGACCGCGACGCTCGGCGACTCCGCCGGCGTCCAGGTCGGCGACGAGGTCGTCGCGATCGGCTCCCCCGAGGGCCTGACCGGCACCGTCACCAGCGGCATCGTCTCCGCCCTGAACCGTGACGTCACCGTCTCCACGGACGAGAGCCAGGGCCAGCAGCAACAGCAGGGCGGCGGCAGCGGCCAGTGGCCGTTCGAGTTCGGCGGCCAGCAGTTCAACGGCGACACCGGTTCGTCCACGACGACGTACAAGGCGCTCCAGACGGACGCGTCCCTCAACCCGGGCAACTCCGGCGGCGCCCTCATCGACATGAACGGCAACATCATCGGCATCAACTCCGCGATGTACTCCGCCGCGGACGCCACGAGCTCGTCGAGTGCGGGCAGCGTCGGCCTCGGCTTCGCCATCCCGATCAACACCGTCAAGTCCGACCTGGCAACCCTTCGCGCAGGCGGCTCGGACAGCTGAGACGCCCCCGCCGGGGCCGTAAGTGAGCAAGGAGTTCGACATGACCACGCAGATCAAGCAGACCGAGCAGGCTTCGGCCGAGCAGCCCTCGATCAAGCAGCTCTCGATCAAGCAGGTTTCGCACGGGGTCCCGGGCGACGACCCGGCCGGTCTCGGCCTGGCCCTCGCGGTGGCCCGCGAGCTGCACACTCCGGTGAGCCGGGCTCCTGAGGTCTCCACGGCCGCCGCCCAGCGGTCCCGCCGGACTCCCGCCCGCCGCCGTACCGGCGTACGAGGCTGATCCCTCGTCCGCATGGCTGATCCTTTACGGCCCTACGACGCAGCCCGGAAACGTGCGAGGCTGAAAGCGACCGGCCCCGTCCCACCGCACCCGAGGAACCCACGCCCATGAGCCCCGCCGAAGGCGACCGTGAACCCCAGCGCATCCTGATCGTCGACGACGAGCCGGCTGTGCGTGAAGCACTCCAGCGCAGCCTTGCCTTCGAGGGATACGACACCCAGGTCGCGGTCGACGGGGCGGACGCCCTCGAAAAGGCGACCGCCTACCAGCCCGACCTGGTCGTCCTCGACATCCAGATGCCGAGGATGGACGGTCTGACGGCCGCCCGCCGGATGCGCGGCGCGGGCACCACCACCCCCATCCTCATGCTGACCGCGCGCGACACCGTCGGCGACCGCGTCACCGGGCTCGACGCCGGCGCCGACGACTACCTCGTCAAGCCCTTCGAACTCGACGAACTCTTCGCCCGCGTCCGGGCGTTGCTGCGGCGCAGCTCGTACGCCGCCGCCGCGGTCGGGGTTCCCGAGGACGACGCCCTCACCTTCGGCGACCTGCGCATGGACCTCGCGACCCGCGAGGTCACCCGCGCGGGGCGTGCCGTGGAACTGACCCGCACGGAGTTCACACTCCTGGAGATGTTCCTCGCCCACCCGCGCCAGGTCCTCACCCGCGAGCAGATCCTGAAGTCGGTCTGGGGCTTCGACTTCGAGCCGTCCTCCAACTCCCTCGACGTGTACGTCATGTACCTCCGCCGCAAGACCGAGGCGGGCGGCGAGCCGCGCCTTGTCCACACGGTGCGGGGTGTGGGGTATGTCCTGCGGTCGGGCGGCGCGGAGTGAAATCGGTGGTACGCCGGATCCGAACCCTGCCGATCCGGTCCCGACTGGCGATGCTGGTCGCCGCGGCGGTGGCGTTCGGGGTGGCTGCGGTTTCGGTTACCTGTTGGTTCATCGTGCAGGGGAAGCTGTACGAGCAGGTGGACGAGGACCTGCGAGCGACAGTTCAGCCCCAGCTGATCAACCAGGTCCAGGGTGCGCTTGAGAACTGCACCCAGACTCCGCCGCAGAAAAGCAACACATTCGACGTCAAAGAGACCTACTACCTGCAACTGGTCCAAGCCGACGGAACACCCTGCGTGTCGGCGACCTCCGAAGGCGCGGTCAAGGTAACCGGCCGCGATACGGATGTCATCAAAAACGCGAGCAGTACCGGCGACAGCATCATTCGCAACGGCACCGACACCGACGGTAATGCCGTACGCGTCCTGACCACCCCCTTGACCGTCAGCCAAGGGCCCGGCGCCCGGCAAGCGCAGCTGTACCCCGGGGTCGCACTGCTCATCGCCGTCCCCCTCAAGGGCACCCAAGCCACCCTCAACGAGCTGGCCCTCGTGCTCCTCCTGGTCAGCGGCGTGGGAGTCATCGGCGCCGGTGCCGCCGGCCTCGCGGTCGCCCGCGCGGGCATGCGACCCGTCGACAAGCTCACCGATGCGGTGGAAAACATCGCGCGCACGGAAGACCTCTCGATCCGTATCCCGGTCGAGGACGACAGCGCGGACGAGATCGCCCGTCTCTCCCGTTCCTTCAACTCAATGACGTCCTCGCTGGCTTCCTCCCGAGAGCTGCAGCAGCAGCTCATCGCGGACGCCGGCCACGAACTCCGCACCCCCCTGACGTCATTGCGCACGAACATCGAACTCCTCGCCCGCAGCGAGGAGACGGGCCGGGCGATCCCCCCGGCGGACCGCAAGGCACTGCTCTCCTCGGTCACCGCGCAGATGACCGAACTGGCCGCGCTGATCGGCGACTTGCAGACGCTGTCGCGTTCGGACGCGGGTCATCAGGCGGACCGGCTTCAGGTGGTCGCGTTGCAGGAGACGGTGGACTCGGCGCTGCGCAGGGCGCGGCTGCGCGGACCGGAGCTGACGATCAGGGCCGACATCCGGCCCTGGTACGTACGGGCGGAACCGTCCGGCCTGGAGCGGGCGATCGTGAACATCCTCGACAACGCGGTGAAGTTCAGCCCCGAGGGCGGCACGGTCGACGTCACCCTCAGGGACGGCGAACTGACCGTCCGGGACCACGGCCCGGGCATCCCCACCGAGGAACTCCCCCACGTCTTCGACCGCTTCTGGCGCTCCCCGAGCGCACGAGCGTTGCCGGGCTCGGGCCTGGGCCTGTCGATCGTCGCGCGTACGGTGCAGCAGTCGGGCGGCGAGGTGTCCCTGACGCCCGCGGCGGGCGGCGGCACGGTGGCGACGGTACGGCTTCCGGGGGCGCCGACACCTCCGCCCGAGCTGTCGTAACCCTCGCGCCCTACGTCGACTGGTGTGGGAAGGCGGACCCCCAGCCTCCCCACACCCTCCTCCAAGCTCTCCCACAGCCCTCCGTTACACGTTGGGCGGATGGCGCGGAAGATCCTGCTGGCCGATGACGACGAGGCCGTACGAGAGGGGCTCGGCAGACTGCTCAGGTTCGAGGGGTACGAGACTGTCCTCGCCGTGGACGGCAGGGAGGCCCTCGACCTGGTCGCCGGGAAGGACGGCCTGCCCGACCTGGTGCTGATGGACGTCACCATGCCGGTCCTCGACGGGCTGGCCGCGACACGGCGGATCAGGGCCTCCGGGTCCACCGTGCCCATCCTGATGATCACCGGCCGGAACGCCGTCGGTGACCGTATCGTCGCCCTCGACAACGGCGCCGACGACTACCTCATGAAACCCTTCGCCGCCGAGGAACTCCTCGCGCGCGTAAGGGCGTTGCTGCGCCGCAGCCCCGCGCGGAAGCCGGCCGCGCCCCGCCCCGGCGACCGGCTCGCCTTCGAGGACGTCGCCATGGACCTGCGCGCCCGCACGGTGACCCGCGACGGCCAACTGCTCGACCTCACCAAGACGGAGTTCGGCCTGCTGGAGTACCTGCTCCGGCACCCTGCCAAGGTTCTCAGCCGCGCCAAGATCCTCAAGGCCGTCTGGGGCTTCGACTGCGAGCCGGCATCCAACACGCTGGACGTGTACGTGATGTATCTGCGCCGGAAGATGGAGCGCCGGGGCGGACCCCGGCTAGTCCACACCGTGCGGGGGCTGGGCTACACCCTGCGGACACCTGAGGCGTCGTCGTCCCGCGCAGTCGGCGCGTCAGGTGCGGCGGGTGCGCCGGGTACGACGGAGAGGGAGAGGCCCGGCACGCTCGGAACCCGCGGGGGCCGGGGCACACGCGGCACGCTCGGGATCAGGTAACCGCCGAGCCCCGGTGCCGAGCGGCCCGCCTCCGCCTTCGCACCGTCGAGCCCCGAAGCCGAACGGCCCGACTCCAAGGGCAGGCGCAGCCCCAGCACGAGAGTCGACTCGCCCAGCGCCGCCGTCGAGGTGGGCGGCGTGGTGACCGCCTTCCCCAGCGCCGCCGCCGAAGCAGCCAGCACCTTCGCCGATGTGGCCAGGGCGGTGGCCGAAGCGGCCAGCACCGCCGACGAAGCGGCCAACGCGGTATCCGAAGCGGCCAGCGCTGCATCCGAAGCCGAAGCGGCCACCGCCGCCGTAGTCGAGTAACCCAGTACCCCCGCCGACTCCCCCAGCACCCTCGTCGAATCGGCCGCCGAAAGCGACGCGGCTGCCGAGGCCCCCGAGCCCCCCAGCTCCGGCATCGCCAGCCGCGCGTACGCCCCGCCCCGAGCCATCAGCTCGTCGTGCGTGCCCGCCTCCACCAGCCGCCCGCCGTCCACGACGAGGATGCGGTCCGCGTCGGGGGCGAGGCTCAGGTCGTGGGTGATCATGATGGTCGTACGGCCCGCCATCAGGCGTCGTAGCGGCTGCACCACCCGGCGCGCGGCGACCGAGTCGAGGCCGGTGGTGGGCTCGTCGAGGACGAGGACCGGGGCGCCGCGCAGCATGGCGCGGGCGATGGCGATGCGCTGGAGCTGACCGCCTGAGAGGGTGGCGGTGCCGGGGGCGATCTCCGTGTCGTACCCGTCGGGAAGCGCATGGATGAACTCGTGCGCGAAGGCGTCGGACGCGGCCCTCTCAATGTCGGCCGGGGAAGCTCCCGGGCGCCCGCACCCGATGTTCTCGCGGATCGTGCCGTTCAGGATGAGGGTCTCCTGGGGCAGCAGCGCGACGTTCTCGCGCAGGAACTCCAGGGGTACGTCGGTCAGCGGGACCCCGTCCAGGCAGATCACGCCCGAGGAGGGGTCGTAGAAGCGGGTGAGGAGTTTGGAGAGCGTCGACTTTCCGGCGCCACTCGGGCCGGTGACGATGACGAGTTCGCCGGGGGCGGCGGTGAGGGTCACGTCGTGGAGGGAGTCGCGCTCGGCGCCCGGGTAGCGGAACGAGGCGTTGTGGAGGCTGACCCAGCCGCGTACGGGCCAGGCCCGGACCGGGTCGGCGGGGTCGGTGACCGCGGGCTCGGTGTCCAGGATCTCCGCCAGCCGTTCGGCCCCCGCCGTCGCCGCGGTGAGCGTCAGGCCGAGCTGGCCGAGGCTGCGGATCGGCGGATACAGGTAGCCGAGGAAGGCGGCGAAGGCGAGCAACTGGCCCAGCGTCATGCGCCTTTGGGCGATCTCCCAGACGCCCATGCCGATCACCGCGAGCACGCACAGCGTCTCGACGACCTCGACGAACTGCTCGTACATCTCACTGGCCCGCGCCCCGCGCACGGACGCCCGCATCCAGGCCCGCGCCTCGTGGTCGAGCCGCTTCTCCTCCGCTCCGCGGCGGTTGTACGCCTGGGTCAGCACGACGTTGCCGAGGGACTCCTCGACGACCGAGGTGATCGCACCGTCGGCGGCGCGCTCCTCCTGGGAGGACGTCCTGATGCGGCCGGCGAAGCGGCGGGCGGCGACGAGGAAGAGAGGGGCGAGGAGGAAGGTGACGAGGGCGAGGTCCCAGCGGAGCCAGAGGGCTGCGGCGGCGTAGAAGACGGCCGAGAAGGCGGCGGAGACGGTGCCGACGACACCGGACACCACCATCTGCTCGATGGCCTCGACGTCACCGGTGAGGCGTTCGACCAGGTCGCCCTGGCGGTGCTTCTGGAAGAAGTCGGGTGGCATGTCCTGGACGTGCCGGAAGACGTTCGCGCGCAGCCGCAGCACGAACCTCTCGGCGGTCCACACGGCGAGCGAGTTGCCGAGGTAGCCGACGATCGCGCCGAGAACGGCGACCGTGAGCCAGGTGCCGGCCGGTCCCCAGAACTTGGAGAGCCTGCCGAACTTCAGCGCGTGATCGGTGAGATCCGCGAAGATCAGGATCGACGCCGTCTCGGCGAGCGCGGCCACGATCACGCAGCAGATAATCAGCACCAGCCATTTACGGTCACCGCGCGTCAGTGGCCAGAACCGCGCGAACGCCTCCCGGACTTCCCGCATGTCGACTCAACTCCCCTTTCCGTTCCGGAACATGGCCGAGGCGGGGTCACCGGAGCAATTCCGGTGACCCCGCCTCGTCGCGGCTGCTAGCGGTCCTGGTGACCCACCGGGCGCTTCGGAGCCTTCTTCGCCGTCTTCTTCTTCGGCTCGGGCTTGGGCGCGGCCTTGCTGGTCTTCTTGACCGGGGTGATCTTGTGGAAGCTCATGGTGTTCTCCTCTTCCGCTGCGATGTCGTGTGGTGAAATCCTGCCGCCGGAAGCTCCGTTCGCTTTCGACAAGAAAAACACTACGGGACAGCAAACCCGCAAATCACCAATTCGCCTTAGACCTCGGTGAATTGCACCTGAAAACAATTCTAAGCTCGGATTCGGAACCAACCCACGACTCACACAGAGTTTATTACAGGCCTCACATGGAATTTATCGGGGCGCTCGTAAGGATAAAGCAAAGGGGCCGGTACGCACTGGCGTACCGGCCCCACTCAGCTATTCGCTGCCCCTACTTCACTCCTACTTCATTCCTACTTCACGATCGTGATCCGGTTCGCCGCCGGCACCGGATACGGCGTCGTGGCCGACGAGTTGGCCGTCAGATACGACTCGAAGGCCGCGAGGTCGTCGCTGCCGACGAGGACGTCTCCGCCCTTGCCGAGTTCGGCGAAGCCGTCGCCGCCGCCCGCGAGGAAGGAGTTCATCGCGACGCGGTAGGTGGCCGCCGGGTCGATGGCCGCGCCGTTGAGCTTGACGGAGTCGACGACCACGCGCGCGGCGCCCGACTTCGTCAGGTCCAGCGTGTAGGTCAGCCCCGCCGAAACCTGAAGGATCTTCGGGGCAGCCTCGTTCAGGCCGCTGACCTGCTGCTGAAGGGCGGTGATCACCTGGGCGCCGGTGAGGTCGACCAGGTTGACGGTGTTGGCGAACGGCTGGACCGTGTACGCCTCGCCGAAGGTCACCACCCCGTCGCCCTCACTGCCGCTCGCCGCGTAGGTGAGCCCGGCGCGGATGCCGCCCGGGTTCATCACCGCGATGTCGGCTTCCGGGTCGAGGGACTTGGCGTGCGCGAGCTGCGCGTCGGCGATCAGGTCGCCGAGCGGGGACTCGGTGCCGGTGCTGGGGATCTCGCCCGCGATGTAGCCGATCGGGCGGGAGGCGATCGGGGCGGAGAGGGTCTTCCACCGGTCGATCAGAGCGGTCATGTCGGTGGCCTTCGCCACGTCACGGGTGACCACGTGGTTCGCGGACTTCACCGCCGTACGGGCGATGTCGCCGGTCCAGCGGTCGTACGTCAGCGTGGTGTCCGTGTAGAGGCGGCCGAAGGACGAGGCCGAGGTGACCATACGGGGGTTGCCCGCGGGGTCGTTGATCGTGCAGGCGTACGCCTGGTGGGTGTGGCCGGTGACCAGCGCGTCGACGGCCGGGGTGACGTTCTTGGCGATGTCGACGATCGGCCCGGAGATGCCGTCACCGGCGCCGGGGCTGTCGCAGTCGTAGTTGTACGACGTCGAGGCGGGCGCGCCGCCCTCGTGGATCAGCGCGACGATCGACTTCACGCCCTGCTTCTGGAGCTCCTTGGCGTACTTGTTGATCGTGGCGACCTCGTCCCCGAACTTCAGGCCCTTGACGCCCTCGGCGGAGACGATGTTCGGAGTGCCTTCGAGGGTCACGCCGATGAAGCCGACCTTGACGCCGTTCTGCTTCCACACCCAGTAGGGCTTGAGGATCGGCTTGCCGGTCTTCTCCTTGGTGACGTTCGCCGCGAGGTAGGGGAAGTTGGCGCCGTCGAACTCCTCGCTGTCGTCGTAACAGCCGTCCGTCGGGTGGCAGCCGCCGTTCTGGAGGCGGGCCAGTTCCGTGGCGCCCTCGTCGAACTCGTGGTTGCCGACGGAGGTGACGTCCAGGTCGAGGCCGTTGAGCGCTTCAATGGTCGGCTCGTCGTGGAAGAGTCCGGAGATCAGCGGGGAGGCGCCGACCATGTCACCGGCGGCGGCCGTGATCGAGTACTTGTTGCCCTTGCGGGCCTCGCGCAGGTGGGTGGCGAGGTACTCGACGCCGCCCGCGTCGATGGTCTTCGTGGTGCCGTCCTCCTGTACCTCGGTCACCCGGCCGGAAGAGCCCGACGGCGGCTCCAGGTTGCCGTGCAGATCGTTGAAGGAGAGCAGCTGTACGTCCTGGTAACGGCTGTTGCCAGGCTTGTGACCGGCGGACTTGTCCAGTGCAGGGCCGGCGCTCGCGGGCAGCGCGGCGGCCAGGGCACCGACGGTGGCCAGGCCCGCGGCACCCGCGAGTATGCGATACGTACGTCTGTGCCGGGGAGTCGGCGGCATGGATTCCCCCCAGGGAAGTGTGAGAGCTCCGGGAGCTGAGCGGGCTCCAGGAGATGCGAGAACTCCGAGAGCTGAGCGACAGCTGAGGTTTTGCACGCACTTTAGAATCAACGCGCGTAGCGCAACAGGGGGTTCGTGGTTACAGACAGGTTGCCTTTGCCTCTCGACCCATTTGCCGCTGCTTCTCGATCCGCTTGCCGCTGCCTCTCGATCGGTAGGCCGCTGCCTCTCGATCCGTATCCCGCTACCTCTCGATCCATCCGGGCGCCTCGCCGTACCCTCATATCCATGACCAGCGACGACACCGCACAGTCCGGCCTCTCCCGCTCCATCGAGACCTACTCCGCGCTCTCCCCGGCCCAGGCCGAGGACGTGCTCCGGCTCCTCGCGGAGGCCGCGAGGACCGACGGTCAGCAGGCGGTGTCCGAGCAGGGGCGTCTGCAGTTGAAGGGCGGTGCGCGTCCGGGCGTACGGCATCTGCTGCTGACCCTCGGAGACGAGCTGGTCGGGTATGCGCAGCTGGAGGACACCGATCCCGTGGAGGCCCCGGCCGCCGAGCTGGTCGTCCACCCGGCGCACCGCGGGCGCGGGCACGGCCGGGCGCTGGGCGCCGCGCTGCTCGCCGAGTCCGGGAAGCGGCTGCGGGTGTGGGCGCACGGCGGGCACCCCGCCGCCCGGCATCTCGCCCAGGTCCTCGGACTGACCCTCTTCCGCGAACTGCGCCAGATGCGGCGCCCGTTGACCGGCCTGGACCTGCCCGAGCCGAAGCTCTCGGACGGCGTGCACGTCCGCGCCTTCGTGCCGGGCCGGGACGACGCCGCCTGGCTCGCGGTGAACGCGGAGGCCTTCGCCCACCATCCCGAGCAGGGCTCCCTCACCCAGCGCGACCTGGACGACCGGATGGCCGAGCCGTGGTTCGACCCGTCGGGGTTCTTCCTCGCCTTCCGCGACGGCGAACTGATCGGCTTCCACTGGACGAAGGTGCACGCGGAGGAGCAGATCGGCGAGGTGTACGTCGTCGGTGTGCGCCCCGGTGCCCAGGGCGGGGGTCTGGGCAAGGCGCTCACCACGATCGGGCTCCGGCACCTCGCGGCGCAGGGGCTGCCCACCGCGATGCTGTACGTCGACGCCGACAACAAAGCGGCTGTCACGGTGTACGAGCGCCTCGGCTTCCACACCCACGAGACGGACCTGATGTACCGCAGCGAGTCGTAACCACCGACGGATACGGATCCCCGAGCCGGGCAGGGGCGGGGGTTTTCTTCGCCCCCTCCGCCCCGTTTCAGCCCGTCCGGCGTTTGAGGACGAGCGCGTTCAGCGCGACAGCGGGGGTCTGGGGGCGGCAGCCCCCAGGAACAAGGGACG
>NZ_JBFBEA010000031.1:0-103621 GCF_040683495.1 Streptomyces sp. NPDC093544 | reverse complement strand
CATGGGGCGGGGTGCGTGGAGTTGGATTGTTCCGGACAGGCTGTGGGAGACGCGAGGCCGCTGATCCCGCCGCCGAGGGTGCGGCCACAGGGCGGCGGAACGCAGGACCCGCCTGATGAGACGCTGTTCGCGGCCATCATCTACGTCCTGGTCAGCGGCTGCGCCTGGCGGCCCTTGCCACCGTGCTTCGGCATATCCAAGTCGGCCGCGCACCGCCGGTTTCTCATCTGGTCGAGAGCGGGTGCGACGTCATCAACCCGCGTAACCGGATCACCGTCGTCCTCGGTCTGGGGTGTGGTCTCCGTCAGGGCGAGGGGTTCGGATTGAGCCCGGAGGACATCGACTACGCGCGAGGCGTGCTCCATGTCCGCCGCCAAGTCCAGGCGATCAAGGGGAAGCTGTACTTCACCCGGCCGAAGGGGAAGAAGACCCGTGTCGTCGGCATGCCCTCCTCGGTTGCCGAGGAGCTGAAGCAACACGTCGAGGCGTTCCCGCCGGTGGAAGTGGAGCTTCCGTAGGGGAAGCTGGAGGGGCAGGCAAGGAATTTCTCGCTGCTGCTCACCACACGATTCGGCAACGCCATCGCGGTGAACACGTGGAGCACCTACACCTGGAAGCCCGTGCTGGCAGAGGTCGGCATCATCCCGCCGCATGCCAAGGGAGCGAAACACTGGCAGTGGGCGGCGGCTCCGAAGGACGGCTTCCACGTACTTCGCCGCACCTATGCCTCGCTCATGCTGGAGGCCGGAGAGTCCGTCGTGACCTTGGCTCGGTGGCTCGGGCACTCCTCGCCCGCGATCACCCTTGGTTACTATGCTCACTTCATGCCGGAGGCCGGAAGCAAGGGTCGAACCGCCATTGACGGACTGCTCGGGAAGGGGGGAGAGCCGCATGCCGGTCGAAACTCCCCAGATTCTCCCCAGGGCCGTTGACGGGCGATTCCCGCTGCGGCGCCTCCCCGGCAGCGTTCGTGGATTTCAAGGCTAAAAAGACAGGCGGCCTGGGGAAATGCTAAAAGAGGTCACCGCGACCCGCTACATCACGCCCCTGCGTGAGGGCGGCTCGTTGCCCGGGCTCGTCGAGGCCGACGACCTCGGGACGTACGTCATGAAGTTCACCGGCGCCGGGCAGGGACGTAAGACGCTCGTCGCGGAGGTCGTGTGCGGTGAACTCGCCCGCCGGCTGGGCCTGCGTGTGCCCGGGCTCGTGACGATCGGCCTCGACCCGGTCCTGGGGCTCGGCGAACCGGACCAGGAGGTTCAGGCCCTGCTGAAGTCGAGCGGCGGGCTGAACCTCGGGATGGACTTCCTCTCCCGCGCGATCGGCTTCGACTCCCTCGCTCACCGGGTCAGCCCCGAGGAGGCCGGGCGGGTCGTCTGGTTCGACGCGCTGGTCAACAACGTCGACCGCTCCTGGCGCAACCCCAACATGCTGGTGTGGCACGGCGACCTGTGGCTCATCGACCATGGCGCCACGATGATCTGGCACCACAACTGGCCCGGCGCCCAGGCCTCCGTCGCCAAGCCGTACGACGCCACCGACCACGCGCTCGCGCCCTTCGGGCCGGACATCGCCTCCGCCGCCGCGGAGCTGGCGCCGCTGGTCACGGAGGAGCTGCTCGCCGAGGTGACCGCCGAGATCCCGGACGAGTGGCTCGACGGCGAGCCCGGGTTCGCCACGACGGACGCCCTGAGACGGGCATACGCCGAACCACTGCTCGCGCGCGCCGCCTCCATCCATGAGCGCATCAAGGGCATCGACGACATCGAGCGCGTCGACGGCGTCGATGACACTGCCGGCACCAAGGGGACCAAGTGAGCGAGCGGGACGTCTTCGAGTACGCGCTGCTGCGGGTGGTTCCCCGGGTCGAGCGCGGTGAGTGCTTCAACGCGGGCGTGCTGGTGTACTGCCGCGCCAAGTCCTTCGTCGCCGCCCGCACGCATCTGGACGAGACGAAGCTGCGGGCGCTGGATCCGGAGGCGGACGTGGCGGGCGTACAGGCCGCGCTGCGCGCTGTCGAGGGGGTCTGCGCGGGAGGGGAAGCGGCAGGTCAGGCGGCGCACGACGATGCCGGGCGGCGTTTTCGGTGGCTGATCGCGCCCCGTTCCACGGTCGTCCAGCCGGGGCCCGTACACACGGGGCTCACCGCGGATCCGGAGTCCGAGGCGGAGCGGCTGCTCGCGTTGCTGGTCAGGTAATGGATCACACGCGCGCGGTGTGCCGTTGACACCGGGTGCCAGGGCTTCTAGCGTCACGTCTGCTGAAGGTACTAAGCGGTTGCTCACCGGACGGGCGTACCGTGTGAGCAGCAGGGCAATTCAGGCCGCAGGGCTTTTCAAGGGCGAGGAGAACCAGCAATGTCCACCACTGAGCAGCGCGTCGCCGTAGTCACCGGTGCCGCGCGCGGCATCGGTGCCGCGACCGCCGTACGACTGGCCGCCGAGGGCCGCGCCGTCGCGGTGATCGACCTCGACGAGGCCGCGTGCAAGGACACCGTCGAGAAGATCACCGCTGCCGGTGGCAGGGCCATCGCGGTCGGCTGCGACGTCTCCGACGAGGCCCAGGTCGAGGCGGCCGTCGCGCGGATCGCCGAGGAGCTCGGTGCGCCGACGATCCTGGTGAACAACGCGGGTGTGCTCCGCGACAACCTGCTGTTCAAGATGAGCACGTCCGACTGGGACACGGTCATGAACGTGCACCTGCGCGGCGCCTTCCTGATGGCGAAGGCCGTTCAGAAGCACATGGTGGACGCGAAGTTCGGCCGGATCGTCAACCTGTCCTCGTCCTCCGCGCTCGGCAACCGGGGCCAGGTCAACTACTCCGCCGCCAAGGCCGGTCTGCAGGGGTTCACCAAGACGCTCGCCTTCGAGCTCGGCAAGTTCGGCGTCACCGCGAACGCCGTGGCGCCCGGCTTCATCGTCACCGACATGACCGCCGCGACGGCCGCCCGCATCGGTATGGGCTTCGAGGACTTCCAGGCCGCCGCCGCGACCCAGATCCCCGTGCAGCGCGTCGGCAACCCGGACGACATCGCCAACGCGATCGCCTTCTTCACGGGCGAGGCGGCCGGATTCGTCTCCGGCCAGGTGCTGTACGTCGCCGGCGGACCGCTCAACTGAAGCCGGGGGACACGGACATGACCACACTCGCCGAGCTCTCGGGCAAGGTCGCGCTGATCACCGGCGCGAGCCGCGGCATCGGCTACGGAGTTGCCGAGGCCCTGATCGCCCGCGGTGACCGGCTCTGCATCACCGGCCGCAACGAGGACGCCCTCAAGGAAGCCGTCGAGGCACTCGGTGCCGACCGCGTCATCGGCGTCGCGGGCAAGGCCCACGACGAGGCCCACCAGGCCGTCGCCGTCGAGCGCACCATGGAGGCCTTCGGCCGCGTCGACTACCTGGTCAACAACGCCGGTACGAACCCGGTGTTCGGCCCCATCGCCGACCTCGACCTCAACGTGGCACGCAAGGTCTTCGAGACCAACGTCGTCTCGGCTCTTGGCTTCGCCCAGCGGACCTGGCACGCCTGGCAGAAGGACAACGGCGGAGCGATCGTCAACATCGCCTCCCTCGCGGGCATTTCCGCCTCGCCGTTCATCGGCGCGTACGGCATCAGCAAGGCCGCCATGGTCAATCTGACCCTGCAACTGGCGCACGAGTTCGCGCCCAAGGTGCGGGTCAACTCGATCGCGCCCGCCGTCGTCAAGACCAAGTTCGCGCAGGCTCTGTACGAGGGCCGCGAGGAGGAGGTGGTCGCGGCGTACCCGCTCGGCCGGCTCGGTGTCCCCGCGGACATCGGCGGCGCCGCCGCGTTCCTCACCTCGCAGCAGTCGGACTGGATCACCGGCCAGACACTGGTGATCGACGGCGGCATCTTCCTGAACGCCGGAGTGGGATGACGTCAGCGTCGGGGGCGCCGCGCCTTGACACGAAGGGCGCCCCTGTCGACGTACGGATCGCGCCAGTGTCGACGTTCGGAATCGCCCCCTGCTGCGACATGCAAGTTGACAGAAATCGCACCCGCGTCAACGCATCACGGACGCACAGAAGCATGACAACGTAGTCACATACATGCTGATCAAGTGCCCTGCCGGGAACGTGGTTCCCCCGGCGGGGCACTGCGGTATGGTCTGCCGTCGTCCCTTGGTACGGCAGATCGAGGAGCGAGCGCGTGTTCAACCGGAATCGGAACCGATCGCTGCGGCAGCTGGCGACGCTCACGGCGATATCCGTGGTGGCCGGGTGCGGCGTCCTCTCCTCGGGTGCGTCCGAGGACGAGGGGCCGATCGTCGTGGGCACCACCAGCGCTCCGAGCACGCTGGATCCGGCGGCGTCCTGGGACGGCTCCTGGGAGCTGTTCCGCAACATCTACCAGACGCTGCTGAGCTATCCCAATGGCGCGGTCGAGCCCGCGCCCGACGCGGCCGAGTGCAAGTTCACCGACACGTCGAATCGCACGTACCGCTGTCGGCTGCGCGCGGGAATGAAGTTCTCCGACGGGGACACACTCGACGCGCTCGCCGTCAAGTACTCGATCGACCGGATCAGGAAGATCGCTGTCGTCGGCGGCCCCGCGGGCCTGCTGGGCAGCCTCGACCGAGTCCAGGCGCTGAGCGACCGTGAGGTCGTCTTCCACCTCAACAAATCCGACGCGACCTTCCCGTTCGTCCTGGCCACGCCCGCCATGTCGATCGTCGATCCCGAGGACTACCCCGCCGACGCCCTGCGCAACGGCGACCAGGTCACCGGCTCCGGGCCCTACACGCTGCGGTCCTACGAAGAGGGCAAGCAGGCGGAACTCGTCACGAACGACCGCTACAAAGGCTTCGCCGACCGCAAGAACGACGCGGTGACCATCCGCTACTTCCAGGACTCGGCCCAGATGGTCGCCGCTCTCCGCGACAAGGACATCGACGTCACCTTCCGCGGCCTCGCCGCCTCGGACATCGTCTCCCTCCGGGGGCAGGACCCTGACAAGGGCATCCAGCTCATCGAGGGTGCGGGCACCGAGATCAGCTACCTGGTGTTCAACCCGAAGGACCGGTGGGCCGCAATACCGGCCGTCCGCAAGGCCGTTGCCCAGATCGTCGACCGGCCGGCGATCGCGAACAAGATCTACAAGGACACCGTCGAGCCGCTGTACTCCATGGTCCCCAAGGGGCTGGTCGGCCACACGGTGGGCTTTTTCGACGACTACGGGTCACCCAGTTCGTCCAAGGCCCGGCAGTTCCTCCTGGAGGCGGGCATCACCGAGCGCGTCCCGCTCACCTTCTGGTACACGACCGACCGCTACGGCTCCGAGACCGCCCCCGAGTTCCGAGAGCTCAAGAGCCAGCTGGAGGACTCCGGCCTGTTCAAGGTCACCCTCAAGAGCCGCCCCTGGAAGACGTATGAAGCGGGCTACCGCAAGGGCGAGTACCCGGTGTTCGGGCGAGGCTGGTTCCCCGACTTCCCGGACGCCGAGAACTTCATCGCGCCCTTCGTGGGCGAGGAGAACGCGCTCGGTACGCCCTATCCGGCCCCGCACATCACCAACAACCTGCTTCCCGAGTCACGGCGCGAGACCGACCGCGGAGCCGTCGTCAAGGAGTTCGAGGAGGCCCAGCAGATCCTCGTGGACGACGCCCGGCTGCTGCCGCTGTGGCAGGGCAAGCAGTATGTGGCCGCCAGTGAGGACATCTCGGGTGGCGAGGTCGCCCTCGACCCGTCGACGATCATGACGATGTGGGAGCTGTACCGGAAGACCAGCTGGTAGCGCCGGGGTTCGGACCCGGTTGTCAGTGGGCGGCGGTAGGTTCTGTGGTCTGGAAGTGACCGCACATCGGAGGAAGTTGACGTGACCGATATCGCCATGCTGCCCGAGTCCTGGCGCGACGTCCTGGGCGACGAGTTGCAGGAGCCCTACTTCAAGGAACTCACCGAGTTCGTCGAGGAGGAGCGCGCGAAGGGCCCCGTCTACCCCCCGCGGGAGGAGGTCTTCGCCGCGCTCGACGCGACGCCGTACGAGCGGGTGAAGGTGCTGATCCTCGGTCAGGACCCGTACCACGGCGAGGGCCAGGGGCACGGTCTGTGCTTCTCCGTCCGCCCGGGTGTGAAGACCCCGCCCTCACTCCGCAACATCTACAAGGAGATGAAGGAGGAGCTGGGCACCCCGATCCCGGACAACGGCTATCTGCTGCCGTGGGCCGAGCAGGGCGTACTGCTGCTCAACGCGGTGCTCACCGTGCGCGCCGGAGAGGCCAACTCGCACAAGGGCAAGGGCTGGGAGAAGTTCACGGACGCGGTCATCCGCGCCGTCGCCGACCGGGCCGACCCGGCGGTCTTCGTCCTGTGGGGCAACTACGCGCAGAAGAAGCTCCCGCTCATCGACGAGGAGCGGCATGTGGTGGTGAAGGGGGCGCACCCCTCGCCGCTGTCCGCGAAGAAGTGGTTCGGCTCGCGTCCGTTCACGCAGATCGACGAGGCCGTGGCCGCCCAGGGCCACGAGGCGATCGACTGGCGGATTCCGGACCTCGGCTGACGGGTGCCCGCTAGGGGGTGTCGTTCGGATCACCCCGGGTCCGCGACGCCTGGCACGGCACCTCGCCGCGTTGTCGCATCACTCGGGTACGTCCAGTACGCGGGTGATGCTCCGCCTTGCGATGCACCGCACCATGCGCCGCGGCCTGATCCGAGGTGATCCGAACGACACCCCCTAGGGGCACCGCTGGGCCAGGACCGTCACCGGCCTGGCCCAGCGGAGTACGGGGGCGCCTGAGCGTGATTGTCAGTGGCTGCCGTTAGCGTCGTTGGCATCGTGAGGATCAGTGACGAGCCTGTGGAGGACGCGGTGGCGGAGCAACAGGAGCAGGCGGCGCCGGATGCCATGATGACCCGGATCGGACAGGCCGTCATGCTGCACCACGGCGGTGACCGCGAGGAGGCCCGGGGCCGGTTCCTGGACCTGTGGGCGCAGATCGGCGAGGACGGCGACCCCCTGCACCGCTGCACGCTGGCGCACTACATGGCCGACACGCAGGACGACCCGTCGGATGAACTCGCCTGGGACCTACGGGCGTTGTCGGCGGCCGAGGAGCTCACCGACGGGAGGATCGCCGAGCACCACGAGTCGCTCGCGGTGCGCGCGTTCTATCCGTCCCTGCATCTGAACCTCGCCGCCGACTATGTGAAGCTCGGCCGCACCGAGGCCGCCCGCACCCATCTGCGCCGGGCGCGCGGTGCGGTCGGCGCCCTCGGGGAGGACAGCTACGGGGACGGTGTCCGGGCGGCGATCGGCCGGCTGGAGGCGCGGCTCGACGGGGACGGGACTTCGGGGTCGGGGGAGGGGCCCGGGTCATTGGGCGGCCCCGGTCCCTCGGGCGGACCCGGAGGAGAGACGCTGGGGCCGCCGAGACGGCGTACCTGATCGAGGGACTGCGGGGTGCGTGGGCGGGGGCTGACGGGGGGCTTACCGTACGCGGATGCCAGGCCGGACGGGCACCGGCGCGGTAGGCGCCGGTTCCGTCAGTGGCCGTATGCCCTCTTACAGATGACAGCCTCCGGGCTGTCCGCCGACCAGCCGCCGTACTTCTTGCCGAGGGCACAGACGTCCGTGGTCGTCGGGATATCCGGGACAACGGGCGGGACGGTGATGCGTGGCTCCGGGCGTGGTGGTTCGGGACGCGGGGCGGTGCGGGGCCGGCGTGGAGTGGCCGGTGGGGCCGCGGCGGGCGGCGGAGGGGCAGCCGCCCTGCGCGGTGCGGGCGCGCTGGGGGAGGGTTTTCGGGACGGACCGATGAGCTCCAGCGCCTCCCGCGCCGGTGCCTGCACGATCTGCGGCTCGGCCTGGCCGTCCGGACGTGGCACGGACGGGCCGGACGGTGCGGGCGGAAGGCCGGAAGAGGGGGGCCGCTGGACGGTCACACAGCCGGAGAGGGCGGTGACGGCCACGGTGACCAGGAGCGTCGCGGTCGTGGTTGATCGATGCACCCGCGCAACTCTGCTGTGTCGGGCCCTCTTTGGGGAGCGGACAAGCGGAGGATGCCCCGCACGGGTGATCCTTCCGCTCCTCCGGAGGGCACCGGAATCCGTGAGGTGACCCGGCGGCCCTGAGGCGTCCGACCCAACAGCCGTATGCTTCGCGACGAGGCCCGGCGAGGTCAGAGACCCGGAAAGTACCCCAAAACCCGCAACGCACTCCTTGAGGAGACCCCTGTGAAGGTCGGCTGCATCGGACTCGGTGACATCGCGCAGAAGGCATATCTGCCGGTGCTGAGCGTGCAGCCGGGCGTCGAGCTGCATGTGCAGACACGCACGCCCGCGACGCTCACCAGGGTCGCCGACGGCCTCCATCTTCCGCGGGAGCAGCGCCACACCGACCTGGCGGCGCTGCTGGCCCAGGATCTCGACGCCGCGTTCGTGCACGCGGCCACCGTGGCGCACCCCGAGATCGTCACGCGCCTGCTGGAGGCCGGCGTACCGACGTACGTCGACAAGCCCCTCGCGTACGAACTCGCCGACTCGGAGCGGCTGGTGCGGCTCGCGGAGGAGCGGAACGTCAGTCTGGCGGTGGGCTTCAACCGGCGTCACGCGCCCGGGTACACGCAGTGCGCCGACCACCCGCGGGAGCTGATCCTGATGCAGAAGAACCGCGTCGGGCTGCCGGAGCGGACCCGCACCATGATCCTCGACGACTTCATCCATGTCGTCGACACGCTGCGGTTCCTGGCGCCGGGGCCCATCGACGACGTGACCGTACGCGCCCGTGTCGAGGGCGGACTGCTGCACCACGTCGTACTGCAGCTCGCCGGGGACGGCTTCACTGCGCTCGGCGTGATGAACCGGCTGAGCGGTTCGGCGGAGGAGATCCTCGAGGTCTCGGGGCAGGACACCAAGCGGCAGGTGCTCAACCTCGCCGAGGTGATCGACCACAAGGGACAGCCGACCGTGCGGCGGAGCGGGGACTGGGTACCGGTGGCCAGGCAGCGCGGTATCGAGCAGGTGGTGCTCGCCTTCCTGGACTCCGTGCGCGCGGGCAAGGTGCTCAGTGCCCGGGACGCGCTGGCGACTCATGAGCTGTGCGAGCAAGTGGTACGTGCGGTGGAGGAGCGAGCCGCCGTAGCCTGACCGCGCGTGTGCCCTCCGTCGCGCACAAGGCCGCCAGCACCAGCAGGGCCGCGTGCACGGGCCAGTCGCCGAACCGGACGTACGGCGTGACACCCCGGGCCAGCGGCACCTCGTACACCATCGTCGTGCTCGCGTCGGTGCCGAGCCAGGAGCCGACGCGCTCGCCGCTCGGGCCGTAGACGGCGGAGACGCCGGTCAGTGTCGCGTGCACCATCGAGCGGCCGGTCTCGGCGGCCCGCAGCGCGGCGAGCGAGGCGTGCTGCTCGGGCGCCCAGCTGTGCTGGAAGCTCGATGTCGAGGACTGCGCGAGGAGTACCTCGGCGCCGTCCTGGGCGAGATGGCGGCTCATGTCGGGGAACGCCGACTCGAAGCAGACCATCGGGCCGACCCGCAGCCCGTGCCCGACGTTCATCACCACCTGCTCGGTGCCCTGCCTGCGGTCCTCGCCCGCCGCCTTGCCCACGGACGTCGCCCAGCCGAGGACGCTGCGCGCGGGAACGTACTCGCCGAAGGGGACCAGCCGCATCTTGTCGTACCGGTCGCCGGTCGGGCCCTGGGGGCCCACCAGGACCGAGCTCTTGTAGATGCCGGGCCGGTCGGAGCGGCGCGCGTCGACGTTCACCAGGATGTCGGCGTCCGTGAGCCGGGACAGCGCGGCGATCCGGTTCGCCAGGTCGGGCCGATCGGCGAGGTCGAAGCCGACGCTGCTCTCGCCCCAGACGACCAGGTCGAGGTCCTGTCCGGCGAGCGTGCGGGTGAGCGCCTCCTCGCGCGCGAAGCGCTTCTCGATACTGTCCAGGCCGTTGACGACTCCGGGTTGTACGACGGCGATCCGGACCGCGCCGTCCGCGTCGGGGCGCGGCGACCACGCCCAGGCCGCCGAGGTCGCGGCGGCGGTGGCGACCAGGCCGGCCACGGCGGGTATTCGGGCCCCGCGAACCGAGACGAGTACGGCGACGGCGACGTTGACCGTCACCACCAGGAAGCTGAGCAGCCACACCCCGCCGACCGAGGCGAGCCGCAGCGCCGGCCCCACCTGCCACTGACTCGACCCGAGCAGACCCCAGGGGCCGCCCAACCCCTGCCAGGACCGGACGAGTTCGACCATCAGCCAGCCGGACGGCAGTACCACGAGCGCCGCCGCGACCTGCCCGGGCGACGGCGTACCGCCGAGGAGCCGCCGTACGAGCCAGCCCCAGGGGGCCCACAGCACGCCGAGCAGCGCGGCTATGACCACTGTGAACACATGCAGGCTCGGCAGCAGCCAGTGGTGCACGGCCAGCATGAAACCGAGGCCGCCGAGCCAGCCGTCGTACGCGGCCCGTTTTGCCGTCGGGGCCGCGCGGACCAGCAGGATCCAGGGCACCAGGGCGACGTACGCGAACCACCACAAGGAAGGGGCGGGGAAGGCGAACACGGGCAGCGCGCCGGCCGCCACGGCGAGGATGCCACGTCGCCAGGGAGAAGCGAGCCGGCGCTCGGGCCTGTTCATACGGCGCCTCCCCTCCCCGGTGCGTGGCTCCAGTGTGCGCGTTGGGGACGATCTCCGACAGGGGGTGTCGGCTCGGGGTGCGACTGTTCTCGGTCAGGGCGCTCGGTGGCGGCTGCTCTTGGTCGGGAGGCGCGGGTGGCGGCTGCTCTCGGCGGGGACGCCGAGGCGACGGCCGTTCAGCGTTGTTGAGGGGTGTCAGAACGGTCAGGTGGTGGCTACGGGCTCCTGACGTGCCTGCGAGGTGCGGCGCCACTTCTCCTGGACGACCACCTCGCGCAGCCGCCAGCCGTCGTACGTACGCACCAGTGCGAAGGCGTAGCGGCCGCCGCAGACGAAGTCGGGCGCGGTGGAACCGTTGTCGTCTGCCGCGAACTTCATCGGGTTGATGTAGTCCGCCTGGATCCGGGCTGTGTCGCCGGTGTCCTGCTCCAGCAGCTCGAACCGGACGCGCCGGTTGACGATCAGATGCTGGCGCATCGGGAACAGTTCCATGCTCTGGGAGAGCCATCCCGCGACTTGGCCGGCGTCTCCCTCGATTCCGCCGGCGGAGCGGTAGTCGGCGCGTCCGTCCGGCGCGAACAGCCCCCGGTACCCCTCCCAGTCGCCGTCGTCCACTGCCACCGCGTACTCGGTGACGAGTCCATCCACGGCAAACCGGTCCATCACGGTCGCGAGCTCCACACGCTGCGTCATTGGATCAGTGTTGGCTACGGAGCGTTCCACGCCAAGGGGCAAAGCGGTGATATTCACCAGTCATCGGTTTCGGCGGCCGATCGGCCTTGCGCGCGGAGGGGTTGGCGCTGTTGGACGTTTCCTATACTGACCGGATGATCACCGTACCGATCAGCGCGCTCGAAGTGGCCATGGTCCAAACGGGCGCGGGAGCGGCAGACACACTGCGAGACACCACCGAGTTCGCCCGACGCCTTGAGGAACTCGGCTATCTGCGCCTCTGGTACGCCGAGCATCACCACTCACCGGCCATCGGAGCGTTCCCGCCCGTCGTCCTGACCGCCCACGCGGCCGCGTTGACGTCGTCCATCCGTCTCGGCTCCGGGGGCGTTCTCGCTCCGAACCACGCCCCGATCATGCTGGCCGAGCAGTTCGGCACGCTGGCCGCACTGCACGGGGGCCGGATCGACCTGGGTATCGGCCGTGGACCGGGCACCTTCGACGACTCCACGGCGCGGGCTCTGCGCCGTGGGGCCGGTCCGACAACGGACGACGAGTACCGCGACGACGTGTCGGCTACTCTGCGTTTCCTGGTGGACGAGGTCGCGCTCGACCCGCTCCCGGAGCCGTGGCTGCTGTCATCGAGCACGGCCGGTGCCGCGCTCGCCGCGGAACTCGGACTGCCGATCGCCTTCGCCCATCACATTCGGCCGGACAACACCCTGGCCGCGCTGAACCACTACCGCGAGCATTTCTCCCCGTCACGCTGGTGCGAGCGCCCGCGCGTGCTGATCTGCGTGGAAACGGTGTGCGCCGAGACGGAGGAGGAGGCTGCCCGGCTCGCCGGCCCGATGGTTGTCCTCAAGGCCGCACTCCTCAAGGGACGGGGCGACTTCGCCTTCCCCACGCCCGAAGAGGCCGCGACCCACTCGTTCACCGAAGAAGAGGCGCAGGCGCTGACGAGCTTCCGTGCCCAACAGGCATACGGCTCACCCGACACCGTGGCGAAGCACCTGGCGGACCTCGTCGACGTGACCGGCGCGGACGAACTCATGCTGGTGACGCCCGTCTACGCTTTGGCCGACCGATTGAGGTCGTACGAACTCGTCAGACGGCACGTCATGATGCCGACGGCGTCATAGCCACGGACAGGTACGTGCGTGCCGGCGCCCCGAACTGTTCGTCAGACGTCTGGACTCGGGCTGAGCTACTCGACATCGATGCCGTAGTCCTGAACGAGTTCCTCCAGGCCGCTTGCGTAGCCCTTGCCGCCGAGGACGAACTCCCAGTCTCCGTTCGGCCTTCGGCGGAAGGATCCGAGTACCAAGGCGGTTTCGAGCGGTCGGCCGTCGGAGACCTCGAGCTGTCCCAGCTCGGACATCTCCGGATCGAGGAGCCGGATGCAGGCATCGGTGAAGCCGGAAAGATCGGCGTCCGGGTTGACCTCCGGGTCGATGGCCGCGACCAGTACGAACCGATCGGCCTCCGTCGGTAGCCCGTCGAAGGAAACGCAGATCGCGGCCTTGTCGGGCACCGTCGCGGGAAGGGCACGTACTGAACCGTCGGGTGTCTGTGGGTTGTTGAAGAAGACGAAGTGATCGTCACTGAGGACGCGGTTGCCGTGGCAGACGAGCGCGCACACATCCAGGGCGACGCTTCCGGTCCACGACATGCCCAGGACGTTGTAGTCGTCGGGCAGCCGAGTGGGTGGGTTCGACGGGGTCGGCCGCGGTGCGGATGGCCGGCCACCCTCACCCAGTCGCCCGCGCAGCCCGTGCCGATGCAGCAGGTCGACGAGCTCGCTGCCCGAGATGAGTTCCAGCGGCTTGCCGTTGGCGAAGGTGTGCGAGCCGGGGCCGAACCCTGACGTCGTCACAAGGACGCCCTTGTTGGCGCCCGCGTCCTGCACAGTTCCGTACAAGTCGCGTACGGAGGTTGGCGGGACCGTGTTGCGGTAGCGCTTCACCTGAACGACGATCTTGCCGCCTCGGATCGGCGTCGGATCCAGCGCGTCGACGTCCACTCCGCCGTCGTTGGAGCGTTGGGTCGTCACCGCCTGCATTCCCATGGCTCGGAAGAGATCGGCGACGAGGTCCTCGAATGCGACCGGATCCATGTCGTACAGGTCCGGTTCCTCATCGCTGCCGTGGGCGACAACGCGGTTTCCGACGTCTTGTGGCCGCCGACTCGGCCGTACCGGGGTGAGTTGGTCCGGCCGGGCCGAGAGCTGCCCGCGCAGCCCGTCGGCCAGGCAACTACCCGCGTCCACCTGTGCCAGGTGCAGGTCACGGAACGAAGAACGCGAAGCCATGACGGTTGCGAGGAACATCTGGCCCGGTCGGCCCGTCGTAGGGTCATGTCCCTCCACGAACCCGTTCAACGCCACCGACTCGAGCGCACCCTGCTCATCCGCGGCGAAGAGCTCGTTCAGCACGAGCAGCATGCACTGGGCGAGAACCTCCCCGTACAAGGCTCGGCGCTGGCCCACCGGACGGGGGGTCTCCTTGTCCTGATCCACCCCGGACATGTACCGAACGGACTTGACCTCAGGGACGATGCTGTAGGCGGGCAACTCCCAATCCAGTACCAACTGTCGGGCCGCCGGATCGTAGGCCGCCGCAATCTGCCGCGGGAATCCTTCGGGCCACGCCGTGGAGGCGTAGAGAGCGGCGGAGAAGTACTCGACAACGGAATCGGGATCCCGGCGCCTTACGCCTTCGGTGGTCGCGACGACGCCGGCGTTGTGGGCACGCACCTCCGCCAGCTGGGCATCGGCCCACTGGCGGTACTCCCGCTCGTACGAAGCCAGTTGTTGCTGTCGGTGAGCCTCCGCCGTCTGGGCGGCATGCCAGTCCCGCTCGAAGCGTGCCCGTCCTTCGGCCTGTGCCTGGGCCCGGCGACTCGCGGTCCAACCGCTCTGCGTCTGGTACTGATTGAAATCCGGCATGGGTACGGGATGCGCCAACGGTCCTGGAGCGAAGGGCTGGACCTCTTCGCGTCGCATGAGCGAGGAAGCCCGGAAAGCCGGGGCGTGACAACCCGAGGCGAGAAGGCCTTGCAGTGACGCGACCTGTGCGTCGAGTTCCTCCGTGCGGCGCAGTGCATCTGCCTGCCGGTACTCGCGGCGGCTCTGGGCGGCTCGTCGCTGGTAGGCCCGCGCCTGCTGAGCTTCCTGTCTCCGCTGTCTGGCTTCGGCTTCCAACTGGCGCTGCTGCTGCCGTTGCACCTCAGCCCACACGCCGACATAACCAGTAGAGCGACGACTCATTTGCTGCAGGCCCTCCCCAGGACGTTGGCAGCCGAAAGGCACCTTGGTTGTCCCCACAACCAGCTGTGACAAGACGACTCTATCCAGCAACTGCGGTCGCGCATATCCATTCGTCAAAGGCCGGCGGCCTGAGCCAACCTCGCAGGTCAAGTGACTGGAGAGTAGCCAAGGTTGTACCGGCGTCAGTTCGTGTAGTCGACCTTGGACCAGTCGACACCTTCCCCCGCGTACCAGTTGATGCCGGTCACGTTCTTGCGCGTGCCCACCTGGAAGCCGGGCTGCGCGATCCACAGCCAAGGGGCGTCGTTCGCGATGATCCTGGCACAGCGCTTGTGCTCCTCGACCCGCTGGTCCCAACCGAGTTGAGGGAGCCCAGCCTCGGCCAGGCAGGCGTCGGCCTTTGCGCTGCTGTATCCGCCCCAGTTGTTGGAGCTCTTCGACTGGTAGAAGACTCCGAGCGCGTAGGCGGGGTCCGGCGAATCGGCCCCGAAGCTCTGGAAGAACATCGGCCGCTCGCCACCGAACAACGCGTGCGTATACGTCGAGGGCGGCAGCGCTTCGAGTTCGAGTGTCACTCCGACGTCTCCGAAAGCGCTCCGGAGCTCGGCACCGACAGGCTCTCCGAGCGGCTCCGCGGTGCTGTAGGCCAACGTCGTCCTGAACCCCTTCGCGTGGCCTGCCTCCCGCAGCAGTTCGCGTGCCCGCTCGGGGTCGTAGGTGTACGGGTGGAAGTAGGGGTCGAATCCGGCCGCGTGGTCCGAGATGGGGCCGTGGGCCGCTCCTGCGTACCCTCGGTAGACCTTGTCGATGATCCGCTGATACGGCGTCGCGTAGGACAGGGCCTGTCGGACCCGGATGTCGTCAAGCGGTGGGTACTTCGGGTTCATGGGGCTCGAGTGAATGACATAGCCCTGGAAGTTCCAGAGGTGCATGTCCTTGCTGTTCTCCAGCGTTTGCATGTCCGCGGGCGACAGGTACTGAGCAACCTGGGCTTCTCCGGTCATCAGCGCGTCGAGTCGGTCGGACGACTTCGGCACCTGCTTGAACGTGATCTGGTCGATCTCGGGAGGGAAGGGATGCTCTTTGTGGGCCACCCAGACCACATGGCGCCCAGGGCTGAGCTCGGCGAGTTTGAACGGACCGAAGCCCACGTCGTGGCTTTTCAGCCAGCGCTTCGCCCAGGGATCGCCTGACGTCGCATGGCTTTTCGCCAGCTTGGAGTCCACCATCGCGCGCCAGAACTCGCTCATGGTGAGAAGCAGGTCAGGGCCGGGCTCCGCCAGCTCGATACGGACCGTGTGACGGTCGAGGACCTTCACATCCTCCGGGCGCTCGATGGTGGCGAGGGTGTTGTAGAAGCTCGTGATGCCGTCGACCGCGAAGCTCCGGTCGAAGGTCCACTTCACGTCGTCGGCCGTGAACTCGTTCCCTGCGTGACTCGGCCAGTCCTTTCGGAGCGAGAACGTGTAGGTTCTCCCGCCGTTGGTGACCTCCCAGCCCTCGGCCATGCGTGGCTCGGTGATGTCCTGGTAGTCACCGGCCTGCCACGCGAGGTCGAAGCCGTCCGGCTCGCCGGGAGCGGCGATGCTCTTCCAACGGGTCAGCCGGTCGTTCAAGTTGAAGACGTGGTCGTACACTTCCTTGCCGAACACAAGTTCCCAGTCAAGGCTGGGAGGGGTCGTTGCCGCCGCGACGACCAACTGCTTGGACGGCGTGGCTCGGCTGCCGCAGCCCGCGATCAACGATCCTGCGATCGGCATCCCTACCACCGCCGCCGCAGACTCCAGGAACGACCTCCGGGTCACCGCACGGCGGAAACCGCCGGTGGGCGGGCCATTGCGCTGGTCCGTCATCGAACCTCCTCGCCCGGGCACTGAGGACGATGCCCATCCGGACGGGAGAGGGTCCGGCGCGTTACGCACCGCCCGGCGAAGCCGGTTGATCTCCGACGGCACCTCCGGTTCGGGAGAACCGCCGAGACGGCCGAATCCTCGCTCTGGGGCCCCCTCTTGACCGATTCCGTCAAGCTAGCGCACCGTGCACCGACGGCCAAGAACGCGTCTTCCACAGGCAACGGCGAAGGAGGAAACGTGTTTCGTACCCGAGGGGATTGGAGCATGCGGCCTCGGCAGATTTTGACCGTGGCGTTGGTCCTGGGGTTGACCGTTGCCGGCTTCCTCGGTGCTCGCATGCTGGGCGAGCGAGACGCGCAACGTGACTCCGAGCACCGCGCCGAACTCGCGGCAGCGCAGATTCGCGAGCGCGTCGAGCAGGGCTCCTCCCTGGCCGAGAGTCTCCGCCGGTTCATGGGGAGCGCCGCAGGGACCGAGATCGCAAGCGGGGAGTTCGAAAGCAACGCATCCAGATGGCTCGGGCCGGCCGGTTTCCCCACTGCCGCATGGGTGGAGCAGGTACCCACTGCGCGTCGTACCGAATACGAGCGCCGTATCGGCTCTCCCATCGTCACACGCGACCGGCGACTCAGGGTCGTGCCCGTCGGACCGCGTTCCTCGTATCTGCCGGCGACCTTCGTTTCCGGCACCCCTCCCATGACGGTGCCCGGGATCGATCTCGGCAGCGAACCGGGCGTGGCCGCGGCGGTGACTCGTGCGAGTGGGCTCTATGAGGCAAGCGCAACTCCTCTGGCGACCCTACGAGATGGCACGAACGGGCTCTTTCTCATCAGGTCCGCTCCGCGCTTCACCAAGGGAGGCGTCGAACCGGGGTTCGTGATGTTGTTCGTATCCGAACTCACCTTGCGCAGAGCGGCCACAGACACGGTGCCGCTCCAACTCACCGTCGGCGGCAACTCTGTTGGAGATCTCGGTGGCGCGGCGGCCGTGCACAGCACGTTCACGATCGCAGGAGAGCGATTCGACGTCGCTGTGCCGCAGGAGTCGGTGCACGGGGCCGGTGCGGTCCTGCCCTGGAACATCCTGGCGGCCGGCCTGGTCCTCGCGGCCCTCGCCGGGGTGCTGGGGGTCAATGCGGCGCGGCGAGCCAGGGCGCAGGACGAGCTCGACCGCATCTTCCATCTCTCTTCGGACCTGATCGCCGTCGCCGATTTCGAGGGAAATGCCACGCGTGTCAATCCGGCCGTCGAACAGATTCTCGGCTACACGGCGGAGGAGTTCCTGGCGCGGCCGTATCTCGAGATCGTTCATCCGCAGGACCGTGAGGAGACTGCCGCGCAGGTGGCCGCGATCTGCCAAGGGGGGAAGGTCACGTCGTTCGAGAACCGTTACGTTCGCAAGGACGGCTCGTACAGAGTGCTGGAGTGGAGGTCGACCCCTGTTCTCAATGAGAGGACCATCTTCGGGGTGGCACGCGACGTGACAGAACGTCGGCGGGCCGAGAGCGAGTTGAGACGGCTTGCGGGTGAGCAGGCGGCGCTGCGGCGCGTGGCGACCCTAGTCGCCAGGGGCGTGCCGCCGGTGAAGGTCTTCGCGGCTGTCGCCGAGGAGGGGGAGCGGCTCCTCGACGCCGAGGCCACCACGATCGGGAGGCTCGAGCCTGACGGGACGATGGCCATCGTCGCCAGCAGAGGGACCGCGCTTGACGTACTGCCGGTGGGCAGTCGTTTGAAACTCGAGTCGGGGTTGGCATTGACCATGGTGGTGCGAACCGGCCGGCCGGCTCGCGTCGACGACTTCAGCCGCGCGTCAGAATTCGTCAAGCGCAGAGCGCAACGGTTGGGGATTCGCTGTTCCGTGGCGGTTCCGATTGTGGTCGGAGGCACTCTCTGGGGGGCGATTGCCGCCGCGACGAGCCGCGAACAGTTTCCGGCCGACGCCGAGCAGCGCATGACCGACTTCACGGAGCTACTCGCGACCGCGATCGCGAACGCGGACAGCCGTGCCGAGCTTGCCGCCTCGCGCAGACGGATCGTCGCGGCGTCCGACGCGGCTCGCCGCCGGATCGAGCGAGACCTCCACGACGGCACGCAGCAGCAGTTGGTCTCGCTCGTACTGGATGTGCGCGCCGAGGAGGCGAACGCTCCTCCCGAGAGGCACGATCTTCGAGCCTCGCTGTCCCGATTCGCGACGGGACTGGCCGCCGCGATCGACGACCTCCAGGAGATCTCGCGTGGGATCCACCCCGCGATCCTTTCCGCGGGCGGTGTCGGTCCGGCCTTGCGTACGCTCGCGCGCCGTTCGGCGATTCCCGTCGAGCTCGATGTCACGACGAAAGCGCGGCTCCCTGAGCCGATCGAGGTTGCGGCGTACTTCGTCGCGTCGGAGGCGTTGGCGAATGCGACGAAGCATGCGCGAGCGTCGCACATAGAGGTTTCGCTCGCGCTGCGCGACGGTGGCCTACTGCTGTCGATTCGCGACGACGGTGTCGGCGGAGCGGATTCCAGCCGGGGTTCGGGCCTCGTCGGCTTGCAAGATCGAGTCGAGGCGCTCGACGGGACGATCAGGATCGACAGCCCGGACGGTGGCGGAACATCGCTCGTCGTCACGCTTCCGTTCGACACCGAGCCGCCGAGGACGGAAACAGGCGGCAGGACCGAGCAGCGGTGAGGTGATGGGGGACGGGGGCGCACCGGCCCGGCTGATCGTGAGCATCTACGGTGTGACACCGCTCGCAACGGAGATCCACAGCCTCGTACTTGTGGGGAACTCGACTGCGGGGCGGTGATGCTGCCAGTTGAGAGGCCGTACATCTCGGCGAGGACATGCTGGCGCATCTGCGATCGTAGAGCGATCCATTCGCGCTGCTGGAAGACTGTTATGTCACGTCCTGTCACTGTTATCACCGGCGGCAGCCGGGGGATCGGTGCCGCGACCTGTACGCGCCTCGCGGCGGACGGGCACGACATCGCGCTCGGGTACGTCAGTGACGGCGCCGCCGCCGAATGGACCGCCGCCGCTGTCCGGGCCGCCGGGGCACGCTGCGTCACGGTCCGCGGCGATACCTCCGACGAAGCCGACGTGGAGCGGCTGTTCGACACGGCGGCGGACCGGCTGGGACCGGTGACGGGTCTGGTGAACAACGCCGGGGTGACCGGCCCGCTCGGCAGGCTCGCGGACGCCGACCCCGCCGATCTGCGGCGGGTGGTGGAGGTCAACCTCCTGGGCACGCTGTTGTGTTCGCGGCGGGCGGCCCGTTCGATGGCGGCCTGGGGAAGCGGCGTCATCGTGAACGTCTCCTCGGCGGCCGCAACGCTCGGCAGCCCGGGGGAGTTCGTCCACTACGCGGCGAGCAAGGCGGCCGTCGACGCCCTGACGATCGGCCTCGCCAAGGAGCTCGGCCCCGACGGCATCCGCGTCAACGCGGTCGCGCCGGGAATGATCGACACCGAGATGCATGCGGCGATGGGCGATCCGGGCCGTGCCGAGCGCACCGGGTCCGCGGTTCCGCTCCGCCGGGCCGGCCAGGCCGGGGAAATCGCCGCCGCCATCGCCTGGTTGATGTCTCCTGACGCTTCGTACACGACGGGGGCTGTGCTGCGGGTTGCTGGCGGACGGTGACGTACGGGGCGGTCCGGCTCGGCTTGTTCGAGCGCCGCCGCCGTTACCCCCGGAGCGTCATCGCGCCGCCACTTGCGCAGCGTCATCGCGCCGTCGCCGTCGCCGTCGCGCGGCCGCGCACTTGGGTCCACGCGAGCGCTAACGGGAGCGCGCGCCGAGGCGAGGCGGGCCCACTCGGCCCCTGCCCCCAAGCCGCCCCGGTTATCGGACCCCGCCCCAGGCAGCCCGGGTGATCGGACTCCGGTCTCAGGCCGCCTCGATGATCTCGCCGCGTATCGCCTTGGCCCACTCCACGACCAACAGCTCGTACTCCGCTCGCTCCTGAGCTGAGAGGGAGCCGCCCGCGCGCATCCACAGCGCGCGAATCTGTTCGTTCACCGCGGCGGCGGACCGCACGGAACCAGAGTGCACGAAATTCGGGGACATGCCTGCAAGCCTAGGGGCAAGGACTGACAGTGCGCTACCAGACGGCTACTCAGGACGTATGTGGTTGGTCACGGCCGCCGCGTCGACTGTCGCTCGGCCCAGGTGCGGGACCAGTCCAGCAGGGGGCCCATCGAGCTCACCAACTCGTCGCCGAGCGGGGTGAGATGCCAGGTGGAGTGGGCGGTCGACGCGGTGATGCCGGCCTCGCGGAGTTCCGTCAGGCGGGTGGACAGGACGCTGGAGGACATACCGTCGCAGCGGCGCTGCAGGTCGCGGAAGCCGGTCGGGGCGCCGCCACGGTGGAGTTCCCAGATGACGCGCAGCATCCAGCGCCTGCCGAGGAGGTCCAATGCCGCCATGACGGGGCGGCCACTCGTCGAGCCACGCACTGGCCGGCCGGGTACCGGGGTGTTGGGAGCCAGGCTGTTGGGCGCCGAGGTGTCGGGTGCCGGGGTGCCCGGTGGTGAGACGCCGGGTGATGAGGTCTCGGCGGCGGACTGGTCCGGCTCGGGTCGTGTGCTCAAGTGAGTACCTCTCGTGGGGACTTGCTCACTTCTCACCCTTGCGCTTCGATTTCAGAAGCGCAAGGGTGCAGGGCATGAAGCAGCGCATCGACGGCGTCACGCCGCCCTACGAGCCCGAGATCGACCGCGCGTTGCACAGGTGGATGCCGCCCGGCGCCACCCGTGAACCTCTGATGCTCTTCAAGGTCCTGGTCCGCCACCCCGAACTGGCCTCGGGCATGCAGGTGTTGGGCGAGGCACTCCTCTTCCACGGCAGGCTGCGCGACGCCGACCGTGAACTCGTCATCGCCCGCGTCGCGGCCCGCTCCGGGTGCGCGTACGAGTGGGGCGTCCATATGGCGGTGTTCGCCGAAGCGGCCGGACTCGGTCAGGAACAGATCACCCTCACCGCGACCGGCGAAGCCGACGATCCCACCTGGTCAGCACGCCAGACGGCCCTGCTGCGCGCCGTGGACGAACTCCACGCCGCCGCACAGCTGAGCGACGAGGCGTGGAGCGGACTGCGGGAGCACCTCGACGAACTCGAAGTCCTGGAGTTGCTGGTCCTCGCGGGCTGGTACCGGACGATCGCCTATGTCGCCAATGGTCTGCGGATCGAGCAGGAACCCTGGGCGCGCGCCCTGCCGGGGAGTTGAACCGTCGGCATGCCGACTCGGTGGTGGCGTGCCGGAACCGGAGTCGTCAGCCTGACGACTCCGCGGCGTGCGGGCTGAGCGCACCCGTCGTCACCAGCGCGATGATGACGATGCCGAGCGCGATGCGGTAGTAGACGAACGGCATGAAGCTCTTGTGCGAGATGAACTTCATGAACCATGCGATGACGGCGTACCCGACCACGAAGGCGATGACCGTCGCGAAGGCCGTCGGGCCCCAGTCGACATGGCCCCCCTCGCTGGCGTCCTTGAGCTCGAAGACCCCGGAGGCGAGCACGGCCGGCATGGCGAGGAGGAAGGAGTAACGGGCCGCCGCCTCACGGGTGTAGCCCATGAACAGGCCGCCGCTGATGGTCGCGCCGGACCGGGAGACGCCGGGGACCAGTGCCATCGCCTGGCAGAGGCCGTAGAGCAGGCCGTCCTTGGTGTTCAGGTCCTGAAGTGTCTTGCGTTCCCTGGCGGCCCGGTGCTTCCCGCCCGTCTCGTCGCGGGCGGCGAGCCGGTCGGCGATACCGATGACGATGCCCATCACGATCAGCATCGTCGCGGTGATCCGCAGATCGCGGAACGGCCCCTCGATCTGGTCCTTGAGCGTCACCCCGAGCACACCGATCGGAATCGAGCCGACGATCACCAGCCAGCCCATCTGCGCGTCGTGATCGCTTCGCATCGCCTTGTTCACCAGCGAGCGGGACCACGCCGAGATGATCCGCGCGACATCCTTGCGGAAGTAGATCAATACCGCGGCCTCGGTGCCGAGTTGGGTGATCGCGGTGAAGGCCGCGCCCGGGTCCTCCCAGCGCGCGAACGCCGCCGTCAGACGCAGATGCGCGCTGGAAGACACGGGAAGGAACTCGGTCAGCCCCTGGACGAGTCCGAGGATGAGGGATTCAAACCAAGACATGAAGTTACGTGGTCCCAGTACTGATCGTGGAGGGGCGACGGGCGCACCGCGCCGCTGATCGCGGTGATCACGGGCGGTGTTGAGGGCAGCGTAGCGTCCCCGTCCGACAGTTCTGCCACAGGGGTTTCGTAGCTGGATGCCGCCGGGTGCCCCCGGAGCTCGGTCCGGGGGCTGGACGACCGCGTTCTCGGTGTTGACCTGCGGCTGGGCCGACGCATACGTTTCAGCAGTTGAGAAAGCGCTTGCTGCCGCCGAGGTTCGCCCGGGTGTCAACATGCGTTGGCCAACGTCTGACGACCACGTCCGATGGAGTGCTGATCACGCCCATGCGTACACCCCGCAACGCCACCAGCCCCGCGGCCTCCCCGAACCGCCTCGGGGCGCCGCTCGACGGCCGCCGTATCAGGGCCGCCGTCATCGGTACGGGTGCCATCGCACGAGGGAGCCATGTCCCCGCGCTCGCCCGACTCGCCGAGGAGGGGGAGACGGAGATCGTCGCCGCGGTCGACATCGCCGAGGACGCCGTACGGGAGTTCTGCGCGGAGGCAGGCATTCCGCACGCGTACACCGATCTGGACCGCATGCTCGAAGAGCAGCGGCCGGACCTGGTCGTCATTTGCACGCCGCCGACCCTGCACCGCGAGCAGACCGTTGCGGCGCTGCGCGCCGGTGCGTGGGTGTGGTGCGAGAAGCCGCCGGTCCTGACGCTCGCCGACTTCGACGCCGTCGAGGCGGAGGAGGGGCTGGGCGGGGGGCCGTACGCCGCGATCGTCTTCCAGCACCGGTTCGGCTCGGGTGCTCGCCAGGTGAAGCGCCTGATCGCCGCGGCGGCCATGGGCCGTCCGCTCGTCGCGCACTGCCAGACCACCTGGTACCGCGACGCCGACTACTACGCCGTGCCCTGGCGCGGACGCTGGGAGACCGAGGGCGGTGGGCCCGCGATGGGGCACGGCATCCACCAGATGGATCTGCTCCTTGACCTGATGGGGCCGTGGAGCGAGGTGCGCGCCATGGCCGGACGCCTCGTGCACGACGTGGAGACGGAGGACGTGTCGACCGCTCTCGTCCGCTTCGAGAACGGCGCGCTGGCGACTGTCGTCAACAGCGTCCTGAGCCCGGACGAGGTCAGCCGCATCCGCATCGACTGCGAACGCGCCACCGTCGAGCTCACACACCTGTACGGGCACAGCAACGACAACTGGCGCATCACGCCGGTTCCGGGAACGCCGGACGCGGACGTGGCGGCCTGGCGCGACTTCGGCGTGGACGTGCCGAGTTCCCACCTCGCGCAACTGCGGGACCTGGTCGCGAGCATGCGCGCGGGTGAGCGGCCGCGCAGCAGCGGCGCCGACGGACGCACCAGCCTTGAGCTGATCACGGCGCTGTACAAGTCGGCGTTCACGGATACGACGGTCCGTGCCGGGGAGATCGGTCCGGGGGATCCGTACTACGCGGCTCTGCACGGCGGCGCGCCCGGCTGGGCGCCCGTGGTTCGCGAGGTGTCCGTGGGCCAGGAAGTGACGGCATGACCACGTCCCCGGACGGTGGCCTGCGCATCGTCCACGCGCACGGTGAGCGCGTGACCATCAGCGAAGTCGGCACCGGGGTCGAGCTGTTGAACTACGTCTACCGTCCCGAGGCCGCCTGGGAGTCCCCGAAGCCGTATCTGCATCCCCTCAGGACGCTGGCGAACAACGTCGTCACGGACTACCGGCCCAATGACCACCGCTGGCACAAGGGTCTCCAGATGACGGCCTCGCACCTCTCCGGCCAGAACCTGTGGGGCGGCAACATATACGTTCACGGAAAGGGATATCTCGAACTCCCAGAGCGCGTGGGGTCGATGGCGCACGTCGCCTTCGACCGGGTGGACTCGGACGACAGCCGCGCGGTCATCGCGGAGCGGCTCAGCTGGCACCCGTACGACGGTGATCTGTGGGCCGACGAGGAGCGCCGCATCGAGGTGCACGACGTCGATCCCGAGTCGGGTTCCTGGGCGCTGACCTGGGCCACCGCGGTCACCAACCGGCGTGAGGTACCGCTGCGCTTCGGCAGCCCGACCACAGCGGGGCGCGAGATGGCGGGCTACACGGGCCTGTTCTGGCGCGGACCGCGGTCCTTCCGGGACGGGCGGGTCATCGGCCCCGACTCCGAAGGGGCCGAGCTGATGGGGCGGCAGGCACCGTGGCTCGCGTACTCGGGGGAACACGACGGCTCCGACGGACACGCGACGCTCGTCTTCGCGCACGCCCCGGAGAACGACCACTCCGGAAAGGCGGGAGCCCACCCGGCCCACTGGTTCGTCCGCAACGAACCGTTCGCCGCCGTCGCCCCGTCGCTCGCCTTCTACGACGAACTGGAGCTGGCGCCCGGCGACACGCTCACCCGCCGCTATCGGGTTGTCGTCGCCGTGGGGGCCTGGGAACGCGAGGACGTCGCGAAGTACCTGGAGGAGCATCCGTGGTGAGCCGATGGGCGCCGGGCGGGGCGGGTGCCTTCGCCGGTCTCCCGGGAGCCGTCGCCGTCTCGCACCTGCGTGCCTACGACTGGCCCGCGGCCGACGGTGTCAGTGGCGGAACTCCGCATGTGCACCTGACCTGTTCGGAGGCGTACGTCGTCACCGGCGGGCGCGGCGCGGTGCAGACGCTGACGACGTCCGGGTACGAGGTCACGCAGCTCTCACCCGGCACCGTCGCGTGGTTCACGCCGGGCACCGTCCACCGGCTGGTCAATGAGGACGATCTGCGCATCACCGTCCTCATGCAGAACAACGGACTGCCGGAGGCGGGCGACGCCGTTCTCACCCTGCCGCCGCGCTACCTGACCGACGCCGAGACGTACGCGGCCGCGACAGCCATCCCTGTCGACGCGCCCGAGGAGGAGCGGGAGCGGATCGCCCGGGCCCGGCGCGACCTCGCCGTCGAGGGCTACCGGGTGCTGCGCGAAGCGGACGGGCCCGAGCCGCTCGCCGCGTTCCACCGGGCCGCGGCCGCACTGGTCCGGCCCCGGCTCGCCGAGTGGCGCGAGCGGTGGCGGCGGGGCGCCGAGGCGGCCGCCGCGGCCACGGCGCAGCAGCTCGACCGTCTGGAGCGGGGCGACACGTCCTACCTAGGTGACGCCCTCGTACGTGCTGAACAGCCGTCCGCGCACGGCCGGTTCGGGATGTGCGGACGGCTCGACGTCTACGACGTCCAAGAGGTGGACCGGTAGGTTGCCCGGGTGGCCCGGCGCTTCGCGGTAGTCGTCCGCTACGCCGCCGCGGGCCCGGTCGCCGTCCAGCCCGGGGCCTGCGGGTGTGCCGTCAGGTCGCCGTGTTCGACTTCCTTGCCGCAGTCCCTGCAGACGACCTGTGGGACCAGTTCACTGCCGCAGGTGTGCTCCAGCACCATGGGCCGGAAGCCGTCCTCCTGGAGGTGCCGGTCGCCCCACGCCATGAGCGTGAACAGGACGGGCTCCAGCTCCAGCCCGGCCTGCGTGGGCCGGTACTCGTAGCGCTTGGGGCGGTCGCTGTACTCGACCTTCTCCAGCACGCCGACGTCGACCAGCCGTTTCAGGCGGGCGGTCAGTACGTCGCGCGGGGCGCCGATGTTGCGGACCAGCTGGTCGAAGCGGGTGGCGCCGAGCACTACCTCGCGCAGCACCAGCAGGGAGTACTTCTCGCCGACGAGGGCGAGCGTGGCGGCGATCGAGCAGGGGCGGGCGTCCTTCATGCGACCAGTCTACCGGGTGGGTTGGTTGTTCCAACCCACTGAGTTACTCTTGGGTCACCTTGTGGGTTTGGAATGCAAACTCTGTGAGTTTGGAGATCAGCCATGCGTGATGCCGTGATCGTCGAAGCCGTACGCACCCCCGTCGGCAAGGGCAAGCCGAACGGCTCCCTCGCCCACGTCCACCCCGTGGAACTCCTCGCCCACACACTGCGCACCCTCGTGGAGCGCTCCGGAGTGGACCCGGCGCTGATCGACGACGTCATCGGCGGGACCGTCGACCAGGTCGGCGAGCAGGCCATGAACACCACGCGGTACGCCGTACTCTCGGCCGGCTTCCCCGACACGGTTCCCGCGACCACGGTGGACCGCCAGTGCGGCTCCTCGCAGCAAGCCGTGCACTTCGCCGCGCAAGGCGTCATGTCGGGCGCGTACGACATGGTCGTCGCCTGCGGCGTGGAGTCGATGAGCCGCGTACCCATGTGGTCGAACGTGCCGGCGGGCAAGGATCCCTTCGGACCCGGGGTCGCCGAGCGCTACCCGGAGGGCCTCGTGCCGCAGGGCATCAGTGCCGAACTCATCGCCGCCAAGTGGGGCATCTCGCGCGAGCGGATGGACGCGTTCGCGGTCGGCTCGCACCGGAAGGCGGCCGCGGCCTGGGACAAGGGTCTGTTCGACGCCGAGGTCGCGCCCCTGGAGGGGGTGGCCCACGACGAGTGCGTCCGGCCCGCCGGCACCACGGAGATACTCGCCGGGCTCAAGCCCGCCTTCTACGACCCCGGCTTCGGCGAGCGCTTCCCGCAGATCGACTGGTCGGTCACCGCGGGCAACGCGAGCCCCGTCAACGACGGGGCGTCGGCCGTGCTCATCACGTCGAGCGAGACCGCCGCCCGCCTCGGCCTGCGCCCGATCGCCCGCCTGCACAGCTTCGCCGTCACCGGATCCGACCCGTTGCTGATGCTCACCGGCGTCATCCCGGCCACCGAGAAGGTGCTCCGCAGGGCGGGCCTGACCCTCGACGACATCGACCTCTTCGAGGTGAACGAGGCCTTCGCGACTGTCGTCCTCGCCTGGCAGCAGGAGACGGGCGCCGACCTGGCCAAGGTCAACGTGCACGGCGGAGCGATCGCGATCGGCCACCCCCTCGGCGCGAGCGGAACGCGTCTGACGACCACCCTCGTCCACGCGATGCGTGCCCATGGAGCGCGCTACGCGCTGCAGACGATGTGCGAGGCGGGCGGACTTGCCAACGCGATGGTCCTGGAGGCTGTGTAACGCCGCCTCGGGCGGCCGCAGTTGGACTTGTTGCCGCGGGGTCGCCGGGTCGCGGCGGTGCCTCAGCGGCCGCGCAGCTGGTGGCGCTTGCGCCAGGCCACCACAACTCCGGCGAGGGCCGGTACGGCGATGAAGGCCATCGCGATGAGGAAGGCGGGCGATGTCGGTGCCGAGGCCTGAGCGCCGGCGACGACGTACGCGGCGGTGTTCGGGATGATGCCGAGCGCCGTCGCGAGGAGGAACGGCAGCCAGCCCATGCGGGAGACGGCCGCGCAGTAGTTGGCCGCCCAGAACGGGATGCCCGGGAACAGCCGGGCCGCCATCATCGAGCGGAAGCCGTGGCGGCTCAGCTGCCCGTCCGCCGCCTTCAGCCAGCGGCCGCGCAGCAGTGGACGCAGCGCGTCCTGTCCGAGAAGCCGACCGAGCCCGAAGGCCAGTCCGGCGCCGAGCACACTGCCCCCGACAGAGGCGGCGAGGCCCAGTTGGGAGCCGAAGAGAGCGCCCGCCGCGAGGCTCAGCAGTGGTCGTGGCACGAACGCGACCGTGACCAGCCCGTACGCCACCGCGAAGGCCACGATCGCCGCCGCGCCGTTGAGCTGTGGCGGCCAGCCGTCGGAGAGCATCCGCTGTGGTTCGAACAGCAGCACGCTCGACGCGGCCCCTGCGAGCAGCACCGCCAGCAGGGAGAGCCGCGACCAGGGCGAGAGCAGGGCTCTCGTGCAGCGGGCGGTCAGGCTGGTGGGTCTGCCGGTCAGACCTGTGGGTGTGCCGACGGCGAACTCCGAGGCGATGGCGAGTTCCTTCGCTACGGCGAACTCCGTGGCGGCGGCCGGGGGAGTGGCCGTGGCGGTGCCCCCAGAATGGGTGGTGGCATCGAGCATCCGGTGACACTAGCCGACATGGATGTGTGATCGCCGTATGGTTCGTCTCATGGGCGTCACAGCTTCCGGAACGTCAGAGGTGCCGAACAGCGTCCTGGCGGACACCCTGTTGGAACGGCTCACGGTCACGTACGCCGCGGCCGCCGATCCGCAACGGGCCCAGTCGATGCGCGCGTACATGAAGGACATCGCGCCCTTCCTCGGCCTGACCACACCCGAGCGCCGCGTCCTGTCGCGGACCGTCCTCCTGAATACCGCACGTCCCGACGAGGCGGACTGTGTCGCGGTCGCCCTCCGCTGCTGGACGCTGCCGGAGCGCGAGTACCAGTACTTCGCCGTCGACTACCTGCACCGCCATGTGCAGCGCCTGTCCTCCGACTTCCTGCCGGTGGCACGGCACCTCGTCTCCACGGTCTCCTGGTGGGACACCGTCGACGCACTCGCCTCCCACGTGGTGGGAGGCCTGGTGGCCGCCGACCCGGGGCTGAAGACCGACATGGACGCGTGGATCGAGGACGACGACCTGTGGGTCGCGCGTACGGCCCTGCTCCACCAGCTCCGCTACAAGGACGCCACCGACACCGAACGCCTCTTCGGGTACTGCGTCCGCCAGGCCGGACACCCCGATTTCTTCATCCGTAAGGCGATCGGCTGGTGTCTGCGCGAATACGCGAAGACGGATCCACAGGCGGTACGGGACTTCGTGGCCCGGGAGCGCGGGCGGTTCGCGCCACTGTCCGTGCGTGAGGCCCTGAAGAACATCGGCCCCTGAAGTCTCCTGGCGCACCGGGGGACACATCCGACTCGGGGTGCGAAAAACCATTCGACGTGGGCAGACGCGTCGGCGAAGATCTCCTCATGTTCCGGTACGCCTTCCTCCTCGCAGCATCCGCAGTCGCGGATGCGCCGAAGGCTGCCGTCCCGATCATCGTGGCCGCCGCCGACGGCGCCCGAAGCTGACCCTTCCCGGATCGTCCGGCGGACCCCGCAGGGGGAGGGTCGGCAAGTCCTTGGGGTCCCCGTCCCGGCCCGTACGCGCCGGGGCCATCACTCAGCTCCGCTGACACTGAAGAGGCTTCGAGGTACAGCCATGCCCAAGACGGCTTACGTGCGGACCAAGCCGCACCTGAACATCGGCACCATGGGTCACGTCGACCACGGCAAGACCACCCTGACCGCCGCCATCACCAAGGTTCTCGCCGACCGCGGCTCCGGCACCTTCGTCCCGTTCGACCGGATCGACCGGGCGCCGGAGGAGGCCGCGCGCGGCATCACCATCAACATCGCGCACGTCGAGTACGAGACCGACACCCGGCACTACGCGCACGTCGACATGCCGGGCCACGCCGACTACATCAAGAACATGGTCACGGGCGCGGCCCAGCTCGACGGGGCGATCCTCGTCGTCTCCGCGCTCGACGGGATCATGCCCCAGACCGCCGAGCACGTGCTGCTCGCCCGCCAGGTGGGCGTAGACCACATCGTCGTCGCCCTGAACAAGGCCGACGCGGGTGACGAGGAGCTCACGGACCTCGTCGAGCTGGAGGTCCGCGAACTGCTCTCGGCGCACGGGTACGGGGGAGACTCCGTACCGGTCGTACGGGTGTCCGGTCTCAAGGCCCTTGAGGGGGACCCTCGTTGGACGGCGTCGATCGACGCGCTGCTCGACGCGGTGGACACGTACGTACCCATTCCGGAGCGGTACCTGGACGCGCCGTTCCTGTTGCCGGTCGAGAACGTGCTCACGATCACCGGGCGCGGGACCGTCGTCACCGGGGCGGTCGAGCGCGGCACGATCCGGGTCGGCGACCGTATCGAAGTGCTCGGCGCCGCCGTCGACACGGTGGTCACCGGCCTCGAGACCTTCGGCAAGCCGATGGAGGAGGCGCAGGCCGGGGACAACGTGGCGCTGCTGCTGCGCGGGGTGCCGCGCGACGCCGTCCGGCGCGGGCACATCGTCGCCGCGCCCGGCAGTGTCGTACCCAGCCGTCGGTTCTCGGCGCAGGTGTACGTCCTGTCGGCGCGGGAGGGCGGGCGTACGACGCCTGTGACCACCGGGTACCGGCCGCAGTTCTATATCCGTACCGCGGACGTGGTCGGCGATGTCGACCTCGGGGAGACGGCTGTCGCCCGGCCCGGTGACACCGTCACGATGGCGGTGGAGCTCGGGCGGGACGTTCCGCTGGAGCCCGGGCTGGGCTTCGCGATCCGTGAGGGGGGTCGGACCGTTGGTGCGGGGACGGTGACGTCGGTCGGCTGACGGCTGTGTGGGGTGCGGGTGCCTGCCTGGGCAGGGTGGGCACCCGCACCCCCTCCACCGAGCTGGAGCTGGGGGCGGGCAGTTTTCGCCCCCTCCGCCCCTACCCGTCCCGTACCTGGAGGCTGCCGCCCCCAGACCCCCGCTTTCGGCCTGGATGGCCTCGTCCTCAAACGCCGGACGGGCTGGATGGTTCCGGCCGGAGCTGATGGGGGATGGCCGCACAATGGACCCGTGGACGACGAGCCGATACCCGTGACGCGGGACGTGGATCACGGGATCGCCAAGCTGATGCCGGATGTCGACCGGAAGCGGGCGTGGCTGCTGACGGTGGACGGGGCGCCGCAGTCGTATGTCGATCTGGACGCGCCGACGCATCTGGAGTTCGAGTACGCGCGCCGGCTCGGGCATGTGGTGGACACGGTCGCGGAGCAGGGGCGGGCGCTGGACGTGCTGCACCTCGGCGGGGGCGCGCTCACCCTGCCGCGCTATGTCGCCGCGACCCGGCCCGGGTCGCGGCAGGACGTGGTGGAGGCCGACGGAGGTCTGCTCTCCCTGGTCGTCGAGTACCTGCCTGTGTCCGACGACGCGGCCATCGCGCTGCACGGCGCGGACGCCCGCACCTGGATCGAGGCCGCCGCACCCGACTCAGCCGACATCGTGATCGCGGACGTCTTCGGCGGCTCCCGCGTCCCGGCGCATCTGACCTCCGTCGCGTACGCGCGGGCGGCCGAGCGGGTCCTTCGCGCCGACGGCGTCTACCTCGCGAACCTCGCCGACGCCGCGCCCTTCGCCTTCCTGCGCTCCCAACTGGCCACGTTCGCCACGGTTTTCGAGGAGCTGGCGCTGATCGCGGAACCCGGCGTCCGGCGCGGCCGCCGCTTCGGCAACGCGGTGCTCGTGGCCTCCCGCCGCCCCCTCGACACGGCCACCCTCGCCCGCCGGACCGCCTCCGACGCCTTCCCGGCGCGGGTCGAACACGGCGCCGCACTGCGGAAGTTCATCGGCGGCGCGAAGCCCGTACGGGACGAGGACGCGGTCCCCTCACCCGAGCCGCCCGACGGCGCCTTCAGCATCGGCTGACCCCGGGACGCGGTCCGGCGTGGACGCTCCCCGTGCCACCGCTTTCGTCCGCCGCGTCAGATTCCGTACGTCGGGGACGCACAGCACCGCCGCCGTGACCACGACGACGAGGATCGCGCAGCCACACAGGGCGGCCGTACGGCCGAAGGCCACTTCCGCTGGGCCCGCCAGGGCCGTTGCCAGCGGAACCATCGCGATCGAGCCGAACCAGTCGTAGGCGGAGACACGCGAGAGCTTGTCCTCGGGGATCTCCTGGTGCAGCGCGGTCATCCACGAGACCCCGAACACCTCGATGGACAGACCGCTGACGAGCATCACCGCGCACAGCCAGCCGACCGGCAGGGGCACCGCGAGCGCGGCGGACGGGGCGGCGAGGGGGAAGACGCAGAGGGTGCCGGCGAGCAGGAGGCGGCGCGGTTTCCAGCGGGTCATCAGAAGTGCGCCGCCGACGGTGCCGAGGCCGAACGCGCCGAGGGCGAGCCCCCACGGGCCCGCCCCGCCGAGGCTGTCCCGGGCGACGAGCGGACCGTAGACCGCCTCTGCGGCGCCGACGACCGCGACGACCACGGAGAACTGCGCGACGATCGTCCACAGCCACGGCCGTCCGCTGAACTCCCGCCAGCCGTCGCGGAGATCGGAGAGCAGACCGCCGCCGGGTTCGCGCGCCGGAATGTGGCTGACGTCGAGGAAGGCGCGCAGCGACCCCGCGACCGCGAACGCCACCGCGTCCACGGCCAGCACCCAGCCGGGCCCGATCGCGGCCACCATCGCCCCGCCGAGGGCCGCGCCGCCAAGGCCGGCACCGTGCATCGCCATCCGGAACATCGCGAAGGCACGGCTCGCCTGGGGCCCGCTGACCGAGGACATCAGCATGCCCTCCGCCGCCGGGTTGAAGAACGCCTGCCCCGTGCCGCCGAGCGCGCTCAGCATCATCATCTGCCACAGCCGCGGTTCACCGGCGATGACCAGCGTCGCGAACGCCGCCTGCGAGACGCAGTTGAGGGTGTTGGCCGCCACCATCACCCGGTGGCGCGGCAACCGGTCCGCCACCGCGCCACCGATCAGCAGGAAGAGCACCAGCGGCAACGTCCGCGCCGCAGCCACCAGCCCCACGTCACCGCCGTCGCCGCCGATGTCGAGCACCGCGAACGCCGAGGCGATCAGGGCGCCCTGGCTGCCCAGGTTGGTGGCGACGGCGGCGGCGGTCAGCAGGGTGTAGTTCCGGCCGGCCCAGGAAGGGCGGCGCGTGCGTCCGGGGGAGGGGGAGTCGGCGGCAGAGGTCACCGGGTGACTATCCCCGTCCCGGGTTCGACTTGCCAAACCATTTGCCCCGGGGGCAGGAGGGGAGGGGACGCAGGTCAGGGGCCTTGTGCACGGCCGCGCGGCACATTGCTCCGCGCGGTCCGCGACTCACCGTGTGGGTACGTCGGTACGTCGGTACGTCGGTACGTCGACACGGTGAGCGCGGTGAACTCGGTGAACTCGGTCCAGGTTCACCGCTCCCGCCGTCCCCGACTCACCCCGTCGGCTCGCCGTGCAGCCGTACCGTGCCGAGGATCTTCTGGACGGTCGCGTCCGAGACCTCCTCGGACACACCCTTGGCTCCGTAGAAGGTCCAGGACACGAAGTCGTCGGCCGAGTTCTTGAAAGCGAAGGTGGTCGCCTTGCCGTCGGTGTCGCACTTGTCCTTCTTGGGGACGCCGGACGAGTACGTCGTCACGACGCTGCCCTTGATGCCCGAAGTCGTCGTGTACGCCTTCGGCTTGCCGATCGTGAGCAGCTTCTTCGAGGCGTCCTTCTGGTCCGTGTAGCCCCCGAAGACCCACCAGGCCGAGTCGTTCTGTGCGACGTCGTCGGTGTTCTTGGCGCCGCTCTGTCCCTTGGTGCCCACGGCGGCCAGCGCCGACTCCTCCTCGTAGCCGTCCTTGTCGGAGTCGTACGAGCACCACTTCTCCTGGAGGAACGCGGGAGCGGACATGCCGATCAGTACGGAACCGTCGCCCTTCTTGTCGTCCTCGAAGCCGATGAACGTACCGGGAGTCTGGACCTCCCAGTCCGCCGGTACGTCGAAAGCCGTGCCCCACTTGGGGTTGACGACGACCTTCCAGCCCGCGACCGTCGCCTTCTCCTCGTCGTCGCCCCGCGGGTTGTCGTCACCGCCGCTCGCGCTCGGCGACGTGGAGGCGGACGCCGAGGGGGACTTGGACGGATCGGGGCCCGCGGTGTCGTCCTTGTCGCCGCCGAGAACGAGGAAGCCGGTGACACCGGCCGCTATCACGACGGCGGACGCCGCGACTATCGCCGTGATCTTGGTCTTGTTCCCTCCACCGCCTCCGCCACCCGTGCCGCCGGGTGCTTGTGGTGCCCCGAGCGGGTCCGTGGGAACTCCCCACTGCTGCTGCCCCGGCTGCTGTCCATGCGGGTTGGGCTGTGGATACCCCGTCTGCTGATATCCCGGCTGTTGGTACGGATTCGGCTGCTGGTACCCCGGCTGCTGGTACGGGTTCTGGTCCTGCGGGTTCTGCTCGCCCCCGGGCGGCTGCTGTCCTGGCCACATGGGGAGTCACCTTAGTGCCGCCTGTGACACGTTTCGGTCACTGCGTCTCGTCAGACATGTACCGGATCAGAGGCCTGACGGGATGTCAGAGGGGCGGACGGTTGCTGCCCTGGCCGCGCGGGCGGCGTAACGATACTTCGACTGTGCAGGGTGCTGGTCAAGAGTTGCTACTCGTGGGTAACATATTGGGATGAGCGCAGACCAGATGTCGATCGGCGAGATGCTCGCCGCCACCGTGCCGATGGCCCGGACCCTGAACCTCGAGTTCGTGGAGACCACGCCGGAGAAGGCCGTAGTGGCCCTGCCGGACCAGGACGAGTACCACAACCACGTCGGCGGCCCGCACGCCGGAGCGATGTTCACGCTGGGGGAGTCGGCGAGCGGGGCGATCGTCCTCGCCGCGTTCGGGGACCAGTTGTCGCGCGCCGTGCCGCTCGCCGTCAGCGCCGAGATCGCGTACAAGAAGCTCGCGATGGGGCCCGTCACGGCCACCGCGACGCTCGGCCGCCCCGCCGTCGATGTCGTCGCCGAACTCGACGCCGGTCAGCGCCCCGAGTTCCCCGTTGCCGTCGCCATCCAGCGCGGGGACGGTGCGGTGACCGGCGAGATGACGGTTGTCTGGACATTGCGCCCGAACAACTGAACCCACCACCGCCCGGTCGCCGGCGACCCGCGTCGCTGTCCGGGCGTCGGCACCGGGCGCCGCCCCCTGTGGGTGGGGCTTCGTCACGGGACCCGCGGCTGTGGACGACCGCGGAGGTGAGCGCGTCATGGGTCGCCTGTTCGGCGGGCTCACCGCCCTCGCCGCCGTCGGAGGCGATTCGCTCCCCTCCCTGAGCAACAGTTAGGCTCGCGAAGCCAATCAGAGACGCTGCCCGGCGTGCACTCACTGCTCGCTTCGAACGCAGGGCGGGCGAAACGGGAGGAACCGGCGTTGCACGTCCAGGAATGGCTCGAGACGGTGCCCGCGATCGCCATCTACGCGCTGGTGGGGCTGGTCATCGGCCTGGAGAGCCTGGGCGTCCCACTGCCCGGCGAGATCATCCTCGTCTCCGCGGCGCTGCTCTCCTCGCAGCACGACGGGATCAACCCGGTCATTCTCGGGGCGTGCGCCACCGTGGGAGCGATCGTCGGCGACTCGATCGGCTACGCCATCGGCCGCAAGGGCGGACGGCCACTCCTTACCTGGCTGGGCGCCAAGTTCCCCAGGCATTTCGGCGAGGCGCATATCGCGACGGCCGAGCGGTCCTTCGAGAAGTGGGGCATGTGGGCCGTCTTCTTCGGCCGTTTCATCGCCCTGCTGCGGATCTTCGCGGGCCCGCTCGCGGGCGTGCTGAAGATGCCGTACTGGAAGTTCCTGATCGCCAACGTCCTCGGCGGGATCATCTGGGCCGGCGGCACCACCGCCGTCATCTACTACGTGGGCGTGGTCGCCGAGGACTGGCTCAAGCGCTTCTCCTACGTCGGTCTTGTCGCCGCGGTGCTCATCGGGCTCGCCTCGATGCTGGTCGTGCGCCGCAAGGCGAAGAAGGCGGCGGCTCAGCACGAGGCGGCCGAGGTCGCCGAGGCGCCGGCTGTACCGGCGCCCGCCACCGACTGACTCATCAGACCAGACCAGACCGGAGTCGGTCACTTCTCCGCGTCGGCGTCGGCGTCGGCGTCGGCGTCCTCGTGCACCGCGCGGTGCGCCTTCGCCAGCTCGACGTACAGCGTGCCGTTCAGTGAGATGCCCTCGCGCTCCTCGGCGGTCAGCTCCCGCCTGACCTTGGCCGGTACGCCGGCGACCAGCGAGCCCGGGGGTACGCGCATGCCCTGCGGCACCAGCGCCTGAGCGGCGACCAGTGAACCGGCGCCGATCACCGCGCCGTTGAGTACCGTCGCGCCCATCCCGATCAGGCAGTCGTCCTCGACAGTGGCACCGTGGATCACCGCGTTGTGCCCGACCGAGACGCGCTCGCCGACGGTGACGGGGAAGCCCGGGTCGACGTGGAGCGTGCAGTTGTCCTGGACGTTGCTGTCGGCGCCGATGACGATCGGACCTACTTCGGCGCGCAGCACCGCGCCGTACCAGACGCTCGCCCCCGCGTGCAGGGTCACCTCGCCGATCACCACGGACGTCGGCGCCGCGAACGCCTTCGGGTCCACCTTCGGATCCTTGCCGCCGATCCCCGCGATCAGCGCCCGCTGCGTCATCACCGTCTCCTTCTGGTCGATTCACCGGCACCGTATGCCATCGGTGCGGGACCCGGTGGGGCGAAGATCACAGCCGTACGGCCTCTTCGGCGCACTGCGTGCTGAGTACCGTGAGCGGGTGCCCACGAACAGGAACACGTTCTCCTCATGGCGGCGCGGCCTCGCGCAGCGTGCCGTCCACGCGGGCTGGGCCTGGGTGCAGCGCACGGGTGCGATCACGGCCGAACACCCGGGGCGGCTCCGCTTCGGCGCGATGGGAACGAGTACCAGACTTGCCTTCCCGCTCGGCACGGTCTTCGGTGAGCCCTGGATCCACCTCGGCTCGCACTGCATCGTCGGCGAACAGGTCACACTGACCGCCGGACTGATGCCCGACCTCGACCTCGGACCCGACCCGATCCTGCGCATCGGCGACGGTGTCGTGCTCGGCCGCGGCAGCCATGTCATCGCCGACACGACGGTCACCATCGGCAGCGACTGCTACTTCGGGCCGTATGTGTACGTCACGTCCACGAACCACTCGTACGACGATCCGCATGTGCCCATCGGGAAGCAGTGGCCGCGGATGGAGCCGGTGGAGATCGGGTCCGGCTGCTGGATCGGGACCGGGGCGGTGATCCTTCCCGGCGCGCGGATCGGGCGGAACGTGGTGGTGGCGGCCGGTGCGGTGGTGCGAGGTGAGGTGCCGGACCACGCCGTTGTGGCGGGGGCGCCCGCTCGGGTCGTACGGCGCTGGGATCCGGTGGGCGGGTGGCAGCCGCCGTTGCGGACGCCGGCGCCGGTGCCGATTCCCGACGGGGTGACGCCGGCGCAGTTGTCGGCGCTGTCGGGGCTCGATGAGGAGACGGCGGCGCGTCTGGCGGAGCTGGACGAGGAGACGACTGAGCGCCTGGCGGAGCTGGACCTCGATGCTCGGAGCGCGCCCGGGGACGTACGCTCCGAGACCTGACTCAGCCCGTCGCCAGCAGGACCGTGCCGACCAGGGCGAGGCCCGCGCCCGCCGCCTGGACTCCGCGCAGCCGTTCGCTGAGGATGCCGCGCGCGGCCAGGGCCGTGACCACCGGATACAGCGAGGCGAGGACGGCGGCGACGGTGACCGGGCCGTGCTGGGCGGCGATCGAGTAGGTGCCGTTGGCCGCCACATCGGCGAGACCGACGAACGCGAGCGCGGGGAGCAGGCCCCAGGGGAAACCGCCCTCGGGGAGCGCCTTTGCGCCGCGCTTCACCGAGATGCAGAGGGCCGTGCCGCCCGCCGCCACATTGGTCACGCGCTGTACGAAGAGGGCGAGGAAGAGGCCGGTGAGATTCGTCGAGGCCTCCGCGATCAGCGACATCACCGCGCCGAATCCGAAGGCGGCGAGGAGGGTGAGCAGGACGGCCTGCCGTTGGACGGGAGCGCCCTTCAGCTGCGGCCCACCCGCGAGCACGACCCCGACGAAGGCGACCGCGATGCCCGCGAACTGGAGCAGCCCCGGACGCTCGCCCAGGACGAGGCCCACGCCGACCGGCACGGCGACACCCAGCGAGCCGAGCGGGGAGACGACGCCCATCGGGCCGAGCGCCAGCGCCTTGTAGAAGGAGAACATCGCGACCGGACCGACCAGACCCGCGGCCACCGCGAACCACAACTGGGGGCCTGCCTCGCTCCAGCCGCCGGTGGCGACCACGACCACGCCGAGGACGGCGACCGCGATCGTCTGTGAGGCGACGACCACCGTGAGGGCAGGCATACGTCGGGTCAGCAGCCCTCCGCCGAAGTCGGCCATGCCCCACAGGAGGCTGGTGGCCAGGGCGAAGAGTGCTGTCATGGGGCGCCTCGCAGTACAGTTTGGTGAACAATCTGGTGCACCACACGATAGTGCAATGAATTAAACTATGTCATCCAAAATATTGGACGGAATGTGTCGGACCTCGACCTGCTGACCCAGTCCCTGGCGCGCAACGTCAAGCGCTGGCGCAGCGAGCGCGGCTTCACCCTGGACGCGCTCGCCGCCCGTGCCGGAGTCAGCCGCGGCATGCTCATTCAGATCGAGCAGGCCAGGACCAACCCCAGCCTCGGCACCGTCGTCAAGATCGGTGACGCACTCGGCATCAGCATCACGACCCTCCTCGACTACGAGCAGGGGCCCAAGGTCCGGATCGTCCCGGCCGATCAGGCCGTACGGCTGTGGCACACCGACGCCGGCAGTTACAACCGGCTCCTCGCGGGCACCGAGGCGCCGGGACCGCTGGAGATGTGGGACTGGCGGCTGATGCCCGGCGAGGGCAGTCCCTCGGACCCGCACCCCACCGGCACGGTCGAACTCATCCACGTCACGGCGGGCGAGCTGACCCTCACGGTCGACGGCGTCGAGCACCGCGTGCCGGCGGGCGCCAGCGCCTCCTTCGAGGCCAACACTCCTCACACGTACGGCAATGACAGTGACGCACCGGTGGAAATGATCATGACCGTGTCGGTGCCGGGCGTGCACTGAGACACCTGACCGAGGGTGTACGCGCGGCTGTTAGCGTGCCGTCATGCGCGCACCGATCGGACACTTCGACCACGCCACGCCCGCCCCCGACTGCCTCGGCGAACTCATCGGCCCGGTCGCCGACGCCGTACGCGACTGGCGCGGTGGCATCCCCGCCGACCAGATCGTCTACGTCGACACGGACCCCGAATGGGCCGACACCGCGACCTTCGTCGAGCACTACGGCAAGGAACTGCTCGACCAGTCCGCCAACTGCGTGGTCGTCGCGGGCAAGCGCGGCGGCGAGACCACGCTCGCCGCGTGTGTCGTCCTCTCCGCGACCCGCGTCGATGTCAACGGCGCGGTCCGGCGCCAACTCGGCGCCCGCAAGGCCTCGTTCGCGCCGATGGACATCGCGACCGGGGAGACCGGCATGGAGTACGGCGGCATCACACCCATCGGACTCCCCGGCGACTGGCCGGTGTTGGTGGACCCGGCGGTGGTCGCGCTGCCGTATGTGCTGGTGGGGAGCGGGCGGCGGCGCGGAAAGCTGCTGGTGCCGGGGAGGGCGTTCGCGGAGCTGCCCAATGTGGTGGTGCTGGAGGGGCTGGGCGTCGCCTGACGGTGGGTCAGGCGGTGTCGCGGTGCGCGAGTGCCAGGCGGCGGGCGAGGCTGCCGAGTGTGGTGATGTCGGAGGGCTCGGTGTCGCCTGACGGTGGGTCAGGCGATGCCGTGATGCGCCAGCGTCAGATGCGGGTCGCTCTCGCCCGGCGCCGGGGTCGGATCGGCGTGGACCAGGGCAGCGGTGAGCTTCGGTACGGCGTGCAGCAGGGCGTGTTCGGCCGCTACGGCGATGTCGTGGGCCCGGCGCACGGTCACCTCGCCGTCGACCACGACCGCCACCTCGGCGCGCAGCCGGTGCCCGATCCAGCGCAGCCGCAGCTCACCCACCCCGCGCACACCCGGCACCTCGCGCAGCGCCTCCTCGGCCCGGTCGACAATGGCCGGGTCGACCGCGTCCATCACGCGCCGGAACACCTCGCGTGCGGCGTCCCGCAGCACCAGCAGAATCGCGGCCGTGATCGCCAACCCCACCAGCGGGTCCGCGAGTTGCCAGCCGAGTGCCGCGCCTCCCGCGCCCACCAGCACGGCCAGTGAGGTGAATCCGTCCGTACGGGCGTGGAGTCCGTCCGCCACCAGCGCGGCGGAGCCGATCTCGCGGCCGACGCGGATGCGGTGGCGGGCGACCCACTCGTTGCCGAGGAAGCCGATGACCGCGGCGAAGGCGACGACCGGGATGTGGTGGATCGGCCGGGGGTTCAGCAGTCGGTCGACCGCCGTCCAGGCCGCGAAGGCGGCGGACGCGGCGATCGTCAGCACGATCACGATGCCCGCTAGGTCCTCCGCCCGGCCGTAGCCGTAGGTGAAGCGTCGCGTCGCCGCGCGGCGGCCCAGCACGAAGGCGATCCCGAGCGGTACGGCGGTGAGGGCGTCGGCCGCGTTGTGCACCGTGTCGCCGAGCAGCGCGACCGACCCCGAGAGCACGACAACGACCGCCTGCGTCACGGCAGTTGCGCCGAGGACGACGAGGGAGATCCACAGCGCCCGCATGCCTCGGGCCGACGACTCCAGGGCCGGGTCGAGTTTGTCGGCGGCTTCGTGGGAGTGGGGGGTGAGGAGGTGGCTCAGGCGGTGCGCGAGGCGGGGGGCGTGGGGGTGGGTGTGGGCGCGGCCCTGGGCACGGTCCTGGCCGTGGCCGTGGGTGTGAGCTTGGCCGTGCGTGTGGCCCTGGTCGTGACCGTGACCGTGATCGTGTCCGTGGGTGTGCTCGTCGCTCACGTGGGTCCCTCTCCGGTGTGCGGGAGTGGACGCGGGATTGTCCACGGAGCCATTATGTGCGTATGAGCGCACGCACGCACCTATCACCTACACATGATGCGCACCCGCGCACCCCTGACGAGGAACAGTTCGCGCTCGCGGCGGAACTCCTCGCCCTGCTGGGTGATCGCACTCGCCTCGCCCTGCTGCACGCCCTGACCGGTGGAGAGGCCGATGTCACCACGCTCACGGAGGCATGTGGGGCCGCGCGTCCCGCCGTCAGCCAGCACCTGGCCCGGCTCCGTCTCGCCGGGCTCGTGAACACCCGCAAGGAAGGCCGCCGAGTGATCTACTCACTCGGCGACGGCCATCTGCGCCGGGTGGTCGATGAGGCGCTGAGCCTGGCCGACCACCGCCTCAACGACAGCCCGGCTCACGACTGAGAGCGCGACGACCGGGTCGGCGTACGAGTCAACTGACAGCGAGACAACCGGGTTGCCGTGAGCGTCAACTGGCAGCGCGAAGACCGAATCGGCGTGCGCGTCAACCGACAGCGCATCGACCGGATCGCCGTACGCCTCAGAAGATGTGGGCGGTGTCGTCCTCGCCCTCCTCCAGCAGGTTCGCCGCCTCGCCCACGACGCTCGGGTCGGGGCTGCCGACGACTTCCTCGTCCTTGCCGGTGTAGTCGAAGCGGGCGAGGACGCTGCGCATGGCCTCGACGCGGGCCCGCTTCTTGTCGTTGCTCTTCACCACGGTCCAGGGCGCCTGTTCGGTGTCCGTCTCGCGGAACATGGCGACCTTGGCGGCGGTGTAGTCGTCCCAGCGGTCCAGCGAGGCCAGGTCCATGGGACTCAGCTTCCACTGCCGTACAGGGTCGACCTGGCGGATCGTGAAACGGGTGCGCTGCTCGCCCTGCGAGACCGAGAACCAGAACTTGATCAGGTCCACACCGTCGTCGACCAGCATCCGCTCGAACGCGGGCGCCTGCCGCATGAAGCGCCGGTACTCGTCGTCCGTGGCGAAGCCCATGACACGCTCGACGCCGGCGCGGTTGTACCAGGACCGGTCGAACATCACTATCTCGCCCGCGGTCGGCAGATGCTCCACGTACCGCTGGAAGTACCACTGCCCGCGCTCGCGCTCGGTCGGCTTCTCAAGTGCCACGACCCGTGCACCACGCGGATTCAGGTGCTCGGTGAACCGCTTGATCGTGCCGCCCTTGCCGGCCGCGTCCCGTCCTTCGAAGACGATGACGAGCCGTCGCCCCGACTCCTTTATCCAGCTCTGCAGCTTCAGCAGTTCTATCTGCTGGAGGCGCTTGTGCCAGTCGTACTCCTTGCGCTCCATGCGCTGCGGGTAGGGGTAGTTCTCGCGCCAGGTATCGACCGGGCTGCCGTCAGGGCGGATCAGTACGGGGTCGTCGTGGTCGCTGTAGTCGACCCGCATCCCCGCCATCAGTGGCGTCATGTCAGCCTTCCCTTCTCCCGGTTCGTGACTGTTCGTGTGCCGGCGCCAGTGCCAGTGTCCGACATCAGTGGAACTGCGGCACGATCAGATAGATTCCGTACGCCACCACGGCCGCGCAGGCCAGGAAGCAGAGGCCGGCCTGGGCGAACGCCAGGGTGTCGCCGCCGCCGTCGCCCTCGTGTGCGGCCTCGACCCGGGCGAGGCCCAGCACGCCGAGGGCGAATACGACGACCACTGCGACGGTCACTCCCGTACTCACCGCGGCAACCTCGCCGAGTGCGCTCCAGTCGATATGCATGTCCAGAACTCCCCTTGGTCAGGCGGCCGTGCCGACATCTGTCGGCGTCGCGCTGCGGATGGTGACGTCGTGGGCGTCGTTCACGTTGTTGGCGCTCACCGGGTTGCGGCGCGAGGCGATCACGATGACCGCGGCGACGGCCAGGGCGACGAGGGCGATCACCACGGTGCCGAGGTTCCCGCCGTGCTTCACCACGCTCGCGGAGACTCCGCCGACCAGCGCGGCGGCGGGCAGGGTGACCAGCCAGGCGATCACCATGCGGCCCGCGACGCCCCAGCGGACCTCGGCCAGGCGCCTGCCCAGACCGGCGCCGAGGATGCCGCCCGAGCAGACCTGTGTGGTGGAGAGGGCGAAACCCAGGTGGGCCGAGGTGAGGATCACAGTCGTGGAGGCGGCCTCGGCCGCGAAGCCCTGCGGCGACTGGATGTCGGTGAGGCCCTTGCCCATGGTGCGGATGATCCGCCAGCCGCCGATGTAGGTGCCGAGCCCGATGGCCAGACCGGCCGAGGCGATCACCCACACCGGGGGACCGGCGTTGTGGCCCAGCGCCCCGGCCGAGATCAGGGTCAGTGTGATCACGCCCATCGTCTTCTGCGCGTCATTGGTGCCGTGCGCCAGCGAGACCAGCGAGGCCGAGGCGATCTGACCTAGCCGGAATCCCTCGGTCACCGACTTCTTGCGGGCCCGTGCGGTGATCTTGTACGCGAAGTAGGTGGCCAGCAGGGCTGCGATGCCCGCCACGAGGGGCGAGGCCACGGCCGGGATGAGGATCTTCGAGACGACCATGTCGAAATGCACGCCCTTCTCGCCCGCGCCGACCCATACCGCCCCGATCAGTCCGCCGAACAGGGCGTGCGTGGAACTGGAGGGAAGCCCGACGAGCCAGGTCATCAGATTCCACAGAATCGCCCCGACCAGGCCCGCGAAGATCATGCCCGGCGTGACCAGGGTGTCGTCCACGATGCCGCCCGAGATCGTCTTGGCGACCTCGGTGGAGAGGAACGCTCCGGCGATGTTCAGGACGCCGCTGATAAGGACCGCTGTTCTCGGTTTGAGCGCACCGGTGGCGATGGACGTGGCCATCGCGTTCGCCGTGTCATGGAAGCCGTTGGTGAAGTCGAATGCCAGCGCCGTGACGATGACGACCGCCACGAGGAACGTGATGTGGTCCATCCTTCGATGGAAGCAATCGCAGTTGTACACCCGGCTAACCTCAGGCAAAGCCCGCGTAAGGCGGAGCAAAGGTCAACATTTGTTTGCGGTCGCATCGGCCCAGGTCGGCGGTCGCCGAGCCGGTTGCTTGCCATGATCGTCACACGGTCAGCAGGATGGCGGCATGCCCGCCTTCACCGCTCCCGACGGCACCGAACTCGCCTCTCACGTCATGGGTGACGGTGAGCCGCTGCTCTGCCTGCCCGGTGGCCCGATGCGCGCCTCCGCCTACCTCGGTACCCTCACGCTCGTCACCGCACGTGCGCGCGCCCTGGGCGTCGACTTCACCGAGAAGCACCGCCGGGAGGCGGCCGCCCTGCGCAAGGACGAGCCGTGGTTCGCGGATGCGAACAAATCCTACGAGCGGATCCGGGCCGGCTCCGCGGTCGACGCCGACTGGGACTCTGTCGCCCCGTTCTTCTACGGCCGGTGGGACAAGGCAGCCCGGGCGCACGCCGCGACCGACGTCGAGCAGTCCAACGAAGAGGCCGCGGACCTGTACGCGTCTCCTGACGCCTTCGACCCGGTCGGCGCCCGCGCCGTCGTCACCGGTTGGGAGGCACGGGTCCTGGTCCTCGCGGGCGAACTGGACAGCGGGCCGCTTCCCCGTGTCGCCGACGAGATCGCGGAGCTGTTCCGCGAGGCGGAATCGGCCGTCCTGCCGGGAGCCGGTCACTTTCCGTGGCTCGACGACCCCCGCCGCTTCACGGAGACCGTCACCGCGTTTCTCGACCAGGACCACTGACAGCTCAGGTCAGGCGCAGGTCGATCCATTGGACAGTGTCTCCGGGCAGCACATACCGCTCGATCTCCACGAAGCCGTGCTTCCGCGCGAACCGCAGGCCGTCGGCGTTGGAGGCCAGGACGACGGTCTCGATCACCTCGGCACCCCGCTGGCGCGCCTGCTCAAGGCCACGTGCGTAGAGCTCCTCGCCGAACCCCCGCCCCCGGTGCTCGGCGAGCACACGGGCGATCACCGTGGCGGTGGCGGTGTCGTCCGCGGGCGGGCGCACCGTCGTGCAGCCGACCAGGACGTCGCCGAGGTACGCGACCTCAAGGTGATAGCGCCGGGCACGGTCCCGTACGTCGTCGAAGGACATGGCGGCGGGCGGGACGATCACATTGTGGACGTGCTGCCAGTCCTTGAGACGGGCCTCGTCGTCCGGCTGCTCGATACGAAGGGTGGACACCGGAGCAGGGAACCCGTGATCAGCAAGAGGTGTCAACTGTTTTCGCCGCTCAGGGGAGTTGGGGGTCAGCGCAGCCGGCCGTACTCGATCGCCGGGCAGCGGTCCATGACCATGTCCAGGCCCGCCGCACGCGTCCGGTCGTAGGCCTCCTCGTCGATGACGTCCAGCTGGAACCAGACCGCCTTGGCGCCGATGCGGGTGGCCCCGTCGGCGATGGGGCCCGCGAGGTTGCTGTTGACGAAGACGTCCACGACATCGACGTCGAAAGGGATGTCATCGAGCGAGGCGTAGCCCTGTTCGCCGAGAACCGTTTCCGCCTTCGGATGGACCGGCACGACGCGCTTGCCGTGGCGCTGGAGGACCTCGGCGACGCCGTACGCGGCGCGGCGCCGGTTGGTGGAGAGGCCCACAACCGCCCAGGTGTCACCAAGGTCCTGGAGGATCCTGCGAGCCGTCTCGTCGTCGCCGTACATGGCTTGTCTCCTCTGGCCGGGCGTCTCGCCCCTCCCGCGAAGGGGCCCCTGTGCCGGGCAACAGCCCGGGCCGCCCGGCGATTCCCGATGTGCTCCGGGTTCCGGTCGGGTGAGCGGGTGTCCCTGTGGGGACCGTGGCCGCGCCCCCGGTGCTGTCCGGAATGGTCCCACCTCCCTGCGCGCGGCCCTCCGGCCGCCTACGCTCACTCCGTGCTGCGTATCACCGATGTTCGAACAGGCGAGTCCACCGATGCCGTCCCCGCCCGACGGGTGCTGGCCCGCGTCCAGGTGCATCTGTCGGGGGCCGACACATCCGCGCTGCGAGTGCTGCTGGTCGCCGATGTGCTCGCCCGGGCCCTGGAGATCGGTGGGACACCCACCGTCACCGCGGCCGACCCGCCCGGGGACCTCCGGGCACGCGCCGACGCGCTCGGCATCCGCCGCGCCGAGGCGGGTACGGCCGGCGCGGGCACGGCCCTTCACGTCCTCGCGCCGGGCGACACCGTCACGGACGGCATCCGGGTCGAGGTCGCGCCGGTCACCGGCACGGCCGATCCGGCACTGCTGCGCATGATCCTGCTCGCGACCCCGCGCCGGGAGCCCGTCGACCTCACCGTCGCCGACCTCGAAGGCGCTCGCGAGACGCTGGCGCGCTGGCGGAAGGCGGTCGCCACCTGGGCGACCCGTCCGTCCAAGCCCGTCCCCGAAGCCGTACGGCAGGAACTGCGGGCCGCGTGGGAGGACGACCTCGACGTGCCCGCCGTACTCGATGTGCTGCGGCGCGTGGAGAGCGCCGAGGACATGCCGGACGGCGCCCGCTTCGAGACGTACGCCTTCGCGGACCGTCTCCTCGGGCTCGAACTCACCCGCGACATCGGGTCGGTGCTGTGATCGCCCGTGCCGGGGCAGGACCGCTGCGCAGACTCGTCGTCCTGCGGCACGCCAAGTCCTCCTGGCTCACGGGCGTGGCCGACCACGAACGCCCCCTCGCACCGCGCGGCCGCCGCGACGCCCCGGCCGCCGGACGCGCCCTCGCCGAGGACGACTGGCTGCCGGACCTCGCACTGTGCTCGACGGCCGTACGGGCCCGGCAGACCTGGGAGTTGGCCGCCGAGCAGTGGGGCACCCCGCCTCCCGTACGACTGGACCAGCGGTTGTACGGCGCCGACGTACCGGAGTTGCTGGAAGCGGTGTCCGAAGTCCCGGATCAGGTACTGACGTTGTTGTTGATCGGCCACAACCCCGGCCTGGAGGACCTGGTGCTCGAACTGGCCGGCGACAGCCTCGGCGACGCGCTGGACGACGTACAGACGAAGTTCCCGACCTCGGCCGTCGCGATCCTCGCCTGGCACGGCGTCGGCTGGGACGAACTCGCCCCCGGCACCGCGTTGTTGACGGACATGATCGTGCCCAGGGGCAAGAAGCAGGGTTAACCCACGTGAATCCGGGGCCTGCGCTCCGGGTCCGGTTCGGCGCGGCGGAGTACCTCGCGGGTGACCGGGGCGACCTCGCCGTCGCCGAAGACGAGGAAGCGTACGAGGTGGCTCAGGGGGTTGCCCTCGGTCCAGTTGAAGTACGCGTTGGGGACCGAGCCGGTGCGCTCGCGCAGCTGCATCAGGACGGCCGCGATGGTGTTGGGCACAGTCGCGCCCCGGACGCGCAGCCTGCGTACGCCGTGCTTCTCCTCGCCGTGCACGGCGAGGTCGGCGGTGAAGTCCGAGGAGTCGGTGACGAAGACCTCCAGGAAGAGCACCGGACGATCGTCGGGGATACGGGTGTGCTCACGCTGGCTGCGCTCCTTGGCGCGGTACTCCCGGTAGCTGTGCTCGTCCGGCTCGTTGGCGATGAGCTGGAGCGGTCCGCTGACCGCGGCCTCGTCTATGAACCGGGCGGCGGCCTCGTCGAACGTGACTGCGGCGGCGCGCAGTTCGAAGGCGCGGTGCACACGGGAGGCGAACGAGGTGACCAGGATCGCGAGGATGAAGATTCCCGCGATCTTGATGCCGTCGGGCCGCTCGATGACATTGGTGACCAGCGTGTACGCGAACACCGCGGTGATCGCGCCGAAGCCGATCGCGGGGCCCCGCCGGCCCCGCTTGTGCACGGCGACCGTGGAGGCGAACGACGCGGACAGCATCAGGACCAGCACACCCGTGGCGTACGCGCCGCTCTGGTCGTCGACATTCGCGTTGAACCACAGCGTGATGAAGACCGCGGCCGCCATGAAGACCAGGACCAGCGGACGCACGGCGCGGGACCACTCCGGAGCCATGCCGTAGCGCGGCAGATAGCGCGGTACGAGGTTGAGGAGCCCGGCGAGCGCCGAGGCACCCGCGAACCAGAGGATCGCGATGGTCGAGATGTCGTAGACCGTGCCGAAGGCCTCACCCAGGTGCTCGTGCGCGAGATACGCGAGCGCGCGGCCGTTCGCCGATCCGCCGCTCTCGAACTCGTCCTGGGGGATCAGGATCGTCGTCGCCAGACTGGACAGCAGCAGGAAGCCGCTCATGATCACGGCGGCCGTGGTGAGCAGCTTGCGGGTTTCGCGGATCCGGCCCGTCGGCTTCTCGTACGTGTCCGTCGCGTCGCCCTTCACCTGAGGCATCACCGCGACGCCCGTCTCGAAGCCGGACATGCCGAGCGCCAGCTTCGGGAAGACGAGCAGCGCCACGCCGACCATCGCGATCGGTGAGGAGTGCTCGGCCGTCATCATGTCCGTCCAGTCACCGATCTTGACCGGGTTGCTCAGTACCTCCCAGGCGGAGGTGGCCAGGACGACGACATTAAGTGCGAGGTACGCCGTCACGAGCACCACGGCTATGCCGATGGCCTCCTTGAAGCCCTTCAGGAAGACCGCACCCAGCGCGGCGACCAGGACAAGCGTGATCCAGACGTTCCCGCCGTGCATCCAGTGCGGAGCGAAAGGATTTTCCACGACGTGTGCGGAGGCGTCCGCCGCCGACAGCGTGATGGTGATCATGAAGTCGGTGGCCGCGAACCCGAGCAGCACAAGGACGAAGATCTTCCCCGACCACCAGGGCAGCAGCCGCTCCAGCATCGCGATCGAACCCTCGCCGTGCGGGCTCTCGTGCGCGACACGGCGGTACACCGGCAGCGCGCCGAGCAGGGTCAGCGCGATCAGCACGAGCGTCGCGAGCGGGGAGAGCAGTCCGGCCGCGAGCGCGGCGATACCCGGCTGGTAGCCGAGCGTGGAGAAGTAGTCCACGCCGGTGAGACACATCACGCGCCACCACCTGTGGCCCTGGTGCTCGGCGTCCGGGGTGGCGTGCGGGCCCGGGTGGCGGGCCGACTGCTCGCTCAGGCCCTCCAGGAGCCACGCCCGCCAGCGGGGTGTGGCAGCGGAGGGCTCGGGATGGTCGGGCGCGTCCGCGTCGGAGCTCTCCACCTGGGTGCCGGTCATGCTGCGATCTCCCTGCGATCGGTCGGGCCGGCGATCCGGCGTCGGTCGAACTGTTGCCCCGGCCTGGGCCTTTCGGCAACGACGAGCGAGTATCCACCACCTCCTCGCGCACACGTTCGCCGGGGGCGACCGTGCGGGACGGCGGCGTGCTCCACGCGCGCGCGGGGCACGTACCACGTGCGGGAACGGGCCTGCTAGAGGGCAACCGGATGCCCCACGCGTGCGTGGAGCACCTACCGCGTACGGGGGAACGGCCTGCAGGAGGCCGATCGGTGCTCCACGCGCGCGGGGGCACATACGCTGGCGTGATGCAGGACGAGTACCGCACAGTGGCCCGCGCGGGCGTGCACGAGACCGAGGTCAACCGCTCCCGTTTCCTGTGCGCCCTCGCCCCGGCCGCCACCGAGCGGGAGGCCCAGGACTTCATCGCCGGTGTCCGCAAGGAGCACGCCGACGCCACCCACAACTGCTTCGCGTACGTCATCGGAGCCGACGCCGCCGTCCAGAAGGCGAGCGACGACGGCGAACCGGGCGGCACCGCGGGCGTCCCCATGCTCCAGATGCTGCTGCGCCGCGACATGCGGTACGTCGTCGCCGTCGTCACCCGCTACTACGGAGGCGTCAAGCTCGGCGCGGGCGGACTGATCAGGGCGTACGGCGGCTCGGTTGGCGAGGCGTTGGACACCCTGGGGACCCTCACGCGCCGGAGGTTCCGGCTGGCCACGGTGACGGTCGACCACCAGCGGGCCGGCAAGGTGCGACACGATCTGCTGTCGACCGGGCGCCAGGTGCGTGACGTTCGCTACGACGAGGCGGTCACGATCGAGATCGGGCTACCGGACGCGGACGTGGAGTCGTTCCGGGCGTGGCTGGCCGATGTCACCGCCGGGACAGCCGGGTTGGAACTCGGCGGAGAGGCGTACGGGGACGCGTGACTCGGCTGTGTCGCCGTCGGCCGTGAGGGCCGATACGGGAGTAGCCGCCCGTGATGTCCGACCCGCCCGTTAGTCTCGGGGATCATGAGGCTTCTGCACACTTCCGACTGGCATCTCGGCCGGGCGTTCCACCGGGTGAACATGCTCGACGCCCAGTCCGAGTTCATCGGCCACCTCGTCTCGACCGTGCGCGAGCACGACGTCGACGCGGTGGTCGTGTCGGGGGATGTGTACGACCGGGCGGTGCCGCCGCTGGCCGCGGTCGAGCTCTTCGACGACGTCCTGCACCGGCTGGCCGACCTCGGCGTACCGACGGTGATGATCTCCGGGAACCATGACTCCGCGCGCCGGCTCGGCGTCGGTGCCGGGCTCATCGGGCGGGCGGGCATCCATCTGCGGACCGAGGCCTCGGCGTGCGGCACGCCCGTGGTGCTCGCCGACACACATGGTGACGTGGCCTTCTACGGACTGCCGTATCTCGAACCGGCCCTGGTGAAGGACGAGTTCGGGGTGGAGAAGGCGGGCCACGAGGCGGTGCTCGCCGCTGCCATGGACCGGGTCCGCGCCGACCTCGGCGCGCGTGCGGAGGGCACCCGTTCCGTGGTCCTCGCCCACGCCTTCGTCACCGGGGGCCAGGCCAGCGACAGCGAGCGGGACATCACGGTCGGCGGGGTCGCCGCCGTACCCGCCGGTGTCTTCGACGGCATCGACTACACCGCGCTCGGGCATCTGCACGGCAGCCAGACCATCACCGAGCGCGTGCGCTACTCGGGCTCCCCGTTGCCGTACTCCTTCTCGGAGACCGACCACCGCAAGAGCATGTGGCTCGTGGACCTCGGCCCCGAGGGCCTGCTCGGCGCCGAGCGGATCGACTGCCCCGTCCCCCGGGCGCTCGCCCGCATCCGGGGACAGCTGGAGGAACTGCTCGTCGATCCGGAGCTGCAGGGGCACGCGGAGGCGTGGGTCGAGGCGACCCTCACCGACCCGGTGCGCCCGGCCGACCCCATGGCCCGGCTGACCGAGCGCTTCCCGCACACGCTCAGCCTCGTCTTCGAACCGCTGAGGGCGCCGGAGGACCCGGATCTCTCCTACGCCCGGCGTCTGGCGGGCCGCGGTGAACAGCAGATCGCGGAGGACTTCGTCGCCCATGTGCGTGGCGCGGGACCCGACGCACGCGAACAGGCGGTGCTGCGGGACGCGTTCGACGCGGTCCGTGCCGACGAGGCCGTACGGGAGGTCGCCCGGTGACGACACATCCACGGGAGACGGCACGTCCGCCGGCCCTGATGGGGGCCGCCCGATGAGGCTGCACCGCCTGGACATCACCGCGTTCGGGCCCTTCGGCGGCACCCAGCGCGTCGACTTCGACGAACTGTCGGCGGCGGGGCTCTTCCTGCTGCACGGGCCGACGGGCGCGGGCAAGACGTCCGTGCTCGACGCGGTCTGCTTCGCGCTCTACGGAGCCGTGCCGGGCGCCCGTCAGGGCGGTTCGCTGCGCAGCGATCACGCGACACCCGCCACCCGCACGGAGGTGACCCTCGAACTCACCGTCGCCGGACGCCGGTTGGAGATCACCCGGCAGCCACCCTTCGAGCGGGTCAAGAAGCGCGGCGCGGGCACGACGACCGAGAAGGCGCAGAGCTGGCTGCGCGAGTACGACGCGTCGGCCGGCTCCTGGAAGGACCTCAGCCGCTCCCACCAGGAGATCGGTGAGGAGATCACCCAGCTGCTCGGCATGAGCCGCGAGCAGTTCTGCCAGGTCGTGCTGCTTCCCCAGGGCGACTTCGCGCGCTTCCTGCGGGCGGACGCCGAGGCCCGCGGCAAGCTGCTCGGACGCCTCTTCGACACGCACCGGTTCGCCGAGGTCGAGAAGCGGCTCGCCGAACGGCGGCGCGCGGCCGAGGCCGAAGTACGTGACGGGGACACGGCGTTGCTCGCCGACGCGCACCGCATGCAGCAGGCGGCAGGCGACGCCATGGCGCTGCCCGACCTGGCGCCGGGAGACCCCGGTCTCGCCGACGCCATCCTGAGCTCTGCTGCCGTCGCCCGCAGCACCGCACGCGAACGGCTCACCATCGCCCACTGCGCGCGTATGGCCGCAGAGTCCGCGCAGGCCGCGATAGGTCGCCTGCTGGACGACGTACGTGAGGTGGCTCGGCTGCAGCACCGGTTCGCTCAGGCGCGGGAGCAGGCCGCGCGCCTGGAGGAGCGGGCCGACGCCCAACGCGCGGCCCAGGCGCGGATGGAACGCGGCCGCAAGGCCGAGGCAGTGGCCCCCGCGCTCGACCTGCGTGACGTCGCCGAGGCCGAGCATCGGCGCTCGGCAGCCGAGGAGACACGCACGCGTGCCGCCCTGCCGGAGACGTTCGCCGGAGCCGGTTCCCCCGGGCTCGTGTCCGCCGCGCGCAGGGCGGCCGAGGAACTGGGCGGCCTGGAGTCGGCGCGTCGCGCCGAGCGCCGACTGGCCGAACTCGCCACGGAGCGCGTCGACCTGGACCGTCAGGAGCGCGCCGACGAGGACGTACTCCAGGACGCCGAGAGCTGGCTCTCCACTTGGGAGGCGACCCGCGCCGCCTTCGAGGAGCGCGTCGAGTCCGCGCAGGAGGCCGCGACACGCGCCGAGCAGCTCGCCGTGCAGCGCGACCCCGCGCAGGCCCGACTCAACGCGGCCCGCCAGCGCGACGAGTTCGCCCGTGACACGGACGACGCCCAGCAGCAGGCCCTCGCCTTCCGCGAACGCGCCACGGACGCGCGCGCCCACTGGCTCGACCTGAAGGAACAGCGGCTCCAGGGCATCGCCGCGGAACTCGCCGCAGGACTCGTCGACGGCGAACCCTGCGCCGTGTGCGGCGGCACCGAACACCCGGCGCCCGCACGGAAGATCGCCGGGCACGTCGACCGGGAAGCCGAGGAACAGGCCCTCGCCGCCTACCAGCTGGCCGACGACCAGCGCACCGAGGCGGAACGGCGGCTCGGCCTGGTCCGGGAGGCGCTGGCCGCGGCGACCGCGGAGGCTGGCGACGCCCCCACGGCACAACTCGCCGAGCGAGCAGGTGAGTTGGAGCGGGAACACGCCGAGGCTCGCGCCGCCGCATCGGGGCTGCACACCGCACGTGAGCGACTCGCGCAGGCCGGTCTTGAGCACGAGCGGCGGGTGGCCGCCCAGCAGCAGGCCGCACTCCGCGCCGCGGCCCGGGTGTCGCACCGGGACCGGAACGACCAGGAACGGGCTTCTCTACAGGAGGAGTTGGACCAGGCCCGGGGCACCGCGGGCAGCGTGGCCGCGCGGGCCGCGCAGCTGGAGCGGCAGGTCGCGCTGTGCACCGAGGCCGCCGACGCGGTGCGCGCGGCCGAGGACACCGCGCAGCGGCTCAAGGACGCCGACGCGCGACTGGCCGACGCGGCCTTCCGCGCCGGGTTCGACACGCCGAGGGCAGCCGCCGACGCACTGCTCGACGACGCGGCGCACCGGGAGCTCCAACGGCGGCTCGATGCCTGGCAGTCGGAGGAGGCGGCGGTACGGGCCGTACTCGCCGAATCCGACACGGTGGCCGCCGCCCAGCAGCCGCCCGCCGACCTGCGGACCGCCGAACAGGCGGCCGAGTCCGCCGCCCGCCGGCTGCGGGACGCCGCCTCCGCGCAGGACGCGGCGGCCCGGCGGTGCGGGGAGCTCGACCGGCTGTCCACGCGCGCGACCGCGTCCGTACGCCGCCTGGCGCCGCTGAGGGAGGCGTACGACCGCGTGGCGCGCATGGCCGGTCTCGCGGCCGGCACGTCGGCGGACAACGAACGCAAGATGCGCCTGGAGTCCTACGTTCTCGCCGCCCGCCTGGAACAGGTCGCCGCCGCCGCCACCGTACGGCTGCGGCGCATGTCCTCCGGGCGCTACACCCTGGTCCATTCCGACGACCGCGCCGGGCGTGGCCGCAGCGGTCTTGGACTGCATGTCGTGGACGCCTGGACCGGCCGCGAGCGCGACACGGCGACGCTTTCCGGCGGCGAGACGTTCTTCGCCTCCCTCGCGCTGGCCCTCGGCCTCGCGGACGTCGTCACCGACGAGGCGGGCGGGGTGCGGCTCGACACGCTCTTCATCGACGAAGGGTTCGGCAGCCTCGACGAACAGACCCTCGACGACGTGCTCGACGTGCTCGACTCGCTGCGGGAGCGCGACCGCAGCGTCGGCATCGTCAGCCATGTCGCGGACCTGCGGCGCCGCATCCACGCCCAGCTGGAGGTCGTGAAGGGGAGAACGGGGTCGGTCGTACGGCAGCGGGGCGACCAGGATTGACCTGGGTGACCCCGGTGCCCCGGTGCACTCGGTCGCTCAGTGGCCCAGCGGGCGCCGGGGGAGTGGTGAGGAGTAGACGACACTGGTGGTCACGGAGCCCAGGGTGCCGATCTTGCCCGCCATCTCCTCCAGGTGGCTCATGGAGCGCGCCGCGACCTTGATGACGAAGCAGTCGTCGCCCGTGACGTGGTGCGCCTCCAGGATCTCGGGCGTCGTCCCGACCAGGTCGTGGAAGGGTTTGTAGTTGCCGTTCGGGTACCTGAGCCGCACGAACGCCAGGATCGGCAGGCCCAGGCTCTCCGGGTCGACGACGGCCGCGTACCCCTGGATGACACCCGCCTCCTCCAGGCGCCGGACCCGTTCGGTGACCGCGCTCGCGGACATGGAGACGGCACGGGCCAGCTCGGCGAAACTGGCCCGGCCCTCACGCTGGAGGACATCGAGGATCTGCCAGTCGGTGGCGTCCGGGGAATACGCGGTCATGTGGAATGAATAGCAGGGAAATCCCCGGCCGATCAAGAGAGATGCCGTGGATCGCCACTTCAGGGAGGGGAGCGCCGGACGTAGATTTCTGACCAGGAAGTCCTGCGCGACCGGTGCGGATGGCACTGGTCCGGCGGGACCGGGAGGGAAGGCATCACCATGACTGTGACCGCTGTGACCGCTGTGACCAGCACCGCTGTGGCCGGTAACCCCGTTCTGCGCGTCGCGCCGGCGTCGCCGGCCGCTGCCGCCGGCTACTTCGGCGCGAGCCTCGCCTTCCACGCCGACGCGTCCGATGTCGCCATCGCCCTCGCTGTCGACGGCGACCCCGGTTTCGTCGTCCTCGACTCCCGCTCGACCGAGTCCTGGGACCGGGGCCATGTCCCCGGCGCGATCCACCTGCCGACCGCGCTCATCCCCGAGCAGGCCGAGCAGCTCCTCGACAGGTCGGTGCCGGTCGTCACGTACTGCTGGGGCCCCGGCTGCAACGGCGCGACCCGCGCCGCCCTGGCCCTCGCCGAACTCGGCTTCCAGGTCAAGGAGATGCTCGGCGGCTTCGAGTACTGGGCGCGCGAGGGCTTCGAGTTCGAGACCTGGCAGGGGCGCGAGCGGCACGCCGCGGACCCGCTGACAGCGCCGGCGGACGCGGCGGACTGCGGCTGCTGAACCCGTCGTACGGTACGGATCCAGTACCGCGCGGCGGGTTCGGTCCCGTACGCCCCGCCCCCTCCTACGGCTCGGGGCTCGGCAGGTTCAGTCCCGCACGACTTCGGGCAGCGGCCGCAGAAAGCGGCGGTCCGCCGCGTGGAACTCCGTGGCCGGCCGGGCCGCGCGCAGCACCACGTCGAGGGCGCCGTCCGGGTCGCAGGCGTAATGCCCGCTCGCCCAGGCGGCGTTGGCCTCCACGACGGCCCAGCGCCTGTCCTCGCCGGTTACCAGACCGACGTCCACGACGACGGCGCTGGGCAGCCCCGCCTCGGCGAGCCGCGCGGCGAAGGCCAGCACCTCATCCCCGCGAGGGTCCTCGTCGAGCGGTGCGACGGCCAGCTCGCCATGCTCGAAGTACCGGCTCGCGGTGCGGACTTGGCCGTCAAGGAGGAAGAGCCGGTACTCCACGGCGAAGGCCACGATGTCGCTGACGAGGACGGGTGTGCCGTCGTCCACCGCATCGGGGCCCGGCAGCCGGCTGCCGTCCGGATAGACCCGTGCGGGGAAGCTCTTGTCGTTCGGCGGCTTGATGAAGGCGGGGCGGCGCAGCCGGCGTGCCTCGGCGACCGTGCTGAACTCGATCTCCCTGTGCGTGAGTTCGTACGGCAGACCGGCCAGCCAGTCCAGCGGCGCCTCAAGCAAGCCGAGCCGCAGATCTCCCGCGACGGCATCAGCGAACAGTGGCCCGGCGTACACCGCCGCGCCCGGTGTTGCCCGCCATTCCTCCGGCACCCGCCAGTCGCGCAGCGTTTCGACGTGCGTGCCGCGTCGGCGCGCGGCGTCGGCGAGAGCGTGTCCGGTCGCCGTAACGCGTGGGGAGAGGAAGAGAGTTCGGGTGGTCATGGGTGTCGAGGGTGGCGTATCGGACAGGGAAGGGGACAGCGAATTTCCCCCGGATCCATGCCGTGTAGCTTCTGCGCATGGCGAGAAACGACGACTTACGCGCGGTCCAATGGGTGGAGTCGGGCGGCGGGCCCCTCATAGCGATCCCGGAGACCGTGCTGCCCTTCTGGTCGGGCGCGGACGGCGACGAGATCTACTCCGACTACGACCGGGCCTGTGATGTGGACGGCTTCATCGGCCTCGTACCCGTCGGCGACACCCGGGCCCTGGTCCTCGGCGACGAACCCGCGTCGACCTCTTTCCTGCCCGAGCACGGCACCTTCGTACGGTGGTGCGCCGCCGACTCCGAGGGCGAACTGCTCGCCGGCGTCCCGGCCGCACTCGAAGCGGCGGTCTGGGAGCCGGACATGCACTGGAACGTGCCGGGACCCGTGGTCCTGTTCGACGCGGCCTGGCCCGGGACCGCCTCGACGCGCACGGAGCACCTCAGGGTCGCGCTGGAGCCGGGCCGGTACGCGGTGCGCGCGACGTACGCGGAGCCGGGACCCGAGACGTGGGTGGGTCTCGTACAGCTGCGGCGGCTGCCCTCCTGAGCGCGTGCGTCACCGGCTCGGAGGACGGCCGCCGACGTGGGCAGCGAGCCGTCTCGCCGCTGGAGTGCGCGGTTCAGCTTTCCTCGTACCGCCGGCGGTGGACGGCGCACGGCGGCGGCGGGGCTCAGCGACACAACACGAGCCCGGCCGCCGTCCGTTGGCCTCACAGTTGGGACAGCTCGTCCACCAGGTCGTCCAGGCCCAGCGACCCCTGCGACAGGGCCGCCATGTGCCAGGCCTTCGCGTCGAAGGCGTCGCCGTGGCGCTTCTTCGCGTTCTCGCGGCCCAGCAACCAGGCACGCTCGCCGAGCTTGTAGCCGATGGCCTGCCCGGGGATGGTCAGGTAGCGGGTCAACTCGCTCTCCACGAAGTCGGCCGGACGGCTGCTGTGTGCGCCGAAGAACTCCTGCGCCAGCTCGGGAGTCCAGCGCTCACCCGGGTGGAAGGGCGAGTCCGCCGGGATCTCCAGCTCCAGGTGCATGCCGATGTCGACGATGACCCGGGCCGCGCGCATCATCTGCGCATCGAGGTAGCCGAGGCGCTGCTCAGAGTCGGTGAGGAAGCCGAGTTCGTCCATGAGCCGCTCCGCGTACAGCGCCCAGCCCTCGGCGTTGGCGCTGACTCCGCCGACGGTGGCCTGGTAGCGGGAGAGGTCCCCCGCGACGTGGGCCCACTGCGCGAGCTGGAGGTGGTGGCCTGGGACGCCCTCGTGGTACCAGGTCGAGACCAGGTCGTACACGGGGAAGCGGGTCTGGCCTATCGTCGGCAGCCACGTACGGCCGGGGCGCGAGAAGTCCTCCGACGGTGCCGTGTAGTACGGGGCCGCGGCGCTGCCGGCCGGCGCGATACGTGACTCCACCTTCCTTACCCGCTCGGCGAGTTCGAAGTGTGTCCCGTCCAGTTCCTCGATCGCCTCGTCCATCAGGTTCTGCAGCCACGCCTGGACCTCGTCGACGCCCTCGATGTGCGTGCCGTGCTCGTCGAGGTACGCGAGCGCCACCCAGGGGGTTTCGGCGCCGGGAAGGATCTTCTCGGCCTCCTGCTTCATCTCGGCGAGGAGGCGGTGGTACTCCGCCCAGCCGTACGCGTACGCCTCGTCGAGGTCGAGGTCCGTACCGTTGAAATAGCGCGACCAACGGGCGTACCGCTCGCGACCGACCGTGTTCGGCGCGCCCTCGATGGCGGGCGCGTACACGTCGCGCATCCAGTCCCGCAGGGAGACCACGGCCTCGGTCGCGGTCCGGGCGGCGGCGTTCAGCTCCGCGCGCAGCGTGTCGGGGCCCGGCGCGACGAAGTCCTCGAACCAGCCGCGGCCCTGGCCGTCCGTGTCGGACCACTCGGTGAGCTGCTCGATGAACGTCGCGGTCGGGCGCGGGCTCGCGTACAACTTGCGTTCCAGACCGAGGGCGAGGGACTCGCGGTAGCCGTCCAGCGAGCCCGGCACCGCGCGCAGCCGCTCCGCGACCGCGGCCCAGTCCTCGTCGGTCTCCGTGGGCGTGAGGGAGAAGACCTCGCGCACCGAGTGCGCGGGCGTGTGCATGTTGCCGACCGTGCGCAGGTGTTCGTCGGCGTCGTGCACGGCGAGTTCGGCGCTGAGCCGCTCGCGCAGCAGACGGCCGCAGCGGCGCTCGATGTCACGGTCCGCGCCCGGCTGCCGTTCCGCCTCGTCGAGCCGCTCCAGAGTTCTGCGCGCCAGCTCGGCCAGGGCGGCCTGACCTGCGGGCGAGGCATCCGGCAGCTTGCTGGAACTCGCCTTGTCGCCGAGGTACGTACCGGTGATCGGGTCGAGGGCGATGAGGTCGTCGACATAGGCGTCGGCGACCTCGCGGGGCAGCGGGCTCTTCGTCTCTGACATGCGGACATCCTCATACGAGGACGCGGTTCGCGTCATCAGGGTTCGCTCAGGGCATGGCCCCTGGTGGACCCTGCGGTCAGCCGTCTCGCCTCGGGGGCAACAGAGGCCCGCAGTCCCACTGCTGGAAGATCAACCGGGTCTCCACGCGCGCGACCTCACCCCGGGACGTGAACTCGTCGAGGACCAGTCGCTGCAGATCAGCCATGTCGGCGACCGCCACATGGACCAGATAGTCGTCAGGTCCGGTGAGATGGAAAACGGTACGAGACTCCGGCAAGGCCCTGATCCGCTCCACGAACGGTCCGACCAGCTCCCGCCGATGCGGCCTGACCTGCACGGACAGCAACGCTTCCAGGCCGCGCCCCAACTTCGCCGGATCCAGCCGCAGTTGATGGCCGAGAATGACTCCGGCACGGCGCAGCCTGGTCACCCGGTCCAGACAGGTCGAGGGCGCGACACCGACCTGCGCGGCCAGATCGCGGTACGTCGTCCGGGCGTCGTTCTGCAACAGCCGCAGCAGATGGAGATCCACCGGATCGAGTACGACGGAATCGGCCATGCGGCGAACGTAGCACGGGATGTGGCGCCGCCCACCCGGTCCTTGTTCAGGCTCAGGGCATGGACTCCGTCAGCTACGACACACGCGTACCGAGAACGACGAGACACGGCGACCATGGCGCCGGCCGTACCCGCGCGCTCGCCACCGAGGCCGTGCACGCCGGGCGCGAGGATCTCGCCCGGCAGGGACTGCACGCGGCGCCGATCGACCTGTCCACGACCTACCCGTCGTACGACAGTCGCGGCGAGGCCGCCCGGATCGACGCGTTCGCCACCGATGGCGCCGAACCGCAGGGCCCACCCGTCTACGGCCGGCTGGGCAACCCGACCGTCGCCCGCTTCGAGACCGCCCTCGCGCGCCTCGAAGGCACCGAGAGCGCGGTCGCGTTCGCGAGCGGGATGGCCGCGCTGAGTGCCGTACTGCTCGTACGGAACGCGCTGGGGCTGCGCCATGTCGTCGCCGTACGGCCCCTGTACGGCTGCAGCGACCATCTGCTCACCGCCGGGCTGCTGGGTTCCGAGGTGACCTGGGTCGACCCGGCGGGCATAGCGGACGCGCTGCGCCCGGACACGGGCCTGGTGATGGTCGAGTCCCCGGCCAACCCGACGCTCGCCGAGCTCGATCTGAAGGCCGTCGCGCACGCCTGCGGATCGGTTCCCCTGCTCGCCGACAACACCTTCGCCACGCCGGTGCTGCAACGCCCTGCCGAGCAGGGGGCACGGCTGGTCCTGCACAGTGCCACGAAGTACCTGGGCGGACACGGCGACGTGATGGCCGGAGTGGTGGCCTGCGACGAGGAGCTCGCCGGTCGGCTGCGCCAAGTGCGGTTCGCCACCGGGGGCGTTCTGCATCCGCTGGCCGGCTATCTGCTGCTGCGCGGCCTGTCGACCCTGCCCGTACGAGTCCGGGCCGCGTCCTCGAACGCCGCGGAACTGGCCCGCCGCCTCACCGCCGACCCACGCGTGGCCCGCGTCCACTATCCGCGGATCGGCGGCGCCATGATCGCCTTCGAGGTCCACGGCGACCCGCACGCCGTCATCGCCGGGGTCCGGCTGATCACCCCCGCCGTGAGCCTCGGCAGCGTGGACAGCCTCATCCAGCATCCGGCCTCCATCAGCCACCGTGTCGTGGACCCGGCGGACCGCCACGACGCCGGGGTCGGCGACCGGCTGCTACGGCTGTCGGTCGGGCTGGAGGACGTGGACGATCTGTGGGCCGACCTGGACGGGGCATTGGGCCGGCCCAGCATCCGATCCTGAAGTGCCCTGGGTTTTCAGGCCGGGTGGGCGGCGAACGGTCCATCGCTGCGGAAGGCCGGTTCGGCGAAGCGTTGCAGGAGGCTGACGGTGACGAGTGGTCGTCGTTCGCCGTCAGCCTCCGCGGTCGAGAACACGGCCGGGAGGCGGGCCTAGGACTTGTCCGGCCGGTCAAGTCGCAGGGAAGCGGCCGTGCTTGGCCCGCCGCAGATGTGGGTCCCCCCGAGTCTGAGGCATGATCGGCCGGACAGGTCCTAGTCCCGTACCACCGGCTCCCCAAGCTGTCCCTCGTCGTACGGCAGCCGTGATGTCACCGGAGTCGCGTCCAGGCGGGCGGTGATGACCAGGGTGCCCTCCTCGATCTGGTAGTCGAGGGGAAGGCCGAGGCCGCGCATCGCGGCGACCATGCCGGTGTTGGCGGCCTGTGTGACGGCGTACACGCTCTCGCAACCCGCCTCGACTGCCATCGTCACCAGGCGGCCGAGCAGTTCGCCGCCGATACCGCGCCGCTGCCAGTCGTCCTCGACGAGGAGCGCGATCTCCGTCTCGTCGCCGTCCCAGAGGAGATGGCCGAGCCCGACGATGCGCCCGGATGCCGTCTGTACGGCGAGGGTGCGCCCGAAGATCGGGCTGAGCAGGTGGTTGAGGTAGCGGTCCGCGTCGCCGACCGGACCGTGGTAGCGCATCCTCAGGGTGTGGGGCGAGCAGCGCTCGTGCATCGCCCTGGCGGCGTCGAGGTCGGCGGCGTCGGCGCGCCGCACGCTGATGGCGTTGCCTTCCGGCAGCGTCAGTACGTCCTGGCTGCGCGGGATCCGCGGGCCGAGCCGCGCGTCCAGCTCGACCAGTGCCCGAGCGCGCGCGAACTCCGTCGGTGTGAACGGCAGATACGGCCGCTCCACCGTGATCACCCCGCCCTCCGGCGCACGCAGGCGCATCACCGTGTCCTCAAGTGCCCCCTCGACGGGAGTGCCCTCCTCCGGGCGATCGGACCGGGGCGACTTGGCGGGCAGCGAGCGGATGGTGCACCTGCCGAGCAACTGCCGTAGAGCGAGCGGCAGTTCCGCCGCGTCCAGCGCCGTGCGGGTGGCCAGGCCCAGCACTCGGGTCGGCGCGTCGACCAGGTCGTGGGCGTCGGCCCGTTCGATCCAGGTCTCCCTGCCGCCGGCCTGCGAGACGACGCGCGTCATCTCGGAGGCGGCCAGCTCCGTGGGCGCGCGCAGCAGGAACTCGTCCACGGTGCCCTCCGCCAGCGGATGCGTCTGCAGGCTGAGGATGTCGACCTGGTACCGCGCCAGTGCCGAGCACAGCACGGCCAGCGAACCCGGCGCGTCCTTCACCGTCGTCCGCATCCGCCACAGCGTGGTCGCCCCGGAGACCGCCTCGGGCGCTACCGCGGACTCCCCGGACAACCCGGGCCTGCGTCCGTCGGTGAGCGGCCGGGCACCGGTATCTTCCGCCGGTGGCGCGTGACCGTGGTGGCGTGCCCACCATGTGTGGAAGCCGGCCGTGGCGACCAGGACGCCGGCCGAGATAATCAGCAGGGCCGTCCCGTCGGGTCCGTGCCCGATCAGGTTGGCGACCGCGTCCGCGACCGCGACGGCCGTGAACAGGGCGGCGAGTTCGACGACGTCCCGCCGCCAGTGGTGAACGGGGCGCCCATGCTTTGTTCGCGTCACATCAGACATGTCTCGAGTCATACAGCCACTGTGGAGGACCGGTGTTGCGTGATCACGAACGGTCTGTGACTGATCGGTAAAGTGTCGTTCCGTACCTTTTGTGGTTCTTTTTGCGAGTGTTTTGCTTGCGCCGCCGGGCGGATGCCTGATGCCCCTGGTCAGAGCGATCCGTGGCCAGTCCCCTTCGCACCATCGGAGCGAGGGGAAGTGAACGAGACCGCGCACCGGGGGATGACTCCGGTACGCGGTCGGCGCTTCGAGGGTACGGGAGAGTGACCGGTCCGAACGACGAGTCACACGGGCTCCCGGGAGCTACTGCCCCACTCGCCCCGGCTGAAGAACCTGAGTGAACAGCACAGTTCCGTCCTGCTCGCGCAGCCGCACCGTCAGCTCGCCGCTGTCGCCGTCGATGTCGACCTCGCCGAAGAACTGGTAGCCGCCGGCGGGCGACACGTTCGAGTCGGTCGGCGCCTTCACGAACACCCGCTCCGGACCGAAGGTGTTGTCCAGCGCGCTCGCCGGGAAGGCACCCGCGTTGAGCGGTCCGGAGACGAACTCCCAGAACGGTTCGAAATCGGTGAAGGCGGCCCGCGACGGCTGGTAGTGCTGCGCCGAGGTGTGGTGCACATCGGCCGTCAGCCACACCGTGCCCGTGATCCGCCGGTGCTTGACGAACCGCAGCAGCTCCGCGATCTGCAGCTCGCGCCCGAGCGGCGCCCCCGGGTCACCCTGGGCCACCGCCTCGATGTTCGGCTGCCCCTCGGTGGCGTCCGGCACGACCAGGCCGAGCGGCATGTCCGCGGCGATCACCTTCCACACCGCACGCGATCGCGACAACTCCCGCTTGAGCCATTCCAGTTGCTCGGCACCGAGAATGCCCTGCGGGTCGGTGGTCTGCGTGTCGGGGGAGTTGGCGTTGCGGTAGGTACGCATGTCCAGTACGAACACGTCCAGCAACGGGCCCTGGCGCAGGACCCGGTACACGCGGCCGTCCTGGTTGTCCGGTCGCAGCGTCGAGAGGGGGAAGTACTCGCTGAACGCACGGCGGCCCCGGGCTGCCAGGAGGTCGACGCTCTTCTCGGTGTAACGGGTGTCCGAGGCCGCGATCACCTCACCGGGGTACCAGTTGTTGCGCACCTCGTGGTCGTCCCACTGGATGATCGACGGAACCTGGGCGTTGAAGCGCTTCAGGTTCTCGTCCAGCAGGTTGTAGCGGAAGTTGCCGCGGAACTCGGCCAGCGTCTCGGCGACCTTGGACTTCTCCTCGGTGGTGATGTTGCGCCAGGTGCTGCCGTCGGGAAGCGCCGCCGTCGCCGTGATCGGGCCGTCGGCGTAGATGTTGTCGCCGCTGCACAGGAAGAAGTCCGGGTCGAGCTCGGCCATGGCGTCGTAGATCCGGTAGCCGCCGAGGTCCGGATTGATGCCCCAGCCCTGTCCCGCCAGGTCGCCCGACCACAGGAAACGCACCCCGTCGCGCCGCCCGAGCGGCGTCGTACGGAAGGTGCCGGTCACCGGTTCGCCCGTGCGACGCGGGTCTTGGGGGTCGGCGAGCAGCACGCGGTAGTGAATCTGCTCGCCCGCGGGCAGCCCGCGCAACCGTGTCGTCCCCGTGAAGTCGCTCCCCGCGCCGAGCAGCGGGCCTTGCCACCTGCGGGGGTTGCGGAACGACTCGGTCGCGGACGTCTCGACGATCATCCGGGCCGGGCGGTCGGACCGCACCCACACCAGTCCGGAGTCGGCGGTCACGTCTCCGGTCTGTACGCCCCACCCCGCCTTCGGCCGCCCGGACAGGGCGAACGCGGGCGCCGCGCCGAGCGCGGTGGGCAAGGCCAGAGCGCCGGAGGCGGCGAGCGAGCCGCGCAGAACGCTGCGCCGACCGGGGAACGGATGCTGCGGACGGTGTGACATGAATGCGCCTCCAGCGACGGATTCGGCCAATGGGCACTGCCACAACTACTGGTGCACCGCAGCGCACACGGAAACCGCGGGTGAACAGCTGACCGCGAGCACGAGGGAACCGGCGCCCCGCAGACAAGGGGCGCGTGTCGGAGAGGCGGACGGTGTCGGTCGGTGAGGGGCGCGTGTCTCAGAAGCGGACGACGTCGGCCGGTGAGGGGCGCGTGTTGCAGAGGCGGACGACATAGGCCGACGAGGGACGTGTCTCAGCAGCGGACCGCGTCCGCCATCAGCCGTACGCCGTCGCGGATCCGCGCGGGGGACAGGTGCGCATATCCCAGCACCAGCCGTATGCCGTCGTCGTCGACCGCCTCCCCGTAGTGCGCCAACGGACGTACAACCACCCCGGCCGCGGCGGCCCGTTGCAGGAAGTGGTCCCGTGGCCCGTACCGCTCGGGCAGCATGGCGATCACGTGCAGACCCGCCGCGATCCCGGACACCTCCGTGCCGGGAAAGTGCTCCTCCAAGGCCGATACGAGGGTGTCGCGCCGTTCCCGGTAGGCGCGTTGGCAGCGGCGCAGTTGCCGGTCGTAGCCGCCCCGCTCGATGAAGCGGGCCAGGAGTGCCTGGTCGACCACGGGGTTCCCGAGATCCATGGTGCGCTTGCGCTCGACGACCTCCTCGGTCAGTGACGCGGGCACGAGCAGCCAGCCGAGCCGCAGCCCCGGCGCGAGGGACTTGCTGACCGACCCCGTGTACGCGACGTGCTCCGGGTCGAGCCCCTGCAACGAGCCCACGGGGGCACGGTCGTAACGGAAGTCCCCGTCGTAGTCGTCCTCGATCACCAGGCCGTCCACCGACCGCGCCCAGTCGAGGAGTTCCGCTCGCCGCCGCGCGGAGTACGCGATCCCCGAGGGGAACTGATGGGCGGGCGTCGTCACCACGGCCCGTACGCCCGATGCCTCCAGGGGGCCGGTGGCCAGCCCTTCCTCGTCCAGGGGCAGCGGTACGGTGCCGACGCCGGCCGAGGCATACAGCGCACCGTGCTCGGGGCTGCCCGGATCCTCGACGCCGACAGCGTGCACCCCGCGCGCGTGGAGCACGAATCCGAGCAGCGTCATCGCCTGCGCGACCCCGGAGACCACGACGACCCGCTCCGGGTCGGCGACCACACCACGGCGTCGCGTGAGGAGCTCGGCGAGGGCCGTGCGCAGTTGGGGGAGGCCGCGCGGATCCGGGTAACCCAGTGCGTGGTGCGGGAGTTCGGTGAGCACCCCGCGCTGCGCGGCGGCCCACGCGGCGCGCGGGAACAGCGACAGGTCCGGTGTCCCGGGAACGAAATCGGCCCGCGCGTCGGCCGTTCGCGGAGCGAGATCACGCGCGCCTGGACGGGCCGCCCGCACGGCACCGCCGACCCAGGTCCCGGCGCCCCGGCCGCTGCGCAGATACCCCTCCGCGGTCAGCTGCTCGTACGCCTCCGTGACCAGCCCCCTGGACACCCCGAGATCGGCGGCGAGTTCACGGCTGGACGGCAGCCTGGTGTCCGGAGCGAGCCGGCCCGAACGGACCGACTCGCGCAGCGCCTCCTGGAGCGTGCGCCCACGCGCGCGTGCCGGGGCCGACGCGGTCGGCAGGAGCAGCTCCCAGGCGGCGGCCCAGGGATTCGGCGCCGATCCCCCGGACCCCGGGTACGGGGTGTCCCTCGCATTGGTCCCCGATGACGTCATGGAAGCGGACCTTAAACCGGACCGCGTCCCTTCATAGCGTCGCTGCCATGAACGTCACCCCCGTCCGAGGCGCACTGCTCGCCGCCCTCGCCTGTGTCCTCGTAGGAGCCTCCTTCACCGCCAACAGCGTCCTGGGCCACTACCCGTACGCGGGCGGCCAGTTCCTGCGTTACGGCCTCGCCTTCTTGCTGCTGCTGCCGCTGGTCGGCCGGGGCGGCGCGGCACCGCTCCGGGCACTCGCCCCGCGCCAGTGGGGCCGCCTCGCGCTGCTCGCTGCGGTCGGCATGGTCGGCTTCAACCTCGCGGTGATCGCCGCCGAACGGACGGCTGAGCCGGCGGTTCCGGGCGTCTTCGTGGGTTGCGCCCCGGTGCTGGTGGCTGTGATCGTCCCCCTTCGGGAGGGCCGTCGCCCGCAACGCCTCGTCCTGTACGGGTCGTTGCTCGTGGCGGTAGGCGCCTTCACCGTCCAGGGATGGGGTCGTACGGACGGCGCGGGGATCGCGTACTCCGTGTGCGCGCTCGTCGGAGAGGTGGGCTTCGCGGTCCTGGCCGTCCCCGTACTGCGGCCGCTCGGGCCACGGCTGCTGTCGGCCGCGGTCTGCGGGATCGCCGCGGTCGAGTCGGCGGCGGTCGGCGTGCTCATGGACGGCGGCGCCTGGCTTCGGATGCCGGACGCGACCGAGACGACCGCACTGCTGTGGCAGGCGGCGGTCGTCACGGTCGTCGGCTTCGTGTGCTGGTACATGGGCATGCGGCGCATCGGCGCGGAACGCGCCACGCTCTTCTCCGGGCTCATCCCCGTCGCGGCGGCCGCCACCGCGCCGCTCGTCGGCACGGGCTCGTACGGTGCCGCGCAGGCGGTCGGGAGTGCGCTGGTCGGCGCGGGAGTCGCCCTGGGATCAGGTGTGTTGGCGCGCGCGGGACGTCGGTCAGCGGCTGCCGTCCAGGATGACGCGGGCGACGAGCGCCGGATCGTCGTTCATCGGGACGTGCCCGCATCCGGGCAGCCTGACGAGCCGGGCGCGCGGAATGATGTGCTTCGCACGGATTCCCTGGCGGCGCACCAGCAACCGGTCCTTGGTGCCCCAGGCCACGGTGACCGGAAGCCCGGGGACGTCGTCGGTGAACTGGACGGAGGCTCCCGCCCGGAGAGTCTGCGTGAAACCCTCGGCGTGGGCCAGCGCGAGGGTCTCCGCGACGACGGCCTCGGGTGAACGGCGGCCCGGGCGGGCGTAGATGGAGCTGGTCAGCACCGCACGCCCGGCCGCCGTGCGGGAGAGTCGCTCGACCGCCGGGACGGGCATGCGCCGCGCGGTGTGCCGCATCGCGAGCAGGACACCGAAGGCGTACCGCCGCTCGGCCGGTGTCCAGAACCCTGCGGGCGAGAGCGTCGTGACAGACCGTACGAGCTTCTCGCGGCCCAACTCCAGTGCCAGCAGGCCGCCCAGGGAGTTGCCCGCCACATGCGGCCGCTCGATCTCCAGCGCCTCGCACAGCGCGCCGAGCACGGGCACCACCGTCCCGAGGTCGTGTGTGAGCCCGTCCGGCAGCGCCGGGGACTCGCCGAAGCCGGGCAGGTCGACGGCTATGACGTCGCGCTCGGCCGCCAGAATGTGGACGACCGGGTCCCAGGCCTGCCGGTGGTGGCCGATGCCATGCAGCAGGAGCAGCGGCGCGCCGGTGCCCACGCGCGCGTAGGACACGGTCACGGTCTTCGGGCCGCGCGGAGTGGGGACGTTGAAGGAGACCGTGGCGGACATGAAGCTGCTCCTCGTCTGGGACACGCTGACGGAGTTTGGGACACGCTGACGGACCGTTTCGTAGACAGTTTGTCAGCAACTGCTACCGACGGGTAGCCCCCGGTCGTCATGAACCAGCCCTCGCTTCTTGGACGGGAGCTTTCGGTGTCGTGTCGCGAACATCACCCAGCACCAACGTCCTGTGAACGCTCTGCGGCACCACCCCTGTGCAATGCGTAAGGGATTGAGGATTGGTCTTGACCAAGGGTGGGGGTGGACATATGGTCACAGGGATAGTGCAGGAACCTTTAATAAACAAGGGCGCTAAAACGCCGCCGGGCCACGGCGATTGCGGAGGACAGGGTGGGGACCCAGCAGTTGGAATCGGTGCCGGAACCGAAGTACTGGCATCTCAGGACCGTGCTCAGTGAGGCATTGGACTCTGACTTCACGGTGGGGGAGATCCTTCCCAACGAGCGTGATCTGGCGGCGCGGTTCGGGGTCGCCCGCGCCACGCTCCGCCAGGCTCTGGAGCAGCTTGAACTGGAAGGCCGTCTGCAGCGTCGTCGTGGAGTGGGCACCACCGTCGCCCCGCCGCGTGTGGGTGTGGCGGTCGGATCCGAGCAGCACGTGTGGCCGGGCGCGGTCGGCGATGCCTGGCAGCCCGCGGACTGCACAGTGGCGGTCCCGTCGGCGGCCGTCGTCGGCATCCTGGAGTCGGGCGACGACGAACAGGTGCACACAGTGCGCCGCTCCCTGGTGACGCATGGTCAGCCGGTCGCCGCCGAACTGCTCTACATCCCGGCGTCCTCGGTGCCCGACCTGTCCGCGATCGACGCGCCCTCGGGCACGGCACGCGCGCGTGCCGTGCTGCGTGAGTTGCAGCGCCTGGACCTGGACGGTCAGGACAGCGCCGTGGAGCTCGGTTCGGCCCGCGCGGACGACGCCAGGGAGCTCGACCGGCTTCCCGGAGCGCCCGTCCTCGTCGTCACGACCCGCTTCTTCGCCGAGGGACGCACCGCGGCGGTCTCCGTCGCCACGTACCGCGCCGACACCTGCCGGCTGACCTTCGGCGACTCCGGCGGCGTGGAAATACACCACGACCCGGAGCGCAAGGCTTCCTGAGCCAGCCGCGAGCCGGGCGGTCTGCCACCGAGCAGCAGCCCACCGCACGACCGTCCCGCCCCGGAAATCTCCGGGGCGGGACGTTTTGTTTGTTTTGTAGGCACGTTGCGCTCAGCGGCGCGCGGTCACGGTTCCCTCCACCGCGAACAACTGCTCCTCCACGTGGTCCAGAGCCAGCCGCAGGGCACCCGTCGCCACGGCCGCCTCGCCCAGGAGAGAGAGTGCCACCTTCGGCGGGCGCAGACAGTAGCGCGCCAACTCGCGCCGCAGCGGCTCCAGTACGCCGTCCAGGCCCGCCGCCCAGCCGCCGACGACGACCAACTCGGGGTCGAGCGCCAGCACGAGCGCCGCGACGTCATGGACGAGACGCTGGATGAAACGGTCGACCGCCGCGACGGCCCGCTGGTCGCCGCCCCGGGCATACGCGAACACCTCGGCGACCGCCTGCTCGTCGAGCGGGTGCAACGGCTCGTCAGTGGTGGACAGCAGCGTCTCCGGCGTCACCCCGCGGCCCAGTAGATGCAGCGCGCCGATCTCCCCGGCCGCGCCCCCGTATCCCCGGTGCAGCCGTCCGCCGATCAGCGAACCGGCGCCCGGACTCAGCCCGGCCAGCACGAACACGACGTCGTCCGACTCGGTGGCCGCCCCCTTCCAGTGCTCGGCGACCGCCGCCGCGTTGGCGTCGTTCTCGACCAGTACAGGGCACTTGAAGGAGCGGCTCAGCCGCTCGCCGAGGCGCAGGCCCGTCCACTCCGGCAGCGCCGTGCCCAGGCGTACGGTGCCGTCCGCCTCGACGATCCCGGGGCTGCCCACCCCGACCGCGCGCAGCGAACTGCGGGCCACGCCCGCCCGGCGCAGCAGCTCGGCGACCGCCGTACGCAGCCGATCCAGCCGCTCGTCGGCCGACGCCGCCTCCTCCACGTCCTTGGACATGGAGCCCAGCACCCGGCCGTCCAGATCCGCGAGGAGCGCGGAGACCCGGTGCGGGCCGATCTCCAGGCCCAGGAGATGCCCCGCCTCGGCCCGGAAGCGATACCTTCGCGCCGGACGGCCCTGGCGCCGGGCAGCGCCCTCCTCGGCCGCCTTCTCGACGACGAGCCCGGCTTCCATCAGCCCTTCGACGACTCCCTCGACCGTGGGCCGGGAGAGTCCGGTCACCCGGGTGATCTCGGTGAGGGTCGCGCAGTCCGTGGTGCGCAGCGCGTGCAGCACCACTGCGGAATTGATCCTTCGCAGCAGAGAGGGATCCCCGCCGGTCAACTGCCCCAACGTCTGTCCTCCCAGCTCGTGCGCGTGTTGGCCGGATCGTACTCGGCGCGGCGGACCCCGGCGAGTGCCGGGGACCAGTTGGCTACTGACGGGTCGGACTCAGCCGGGCGCCACGAACCCCGACTCGTACGCCGCGATGACCGCCTGCGTACGATCCCGGGACCCCAGCTTCGTCAGTACGGCGCTGACGTGGGACTTGACCGTCTCGGTCCCGATCATCAGCCGTACGGCGATCTCCGCGTTCGACAGCCCCCTGGCCATCAGCCGCAGCACCTCCGCCTCCCGCTCGGTCAGGGAGGCCCGCTCCATGGCGGCCCGCGCCGCGGGATTCCCGCCGCTGTCCCCGTATTCGGCGGCCAACTGCCGTACTGAGGCGGGGAACAGCAGTGACTCGCCCTCGGCGACGAGCCGCACGGCGTGCACGATCTCGGCGGGCCGCGCCCGCTTCAGCAGAAACCCGTCGGCTCCGGCACGCAGCGCCTCGTAGACGTGCTCGTCGTTCTCGAACGTCGTCACCACGAGGATCTTCGGCGGATCCGCCACGGTCCGCAGCACCGCGCGGGTGGCTTCGATGCCGTCCATCAGCGGCATCCGTACGTCCATGGCGACGACGTCGGGCCGCAGCTGCCGCACCAGGGGGATCACCGCGGCACCGTCGGCCGCTTCCCCGACGACCTCGATGTCGGGCTGGGCCTCCAGGATGGCGCGCAGACCGGCGCGGACGAGGGGTTCGTCGTCGACGAGGAGAACGGTGACCGGCATCCGGCCAGCGTAGATCAGCGCAGTGGCAGCTCCACATGCACCTGCCAGTCACCCTCGTCCGGTCCCGTCCGCGCGCGGCCGCCGAGCAGCGCCGCACGCTCCCGTATGCCGCGCAGCCCGCTGCCCCGGCCCGGCCCCGGTATCTCCGCGGTGAGCTGATTGCGGACCTCCAGGACGAGTCTGCCGTCCTGGACCTCGATACGGACCCGGGCCGGGACACCCCCCGCATGCCTCAGGACGTTCGTGAGCGACTCCTGCAGGATGCGGTACCCCTCGCGGGACAGTGGCCCAGGCACGGTCTCCACCGGACCCGTCACCTCGGCGTCGACCTTGGCGCCGGAAGCGCGCGCCGACTCCAGGAGCCGGTCGGCCTCGGTCAGCGTGGGGCGGCTGCTCACCGGACGCTCCGCCTCCCGCAGCACGCCGAGCACCCGCTCCAGGTCCTCCAGGGCGGCCCGGCCGGTGTCCTCGATCGCGCCGAGGGCCCGGTCGGTGAAGGCGGGGTCGCCGGCCGCCCGCGCCGCACCTGCCTGTACCACCGCGACGGTCAGCGCGTGACCGATGGAGTCGTGGAGCTCACGGGCGATGCGGTTGCGCTCCAGGAGCTGATCGGTGCGCTCCTCCAGGGCGGCGAGCCGCTCGCTGGGGGAGGGTCCGAGCAGCCGGCGCGCTATCACCGTGATCAGCTCGCCGAGGCCGACGATCGCGCCGTACAGGGCGAGCAGCGGGAGTGGGAAGAGCAGTGCGTAGGCCCAGTGCGGGTACGAGACCGGCACGAAGGGGTTGTCGGTAGTCGGATGGCCGGTAGCCACGTTGACCAGCTCGGCGGCGATCAGCGGCGGCCAGACGGTGAGCCCACAAGCCACCCACCCGCCTACCAGACGGATTTCCAGCCAGAGCAAGGTCCGCCACCGGTCCCGCCACGTGACCGAAGGAGCGACCGAGAACGCGGCCTCCTCGCCCCCGCGCGCCAGCATGAACCGCGCCTGCACTCCCTCGCCCCGCCGGACGGCCGGAATCAGCCCCAGCGGAATCAGCAGCACGGCGGGCACCCACGGCTTCGACATGTCGATGAACAGCCACACGCTGACGAACAGCATCGGCACCCACAGGTGCAGCCAACGCGTGTACGTCGTCCCCCGGAACAGCGGGCGCAGAAATCGGGCCATTGCGCCATCGTGACAGGCCTCACTGACAGCGGGCTTCCCCCAGGTGGGGGAGACACTTTCCACCTGTGGGGGAGGTGACGGCCCCTCACCGGCGGCCAGTCTGATGCCATGACCAGCATCGACGTCCAAGACCTCACCAAGGAGTACGGCAGCACGCGCGCCGTGGACCAGCTCACCTTCAGCGTCCTCCCCGGCCGCGTCACCGGCTTCCTCGGTCCCAACGGCGCCGGAAAGTCCACCACCATGCGGCTCGTGCTGGGCCTGGACCGGCCCACGTCCGGCACCGCCACCATCGGCGGCCGCGCCTACGCCGCCATCCACGAGCCCCTGCGCCACGTCGGCGCCCTGCTCGACGCGCAGGCCCCGCACGGATCACGGACCGCACGCGACCATCTGCGGGCGCTCGCCGCGAGCAACCGCATCCCCGAGCGCCGGGTGGACGCGGTGCTCGAGGAGGTGGGGCTCGCCTCCGTCGCGCGGCGCCGGGTGAAGACGTACTCCCTGGGCATGCGCCAACGGCTGGGCGTCGCGGGCGCACTCCTCGGTGACCCACCAGTGGTGCTGCTCGACGAACCGTCGAACGGGCTCGACCCCGAAGGGATCATCTGGATACGGGAGTTGATGCGCGCGCTGGCCCGCGAGGGCCGCACCGTCCTCGTCTCCAGCCACCTCATGAACGAGACCGCGTCCTTCGCCGACCACCTCGTCGTACTCGGCCGGGGCCGACTGCTCGCCGACACACCCATGCGGGACTTCATCGACGCGCGCGTGCAGCCCCGCATCCGGGTGCGCACCACCGACAGCGGGGCTCTGGGTGGCCTGTTCACGGACCACGGCATTGAGGCCGTCGAAGGTGGGGACGGACGCTGGACCGTGCTCCACCCGCGCGTGGAGGACATCGGGCGCCTCATGTCGGCCGCGGGCGTGCCCATTCTCGAACTCGCGGCGGAGGAAGGCACGTTGGAGCAGGCCTATCTGGATCTGACGGTCGCCGAGACCGAGTTCGCCGCCGCGCCGTCCCCGACACAGCCCCAGGAGGCCTGACCATGACGTTCGCACCCGCACTCCACGCGGAGTGGATCAAGATCCGGACCCTGCGGTCGCTGGTCGGAGGACTGTGCGGCGTCCTCCTCGCCACGGCGCTCTTCTCGGCGATCGCCGGTCTCGACTCTGAAGGCGAGGACTTCGACCCGCTGTTCTCGGCGTTCTTCGGTGTCAGCTTCGGACAGATCGCGGCGATCACCTTCGGCGCGCAGGCCGTCTCGGCCGAGTTCCAGGGCGGTGCGCTGCGTGTGTCGTTGGCCGCAGTGCCCGACCGGCTGAGGTGGTTCGCGGCCAAGGCCGTGGCGATCGCGGTTCCGGTGCTGGCGGTCGGCCTGATCACAGGAGCCGTGAGTCTGGCTGTGGGGAAGGCGACTCTCGGGACGAAGGCGAGCGGACTGACCTGGAGCGAGGGGCTACGTGGTGTCGTCGGCTGTGGCATCTACCTGATGCTCATGGCCCTGTTCGCGGCCGGCCTCGCCGCCGTCCTGCGCAGCGGTGTGGCCACACTGAGCACCCTGATCCCGTTCCTCCTGATCGTCTCCTTCGTCGTCGGGAGCGCGTCGGCCGGAGCGGCCGACTTCCTGCCCGACAAGGCGGGCCAGGTGGTCTTCCACGAGACGTGGGACGGCGTCCTCGGACCCTGGACGGGGCTCGCCGTGACCGCGGCCTGGACGGCGGCAGCGCTGGCGGCCGGCGCGTGGTGCGTTCGGCGCCGCGACGCCTGACCCGTAGGGAAAGCGGACCTGGGCGTTGGCCCGCCGGTGGCGAGCAGCGCCGCCCGACCCGCCGGCCCGCGGCGGCAGCCGCCTCCGATCCGCCGCGGCCTGGGCGTCAGTTGCCCCCGACTTGCTGGTCCTCGGTGGCAGCCGCCCGCGCCCCGCTACCCCTCGGCGGCAGCCGTCCGCAACCGCCCGAACTCCTCCGCCATGGTCGCCGCCGTCCAGTGCGCGTTGAGCCCACTGGGGTTCGGCAGCACCCACACCCTGCTGACCCCGATCAGCGCCTCCTGGGGACCGATGGCGGCCTTGCGGTCACCGAACGCCGCCCGGTACGCGGTCACGCCCACCACGGCCAGCCAGCGCGGCCGCAGCCGCTCCACTTTGGCGGTCAGTAGCCGACCGCCCTCGCGGTACTCCTCGGCGGTCAGCTCGTCGGCACGAGCGGTCGCGCGCGCGACGACGTTCGTGATGCCCAGCCCGTACGACGGCAACTCGCCCTGTTCCGCGGGCTTCATGAGCCGCGGCGTGAAGCCGGACAGGTGGAGCACCGGCCAGAAGCGGTTGCCGGGGCGGGCGAAGTGGTGGCCCGTCGCGGCCGTCATGAGGCCAGGGTTGATGCCGCAGAACAGGACGTGGAGGCCGACCGCGGCCACGTCGGGTACGAGACGGTCGCGGGCGGCCTCCAACTCCTGCTGGGTGAAGCGGGTCAGAGGATCGCCCCCGGCGTGTATCCCGCGGCCTCCGGGTGCTGCTTCACGATCTCCTCGATACGGCCGACGACGGCGGCGACCTGGTCGGCGGCGGCGCCCGTGAAGGACAGCTTGTCGGCCATCAGTTCGTCGAGCTGAGCGCGGTCCAGCGGGATGCGCTCGTCCCCGGCGAGCTTGTCGAGCAGCTCGTTGCGCTCCACGCCCTGCTCACGCATGGCGAGGGCCGAAGCGACCGCGTTCTCCTTGATGGCCTCGTGCGCGACCTCTCGGCCGACGCCCGCGCGCACCGCGGCCATCAGGACCTTGGTCGTCGCGAGGAACGGCAGGTAGCGGTCCAGCTCACGCGCCACGACAGCGGGGAACGCGCCGAACTCGTCGAGGACGGTGAGGAAGGTCTCCAGCAGACCGTCCAGCGCGAAGAACGCGTCGGGCAGCGCGACCCGGCGTACGACCGAGCACGACACATCGCCCTCGTTCCACTGGTCGCCCGCCAGCTCCCCGGTCATCGAGGCATAGCCGCGCAGGATCACCATCAGGCCGTTGACTCGCTCGCAAGAGCGGGTGTTCATCTTGTGCGGCATCGCCGAGGAGCCGACCTGGCCGGGCTTGAAGCCCTCGGTCACCAGCTCGTGCCCGGCCATCAGCCGGATCGTCTTGGCGGTCGAGGACGGGGCGGCCGCCAACTGCACCAGCGCGGTCACCACCTCGTAGTCGAGCGAGCGCGGATAGACCTGGCCGACGGACGTGAACGCCTGCGAGAACCCGAGGTGCCGGGCGATCCGCTGCTCCAGGTCGGCGAGCTTCGCCGCGTCGCCGCCGAGCAGGTCGAGCATGTCCTGAGCCGTGCCCACCGGGCCCTTGATGCCGCGCAGCGGGTAGCGGCCGAGCAACTCCTCGACCCGGCCGTATGCCACCAGCAGCTCGTCGGCGGCGGTCGCGAAGCGCTTGCCGAGGGTGGTGGCCTGTGCCGCCACGTTGTGCGAGCGGCCTGCGATGACCAGCTCGCCGTACTCGCCCGCGAGCTTGCCAAGCCGCGCCAGGACGGCGACCGTACGGTTGCGCACCAGCTCGAGCGAGAGCCTGATCTGTAGCTGCTCGACGTTCTCCGTGAGGTCCCGGGACGTCATGCCCTTGTGGACCTGCTCATGCCCGGCGAGGTCGTTGAACTCCTCGATCCGCGCCTTCACGTCATGCCGCGTGACCTTCTCGCGCTCGGCGATCGAGGCCAGGTCGACCTGGTCGAGCACCCGCTCGTAGTCGGCGATGGCGGCGTCCGGCACCTCGATCCCGAGATCCTTCTGAGTCCGCAGCACGGCGACCCAGAGCTGACGCTCCAGCCTCACCTTCTGCTCGGGCGACCAGAGCGTGGCGAGCTCGGCGGAGGCGTAGCGTCCGGCGAGGACGTTGGGGATACGGGGCTTTGCGGGCGCGGGAGTCACGTGTACGGATTCTACTGGCGATTCCTGCAGGCCAGCGCCGCGGGGTTGTTCGTCGGAACCTACGAGGCCGGGGCGGAGCTCTCCGCGATCTCGGTCAGGATGTCGGCGTGGCACAGCTCGGGGGTGCACCAGCAGGCCAGGGTCTTGCCGCGTAGGGCGGGTACCTGGGCGAGCAGGTCGGGGCGTTCGAGGAGATACGCCCGGTACTTGTCCATGACCTCGGCTCGGGTGCCGTCGCGCTTCTTGGTGGGGGTGTCGTAGGCGAACGGGTTGTAGAGCGGGTGTTGAGGGAGGTCCCAGTGGCCCATGGTCCAGCGGCGGCCGACGTAGACGAGGTCCGCGGGGGCGTGTTCGAGCCCGGGGCCGAAGTCGTGGATATGGCCCTTGAGGTTGATGACGGCGGCACTCACACGCGGCTCCCTTCGGTCGGACGTGACGTGACGTGACGTGACTCGGCGCGGCGTTACCTCGATGATCCGGCGCCTGGGCGGCCTACGCCGGCGGCTCTTCGTACGGATACAGCTCGGGGCGCTTCGGCGGAAGCCCGTCCCCCGACGAGCGTCCCGTCAGGCGGCGGCCGATCCAGGGCAGCAGGTGCTGTTTGGCGAAGCGGGCGTCGGCGGTTCGGCGGGAGATCCAGCCGGGCGGGGCCGTGGGCGGCATCGGGGTGTGCCAGTCCGCGTCCTCCGGGTCGTAGCCCAGCACCTGCCACACGGCCTCGGCGACGCGGCGGTGCCCCTCGCCTGTCAGGTGCAGCCGGTCGACGTCCCACATGCGGGGGTCGGCGAGCGAGGGCGCCCCGTACAGGTCGACCACGAGCGCGCCGTGCCGCTTCGCGAGGTCGTCGACGTGGTTGAAGAGTTCCTCCATGCGGGGCCGGAACCGTTCGAGAACCGGACCGGTGCGGCCCGGGCTGCGCATCAGGACAAGTTGCTCGCACGCGGGGGCGAGGCGCTCCACGGCCTCCTCCAGGAGTCCACGGACGCGTCCCATGTCGACCTTGGGGCGCAGCGTGTCGTTGAGGCCGCCGACCAGTGTGATCACGTCGGGCGTCATCGCGGCCGCCACGTCCACCTGCTCCTCGACGATCTGCCCGATCAGCTTCCCGCGCACCGCGAGATTGGCGTACCGGAACCCAGGCGTCCGCGCGGCCATCCGGGCCGCCAGAAGGTCGGCCCAGCCCCGGTAGGAACCGTCGGGCAGCAGGTCCGACATGCCCTCGGTGAAGGAGTCGCCGACCGCGACAAGACTGGTGTAAGTGGCATTCGTCTGCATGGCGAAAAAGATGTTAACCCGCGCGCATACCCGTCGGTAGGTCAGGCCGTCGGTAGGTCAGGCCGTCGGCAGGTCAGGCTTTCGGTGGGGAAGGCTGTCGGTAGGTCAGGCCGCCGGATTACGCGAGCGCGCCGGTCCCGCCCCCGTGACCGCGGTCCCGCCCCCCTCACCACGGACTCGCCCTCACACCGGCTGCCCGAACAGTTCCCCAAGCACGTCCTCCATCGTCACCAGACCCGCGAGCCGCCCGTCGCTGCCCAGCACGGCCGCAAGATGCGTACGACTGCGCCGCATCGCGGTGAGTACGTCGTCCAGTCGGGTGCTCTCGCGGATACGGGCGATGGACCGCATGTCCCGCTCCTCGAACGGGAGGTCGCGCGGCGTCGCGTCCAGGGCGTCCTTGACGTGCAGATAGCCGACGATACGGCGCCCCTCGTCCACGACGGGGAAGCGCGAGAAGCCGGACTCGGCGGACAACTGCTCCAGCTGCTCGGGAGTGACGCCCACGCGCGCGTAGACCACGCGTTCCAGCGGGAGGACGACATCGCGGACGGGCCGGCGGCCGAGCTCCAGGGCGTCGTTCAGCCGCTCCTGGGCGCGGTCGTCGATGAGTCCCGCGGCGCTGGAGTCCTTGACGAGGCGGGCCAGCTCGTCATCCGTGAAGGTCGCGGAGACCTCGGTCTTCACCTCGACCTTGAACAGCTTGAGCAGTGTGTTCGCGAAGGTGTTGATGGTGAAGATAAGCGGACGCAGTGCCCGGGAGAGCCACACCAGCGGCGGCCCCAGCAGCAGCGCGGTGCGCACCGGCTCCGCGAGCGCGACGTTCTTCGGCACCATCTCGCCGAACAGCATGTGCAGATAGGTGGCCAGGGCGAGCGCGATCACGAAGGAGACCACGTGGCCCGCGCCGTCCGGTACCCCCACCGCGTGGAACACCGGCTCCAGAAGATGCTCGATCGCCGGCTCGGCCGCGATACCGAGGACGAGTGTGCACAGGGTGATGCCTAGCTGCGCAGCCGCAAGGAGTACGGACACATGCTCCAAGCCCCACAGCACGCTGCGCGCCCGCCGGTCCCCGTCCTCGGCATGCGGCTCGATCTGGCTGCGGCGGACCGAGATCAGCGCGAACTCGGCACCCACGAAGAAGGCGTTCACGACGAGTGTCGCGAGGCCGATCAGCAGTTGTACGGCGGTCATCGTTCCCCCTCCTCGGTGTGCGGCGCGTGCAGCAGCACGCGTGCGGCTCGCCGGCCCGAGGCGTCCACCACGTCCAGCCGCCAGCCGGCGACCTCGATGCTGTCCCCGACGGCGGGAATGCGGCCGAGCTCGGTCGCGACGAGACCCGCGAGGGTCTCGTACGGACCGTCGGGCACCCTGAGCTCGATGCGCGCCAGCTGGTCGGTGCGGACGGACCCGTCGGCCGAGTACAGCGCGCGGTCGTCGTCGTCCGTACCGACCGGGGCCAGGTCGGACATCTCGTGCGGGTCGTGCTCGTCGCGTACCTCGCCGACGACCTCCTCGACGATGTCCTCCAGCGTGGCGACCCCGGCGGTGCCGCCGTACTCGTCGATGACCACGGCCATCGTGCGCTTGCCGGACAGCCGGTCGAGCAGCCGTTCCACGGTCAGCGACTCCGGTACGAACAGGGGCTCACGCATGATCTGGGAGACGGGGGTACGGCCCCGGTGCTCCGCCTGCACGGCCAGCACGGCCTTGATGTGCACGACGCCGACGACCGAGTCGAGACTGCCGCGGTAGACGGGGAACCGGGACAGTCCCGTCGCCCGGGTCGCGTTCGCCACGTCCTCGCAGGTCGCCTGCGCGTCCAGCGCGATGACCTGGACGCGCGGGGTCATCACGTTCTCCGCGGTCAGGTCGGCGAGGTTCAGCGTCCGCACGAACAGCTCGGCGGTGTCCGCCTCCAGGGCACCCTCCTTGGCGGAGTGCCGGGCGAGGGCCACCAGCTCCTGCGGTCCGCGCGCGGAGGCCAGCTCCTCCGCGGGTTCGAGGCCGAAGCGTCGTACGACACGGTTCGCCATGTTGTTGAGATGCGCGATGAACGGGCGGAACGCGGCACTGAACCAGCGCTGTGGCGTCGCCACCCGCTTGGCCACCGCCAGCGGTGCGGAGATCGCCCAGTTCTTGGGCACCAGCTCGCCGACCACCATCAGGAAGACCGTCGACAAGCCCGTCCCGATGACCAGCGCCACCGAGTGCGACGCGGCGGTGGAGACACCGGCCGACTCCAGCGGGCCCGCGATCAGCTTGGCGATGGACGCCTCGGAGAGCATGCCGACGACCAGATTGGTGACGGTGATGCCGAGCTGGGCGCCGGACAACTGGAAGGTCAGGTTCCGTACGGCCTTCAGGGCGCCCGAGGCGCCGACCTCGCCGCGCTCGACGGCCCGCTCCAGCTCGCTGCGCTCGACCGTGGTCAGCGAGAACTCCGCCGCGACGAAGGCGCCGCAGGCCAGGGAGAGCAGGACCGCCACCAGGAGGAGGAGCAGTTCGGTCATCGGGTCACCTCCGTCCCATGATCGGCCAGGGTCGGGGGGACCGCGCGATGTCGTCCGCCGCCGTGGGAGTCGCGGCGGCTATTGGGAGGCTCGCCCATGGGCGGACGCTCACACACCTTTCAGAGGGCCGACCGATCAGCCCGTGGTAAAGGGTTGGCAAAGTGGACCTGGTCGCCGAGAGGCTTCACTCCGCGGCGCCACTGCTTCTCGCGCACATACCCCGCCTCCCGCCACGCATGTTGCGCGGTCTCGTTCGGCTGGATCACCATCGTGTCCCCGCGACGCCCGGGCCCGTACGGAGGACAGCGCCAGCCGTCGAAACGTGGCTGCTCACAAACACCTTGCTGCACGTGTCTACAGGGGCTTGACCCAGCGCCGCCAGTGGTCCTCGCGATGGTAGCCAGTGGCCGCCCATGTGTGGTGGGCCTGTTCGTTGGCTTCCAGGACCATGGCGTCGACGCGTCGCCCGCCCAGGGCGGTGAATCGTTGCTCTGCGGCTTCGAGCAGGGCGGTGCCGATGCCTTGTCGGCGGTGGGCAGGATGCACGGCGAGTCGGTATGCGGAGCATCGCCAGCCGTCGAAGCCGGCTATGACGGTCCCGGCGAGGATCCCGTCGCGCTCTGCGAGAAGCAGGGCTTCCGGGTCTCGTGTGATGAGTCGGGCCACTCCGTCGTGGTCGTCGCTGATGCTCGTTCCTTCCGCGGCGTCGCGCCAGAACTGCAGCACGGTGTCGACGTCCGAGAGAGTGGCGTGGCGGATGTGGAGATCGCTCATGGGACGAGCCAAGCAGAGCGCCGGCCTGCCGGCGAGCGGTTTCCGTGGCGGGGAATCCACACGGGGGCGGGCTCGGCCCCGGTCTTCCGCAAGCCGCAAGCTACGGGGTGAGCACCGCGGATGTCCCGGTACGCGCCCCCCGCAACCATCTTGCTGCGGTATGCGTCCAGGTGCTTACCTGAGTGCATCCGTACAGGAGGGGCATGACGTCTCATCGGGCTGTGCGGGCCCTGGTTGTCGGCGCCGGGCTGGTCCTGACCTTGATTGTGCTGCCGACGGTTCTGAACATCGCCACGAGCGCCCCTCTTCCCGGGCCGCTGGCCTGGATCGCGGCCCGGCCGTGGCCGGTTCTGGCCTGCACGGGATTCTTCGCGGTCGTGCTGGCGTGGGTCCAGCTGACCTACGTCGACGACGTGAGCCGTGCACGCAGAACCGAAACGCGGGGACGCAGACTCGCGGACGCCGTGCTCCTGATCGATCGCGGGGGCGGGTCGTGGCGGCGCGAGGCGCTGGTGGCGGCTGCTGCGGAGCGGGTCCGCTCCGGCACGCGGGCCACCGTCGTCTACGGTCTGCCCGGGTCGGGCAAGACCACGATCGTTGCGCAGGCGGCCCGTGAGCTGATCGGCGAGATCAAATACGGCGTCGCTCTGACCTTCGAAGGCTATCGGGCCGAGGACGACTCGGGGTTCGTGGTGTCGCAGCTGAACGGCTTCCTGGCCGGGTTCGGCCGGGACTTGGACGAGGCGGTGCTACAACAGTCGCCGCGGGCGGCGCTGTTGCGCCGGCTGGCCGTGGAGTTACGTGGGCTCGGCGTGCTGGTACTGGTCGACGACCTGCACCGGGCCGCTCCCGACACCCGGCGGGAGCTCCTGGACGCGCTGAACGGGGTGGAAGGGGTCCGGGTACTGGCCGCCTCCGACGAGGCGCCGACGTCGCGGCTGCCTGCGGAGGGACTGCGGGTGCCTGAGCTGACTCCGAACGAATACCGCGAACTCGCCCGGAACCTCGCGGCCGAGCTGGGGCTCGACACCGACCTGGACGAGCTGCTGGACAGGCTGCCCGACGAGATCCGCAGCTCCCCCCGCTCCCTTGCCATCACACTCGGCTACCTCCGGGACCGTCCGCTCGAACTGCTGCCGACAAGCGCCACCTCCGATGCGCAACTGGTCGCGCACGCGATGGCCACGCTGGACCCGGAGACCCGGCAAGTGCTGTTGCTGGCCGCCCTGTTCCGGGGCTGCGGCCTCACCGAGCTGCTCGCCCGCTCCGCGGGCGCGCCCGGGTTGCGGGACGCGCTGGACGTACTGCTGCGGCGAGCACTGATCGACCGGGTGCAGCCCACGGTCGAACTACCCGCTCTGGTGGTCGCCGGGCTCAGCGGGTTGGGCGGACCGGAGGCCGAAGAGCTGTGTGAACAGGTGAGTGACGCACTCCTCGCGGAGGCCCGCAGCCGGGTGGCAGCAGGCTCAGACTTGGCCGGGACCGGCCAGGTGATGGCCGCTGCGGCGCACAACCTGAGCCAGCTGGAGGGATGGGCGCAGCTCCTGAAACTGTGCGACCGGTCGGTCCTGGACGCACTGAACAGGCAGGGGCACTGGAGCGCGTTCCTGATGCTGCTGAGGGTCGGTATCCGCGTGGCCGACGGCCGGGACGAGGACCTGGCCCTGGAGTTGCGGCTCCGGCTGGGCCGCAAGCTCACTCAGCTGGGCGAGCCGGGGGAGGCCGCGGCGCTGGTGGAGACGGTGGCGTCGCGGGTGGGTGAGGGCGAGGGTGTCGCCCAGGTACGGCTGGCCACACAACACGGCCTCCTCGCGCTGACCCGCGGTGACGCACAGGCGGCGAAGGTGGCCTTCGAACGCAGCCGCGACCTGGCCGAGGCGCTCGGCGACCCCGCCCTGCTGGCCACGGTGTACAAACAACTCGGGCACACCTACCAGGCGTTGGGCAGGGTCAGACTGGCGCGGGAGGCGTTCCGTACGGCCATCGACCATGCTCCGGCGAAGTCCAAGTACTCCTGGGACTCCCTGGTGAACCTGGCGATGCTGGATCTGCGGGCGGGCCGGACGACGGCGGCGCGAGAGCGTGTCGAGCAGGCGGTCCAGGGGATGACTGCCGACCGCTATGCCGCAGGGCTGCCCCGGGCGAACCTGGCCTACGCCGAGATCGCCTTCGCCGACGGCGACCGGGCCCGCGCGCTGGAACTGGCCCGGGAGGTACTGGCAGGGCCCAACCACGACGGCAGGGTCACCGACCTGGCGGCGTCGATGATCAGAAGGTTCGAGCGAGCGACCGACGGATGAGTGGAGGCTGGCGATGCTGCTGCGGTGGCGACAGCGTGGTACGGGACCGACCTGGACGCCCGGCATCAACCCGGTGAACTACCGGGACGATCCCGGGCTGCCGCGTACGGTCCGGCGGCTGCTGAGGAAGTACGAGCGTGCGCTGCGGATGTACTGGGTGTGGCCGACCAGTTATCCACGTTCCCGCAGCGAGTTGGACGATCTGGCCGCACGGCTCCGGGCCGCCTGGCCGGACGAGGAGCTCGACCCGCGCTATCTCACGTCGATCCTGGCCGTACTCGACGTGCGCGCCCAAGCGTTGTACAGCAAGCAAGGCATGGCCGAGGCCGAGGAGGGGCTGGCTGGATTCTGGGCCGCCAACGGGCTGGAGCAGCAGGCGTTCGACGAAGTCATCCGGCAGATCCACATTGACCTCATCACCGTCTTCGACCACTGAGCGGCTGACCGCGCTGCTCGCGCACGCCCGCGAGCACGTGCCGTTCTACGACGGCCGCATCCCGCTCGGCGACGACCCGTACCACGTGCTGACGGCTCTTGCGCCGCTGGACCGGAAGACGGTGCGTGCGGCGGGCCACCGCCTGCACGCCCTCGACGGCTCGACACAGGGCTGGCGCTCGACCCACACCTCCGGTACCACCGGCGAACCGCTGACCGTTGTCTTCGACCATCCGCCGCAGGAGCTGGAGTTCACGCTGCTCACCCGGCACGCGGACCGGCTGGGGGTGCCGAAGGGCGCAGGGATCGTCCACCTGACACTGCACGCACCCGGGCCCTCGCAGGCGATGGCGGCGCCGTGGGGCGACGGGCGGAGGCTGAGCAAGTGGAATCTGGCCAGGGTGTGGCAGTGCCCCGACCCGGAGTTCCGGCGGGCGATCCGCCGGCTGGACGGAAAGGTGCTGACCGGCAAACCCGCCGTTCTGGAACTGCTGGCCGCCCGGGCGGACGCGGCACCGGCCGGCGTGATCGTGTCCGGCGAGACGCTGGACGCGCGGGCGCGCGCGATCATCGGTGCCGGCCTGCACTGCCCGGTGAGCAGCCTGTACACGCTGGCGGAGGTCGGCATGGCCGGATCGGAGTGCCCGGACGGCGGCTACCACCTGGAGCCGGAGAGCGTGTACGGCGAGATCGTCGACGGTGAGGTGGTCCTGACGCCGCTGACCAACAGGGCCATGCCGTTGCTGCGTTATCGCACCGGAGACCAGGCACGCTGGCTGCCCGCCGACTGCGGCTGCCCACACCCGGGGCCACGGCTCGAGCTGACGAGCATCCGCTCGCCCCGGCACCTGCTCACCACCTCGGGACAGCCGGTGGAGCTGAGCCGCTTCCTGGAGACGCTGGGCGCCCTGCCGGTGAGACGCCTAGCGCTCAGCGCCGAGGGACCGGGCCGCGTCCGCATGGACTACAGCGCCGACGCACCGCTGACTCCGGCGGACCAGGAGCGGGCCGCGCGCCCGTTGCGAGCCGCACTCGGCCTGACCGCCGAGGTGCGGTTCGCCCAGCACAAGGGCCCGCACTGGCCTGCGTCCGACGGACAGCCCACCAACCCTCCGCAGTCCGAGGTCGGCCTCGACCTGCCGGCCGACGACGTGGCGGCCTGGCTGGCCGACTGGTTCACCGAGCGGGAACTGCGCCCGGAGGCGGTCGCGCTGACCGGAAGCGTCCTCACGCCGCAGGCTCGGACCAGGTTCAGCCCGGTGGACGTCACGGTCATCAGCCCCGCGGCACCGGACGAATGGGTGGACGTGGTCCGGGCGTTGCGGCGGGACCTGCCCGCACTCCGCGTACACGTCGTCGACGCGCCCTCGGGGCTGGCGGCGTGCCGCCTGTCCGCCGAGGGCCGGGTGGTGCTCGGCCGACTGCCGGAGATCGCCTGGCCGACCCAGGCCGCTCTGGCAGCCGAAGGCCGCGCGTGGTGCCGCCAGGCGGCCGACACGCTGTGGGACAGGCTCACCGGCCCACCCATCCCGCCCGCGGACACGCTGCGTACGGCCTACATGGCACAGCATCTGTCCGTAACGGCGTGCCGCTATCTGCACCTGGCATCGGGCTGGCGGGAGACGGGTGCGGACGCCGTCCTCGCAGCCGAGTTGGACCCGGAGGAAGGCGCAACCGTCTTCGAGGCGGTCGCGGTCGCCCGCGAGCACCGCCCGCCGCCGCCGGAACCCGACGCCGGGCGGGGCTACCTCCGGGAGGCGATGAGACTGGTCGGGATGGTGGCCGCGGTGTTGTGAGCCTTCGCGAACGCCGGTCTGCGAGGCGGGCGGTGGGAGGACCTCCACTGTTTGTGGGGCCCACCGGCACGCCTCCCGGGCGGCTAAAAGGTGCCTCTATGGCTTTCGTCAGGCAGTAGCCGGTGTGGGTGCCTCGGTCAGATCATGTGGTTGGGCTTCCGGGTGTGCGGAGGGTTCGGCGGATGGTGTTGCGGAGCCAGTGGTGGGCTCCGTCGGCTGTGTGTCGGGGGTGCCAGGCCATGCCGATGGTCAGTGGTGGCAGTCCAAGGGGGATGTCGAGGAGGCGCAGTCCGAGGGCGGTGGCGTCGTCGGCGAGGGGTGAGGGTGCGGCGCCGGGGGTGCGGCAGGCACGAGGCAGGCGATGTCGCTCCCGGTGGCGAGGGTCATTGCGGCCAGATGGCTGGGGAGGACGACGCTGACCCGCCGGTGTACACCCCCCTCGTCGGCTACGGCCTCAACGAGGCATTCGTCCAGGGCGTCGTCGACATGAAGCGAGCCTAGGACGAAGGCCTCGACGCCGGCGTCGCCCGCACCCCGAACACCGCCTCACCCACCAGCTTCGAACAGTGGTGCGCCCAGACCCTCAAGCCCGCCGTCCTCTCCTGAGGGCCAACCACCCGTCGCCGGAACATACGGTGCCCAGCGCACCAAGACGACCTACACCTTGGGAGGCGCCCTGATGCCCACCGAGGAGACCGCCCCCGGTCACGGCGTTCATGCTCGTTGGTGTCGAGGCTCAGGAACTCTCACGGGTTCCGGTGTTCACCGGTGTGCGCGGAAGAACTCGGTGAGGTCGTGCGCGAGGAGTTCGGGTTCTTCGTGGGCGGCGAAGTGTCCGCCACGGGGCATGCGGGTGTACCTCGTGATGTTGTGCGTGCGCTCGGCCCAGCTGCGGGGCGGCTGGGTGAGGTCGGCCGGGAACAGAGCGAGGGCCGTGGGCACGTTGACCCGCTCCACCCGCCTCGTCAGCCGCTGGGCGTATTCGTAGTAGGGCCGGAAGGAGGTCGAGATGGTGCCGGTGAACCAGTAGAGCGACGCCTGTGTGAGGAGGAAGTCGTCGCTGAACCGGGACGACAGGTCACCACCGCAGTCGCTCCACGCCCGGTACTTCTCGACGATCCAGGCGAGCAACCCGGTCGGCGAGTCGGCCAGACCGTAGCTCAGCGTGAAGGGGCGGGTGCTCTGTTGGTGCATGTACCCGCCCTCTTGCGCGGACCACGTCGCGAGGGAATCGAGGTACTCCTGCTCCTCGGGGGTGACACCGGCCGCGTCATAGGCGACCGGGCCGGCGATCGCCATCAGATGGATGCCCACCACGGTCTCGGGGTGGGCTTCGCCGAGCCGGGAGGTGATGCCGGCACCCAGGTCGCCCCCGTGCGCGACGTAGCGCTCGAAGCCGAGTTCGTCGTGCATGAGCCGGTGCCAGATCTCATGTGTCTGCGGCGGCTGGGCGAGCGAGGGCCGTTGAGGTGAGAAGGCGAATCCGGGCAGTGAGGGGACAACGACGGTGAACGCGTCGGCGGCGTCACCCCCGTACCGCGACGGCGTGGCCAGCCGACGGGCAAGGGTGGTCAGCTCGAGAAAGGAACTGGGCCACCCGTTGGTCAGGACGATCGGCAGGGCGGCGGGATGTTCGCCGTCGAAGCGGAGGTAGTGGACGGGGGTTCCGTCGATATCTGCGAGATGGGACGGCAGGGCGTTGATGGTGGCTTCGTGGGCACGCCAGTCGTATTCGGAGGCCCAGTAGGTGACGAGGCGGCGCAGTTCGCCGGAGTCGGTGCCGGCCTCCCAGCCTGTGGCGGGCCAGGGGATCGGCCAGCGTGTGTTGAGCAGCCGTGAGCGCAGCTCGTCCAGTTCGGCCTCGGGAACGGTGATCGCGGGCGCGTGGCGGGTCATGGGGGTCTCCAAGGGGTTCGTTCTCACATGACAGCGGTACGTGCCTGGGTGTCGGAGCCGCTCTGTGTGCGGCTGGCGGGGGACCGGCGGGTGGTCCCGGCGATCACAGCGGACAGGGCCATGAGGATCGCGATGACGAGCAGGGCATGCCCGACAGTGGTCCGGTTTCCGAGGAAACCGATGAGAGGCGGTCCGCCGACGAAGCCGCAGTATCCGATCGAGGTGATGACGCTGACCCGGCCGGCGGCACGAGCGGGCTCGTCGGCCCCGGCGCTCATGCTGACCGGAAAGCCGAGCGCCGCGCCCATTCCCCAGAGCAGGCTTCCCGCGAACGCCAGTCCGGTGGACGGCCCCAGCGCGAAAAGGGCGACGCCGGTGGCGGTGACGGCGGCGGCGGTCCGAAGGACGGTGACTCGTCCGAACTGGTGGAGGACCGCCGGCCCGAGCCAGCGGCCGGCGGTGAGCGCGGTGAGGAAGGAGGCGTACGCCAGCGTGCCGATCGTGGCGGTGACGTGGTGACGGTCGACGACCGAGACGCTGACCCAGTTGCTGCCCGCCCCTTCCGCGACCGCGAAGGCCAGTGCGACGAGCCCGACCGCCACGGTGCGCGGTTCTCGCCACGCGCCCAGACCCGGGCCGAATATTTTCACCGGCGGTGGCACTGCGATGGGGCGCACGGCGTGCTCCGGAAGGAAGTGCCGTGCCGCCGCGGGTACCGCCCCGGCGATGACCGCTGCGACCGCGGCCAGGTGGATGCTTACCGGAACCCGCAGCTCGGTCATCAGCACACCGACCGCGGCACCGGCGACCGTGCCGAGGCTGAACGCGGCGAAGAAGCGCGGCATGACGGGACGGCCGAGCAGTCGTTCGACCGCCGCGGCGTGCACGGTCATCGCGACGTCCCAGAAACCCGTAGCCGCGCCGAGCAGGAACAGCCCGGTCACCAACAGGGGTGCCGAGAGGGCGTATCCGAGTGAGATGACGCCGAGGCTGGCGCTGACGAGCAGGGCGACGACGGTGACGGCCCGGCGGGGGCCGACGCGTGTGACGACCGTCCCCGACAGAGGCAGCACGATCACGCCGCCGACGGCGATGGTGAGCAGCAGGAGTCCCAGTGATGCCGAGTCGAGATTCAGCCGCGTGCGGACCTCGGGGAGCCGGGAGGACCAGGTCGACCCGGCAAGGCCCAGACCGGCGAAGACCGCGTAGGTCGCCCTCGCACCCGCCGTCACCTCCCGCGCTGTCGGGGCCGCCGGGACGGCGGCGGACGCTCCGGTCACGATCCCGGCCGACCGGCTGGGCCGAGCGTCCGGTCGATCGCCTCGCGCGTCCTCCGGCGCGACTCCGGCGCAGTTGTGAGCAGCGCATGCATGATCATTCCCTCAAGAAGGGAGTCCAGGCGGGCGGCGCTGTCCGGGTCGGCGAAACGGGCCAGAACGGTGCGGCTGTCCTCCGTCCATGCCTGCGTCAGGGCTCGCAGTCCGGGGTTGCGGAGGGCCGCCAGGTGCAGCTCGAAGCCGAGGACCGCACTGCGGTGTCTGGCAGGACCTCCGTGGACGAGATCGACCAGGACATTGACGAATTCCTCGCGCGTATTGACATCCTCGAACAGATTCTTGAACACCTTGGACTGCAATTCGACATACCGGGCGAACGCCTGCGCCTGGAGATCGGTCAAGCTGGCGAAGTGGTAGGTGATCGACCCGAGCGGCACGCCGGCCCGGGCAGCGATGTGCCGATGCGTCGTCCCCGCCACCCCAAGATCCGCAATGACGTCGAGGGTGGCGTCCAGGATGTGTGTCTTGCGGCCGGGGTCGTTGCGACGGGTCCGTCGCCGCCCGCCGCCCGATTCGGCCGAGGTCCGGTGCTCGCCACCGGCCATCTTCTTGGCCGTTTCACCTTCGGAAGGGTCCGCCGACGGCGGTTCGATGTGCAGCATGCGTACAAACGTATAAGCCTTAAGAACAGATGTACAAATCAACGGATGCTCATCGCCACCACGACGCGGCAGCACACTCTCGCCTACGCCGTCCTGCACCTACGGCATCCCGCACAGACCGGCCGCTCGCCATCGTCTGCGGTCCAGACGGCTACCCTCACGCCCGCCTCAGTCCGCCCGGCCGAAGGAAGCACTGCGACTTCCGCTTGGGCGCACTCACCATCCGCATCCGCAACCACCACGCGATCCAAGCCCCGCCAGCGGCCGCCCGGATCAGCGTCGGCGGTCGCCCGGCGGCGCACTGCACGAAACCCCCTTCTGGGACCGCTACTTCGAGGTCGTCGACCTCCTCGTCATGCTGAAAGAGGCCGGCGGGTTCGGCGGGTTCACTCCCCGCGCAGTGCCTCGATCACCGTTCCGAAGGCTTCCATGTACGGCTCCAGGACGGTCAGATACGAGAACCCGTACCGCTCCCGCTGTGCCCGCACTTGCGCGGTGATCTGTTCCGCCGTGCCGACCAGGAGGATGGGAAGGTGCAGGACCTGTTCCAGGGTCAGACGGGGCAGGCGGGGGAGTAGTTCCCGCACCGCGGCCTCGCGGTCGTCGGTGACAGCGACCATCTGGATGAGCACGTTCAGTTCGGCGGATTCCTTGCGGCCCGCCGCCAGGCGCTGGTACGCCGCCACCCGCTCGTCCAGCTCCTCCGCCGTGAGCGGGTCCAGCGTCCCCGTCGTACTGCCGGGCACCAACCGCGCACCCGCGAACGCCGCGATGTCGGCGTGCTCGGCGGTGAGCCGCAGCATCCGGTCGCCGTTGCCGCCGATCAGCAGCGGTACCCGGGAGTGCGGGAGGTCGGCCGGGCCGAGCAGTCGCTCCAACTCCTCGACCGTACGCAGGAGATGGTCCACCCGCTCACGCGGGGAGCCGTACGGAAGGCCCGCGGCGTCGTGCTCCGCCTGGATGTAGCCGGTGCCGAGCCCTAGTTCGAGGCGGCCGCCCGTCAGCGCGTCCGTGGTGGCCACCTCGCGGGCCAGCAGTGTGGGATTCCAGAAGCCCGCGTTGAGCACGAAGGTGCCGACGCGGGGCCGCTGGGTCGCCTCGGCGGCGGCCACCAGAGCCGGGAACGGCGCGGGCATGCCGAGATGGTCGGGGACCAGGATCACGTCGTAGCCGAGCTGTTCGGCCCGGCGGCACTTCTCGCGCCACTCCTCGACGGGGGCGGGGTTCATCAGGTTGACGCCAAAACGGAAGGGGCGCGGCATGAACTCTCCTCAGAAATGGGCAACTTGACGAGAGTAGGGCACTGCCATGGGCGACTCGACGGGAGTACATCACTCGTGCGCGATGGCTGCCAGCACATTCATACGGGACGCGCGCAGCGCCGGCAGCAGCGCCGCCACGATGCCCACGAGCGCCGAACCGATCACCACCGCGATGATCGTCGTCCACGGAACGGCGAACGCCTTCATGCCCTGAAGGGCCAGCACCTGTTGCACACAGACGCCCCAGACCAGGCCGAGCGCCAGGCCGAGGATCGCGCCGAACACGGCGATCACCACCGACTCGAGCCGGATCATCCGGCGCAGCTGACGCCGGGAGAGCCCGATGGCGCGCAGCAGCCCGATCTCGCGGGTGCGCTCCACGACCGACAGGGCAAGGGTGTTGACCACGCCGAGCACCGCGATGACGATCGCGAGCCCGAGCAGCGCGTACACGAGGTAGAGCAGCACGGCGATCTGGTCGTGGACCAGCTTCTTGTAGTCGGCCAGGTCGCGTACCTGCACCTGCGGATACGGATCGAGCGTCTTGTCCAGGTTCGAGCGCAGCGTGTCGGCGCCGGTGCCCGAGGCCGCGTTCACGTACAGCGCGGAGTCCTGACCGCCCGGCACGTACTTCTCGATGGTGGCGAAGCCGAAGACCAGCCCGCCCTGCATTCCGAACCCGCCGGAGCCGTCCTGGTCGGTGAGCGCCGCCACCGTCAGTTCGGTGTTCCGTCCGGCGGGGAACTCGACGGGGATCGTGCTGCCGACGGTGACGTCGTGGTCCTTCGCGAAGTCCGCGTCCATGGCGATGTTCCCGTCGCCGAGTGCGGCCGCGCTGTCCCCTTGGGCGTACGTGATGTGGGCGACGTCGTCGAGCCGCGGATCGTAGGCCGTGGCGGTCGTCTCGATCCGCTTGCCGTCCGGCAGCCGCACCGCGACCGGTGAGAAGCGTTGGCGGACGACGAGCCCGGCGCCCTCCGTGCCGCGCACCTTGTCGGTGACCTCCTGCGAGAACGGTACGAAGTTGCTGTTCTGGATCACGAAGTCGGCGCCCAGTGTCTTGTCGATCTGCTCGTCGAACGACTTGGACATCGACGCGCTCGCCACGGACATCCCGCCGACCAGGGCGAGACCCACCATCAGGGCGGCCGCGGTGGCGCCCGTGCGGCGCGGATTGCGCAGCGCGTTGCGCTGGCTCATCCGGCCGACCGAGCCGAACAGGGCGGGGAAGGCCCCGCCGAGGACCCGGATCACCGGCCGCACCAGCAGCGGACCCGCGATCACCGTCGCGATGAGCGTCAGGACGACGCCAAGTCCCAGCAGGGAGGACGAGGTCGCGGTGCTCGACGACGCGGCACATCCCGCGAGCGCGGCGGCGCCGGCCGCCCCGACGACCGAACCGACCACCGCACGCACCCGCAACGGCCGTCCCACACCGGCGACTTCGGCGTCCGCCAGCGCCGCCATGGGGGAGACACCCGACGCGCGCCGCGCCGGGAGATAGGCCGCCACGAAGGTGACGCCGACCCCGACGACGTACGCCGCGACAGGAGTCACCACCCCGATCACCATCTCGGTGGATTTGAGGTTCATGCCGAACGCGCCCATGAGCTCGATCAGTCCGGCCGCCAGCCCGATTCCCGCGGCCAGGCCGAGCGTGGAGCCCACCAGACCGAGGAGAAGCGCCTCGGTCAGCACCGACCGGCGCACCTGACGGCGGTCGGCGCCGAGTGCGCGCAACAGGCCCAGTTCGCGGGTGCGTTGGGCGATCAGCATCGAGAAGGTGTTGACGATCAGGAAGACGCCCACAAGCACGGCGATTCCGGCGAAGCCGAGCATGACGTACTTGATGACGTCCAGGAATCCGCCGAGTTGGGCGGCGGCGTCCTCGGCCTGCTCGTCTGCCGTCTTCAAGTCGTAGGTTCCGGTGCCGAGTTCGGTGGCGATGCGCTGCTTCAGTACGGCGTCGGTGACACCCGGGGCCGCGTCCACCGAGATGCTGGTGGCGGCGTCGGGACTCCCGAGCAGCTGGTCCGGCGCGGTCCGGCTGTCCAGGAACACCAGCGCGGCACCGGGGTTGGTGGTGGTGAAGGTGGCGATGCCGACGATCTCCACCTTGAACGTGCCGGGCTGCGCGAGCACGGTCAAGGTGTCGCCGATGCCCACGTCCTTGCTCTCGGCGGTGTCCGCGTCGAGCAGCGCCTCGCTGGCCCCTTCCGGTGCGCGGCCGGAGGTCAGCTTCACCGGGCTGCGGTCGGTGAGGTACCAGTCGGTGGCGATGGTGGGGGCGCCCGTGGTCGGGCCGACCGACTCGTTCTTGCTGTCGACGATCGTGATGTTCTCGACGGACGCGTCCGCGTGGGTGGACTCGACCCCGTTGACCTCCGCGATGCGGCCGGCCAGCGAGGCGGGCACGGTCTCGGCGGCCCCGGACGGGATCTGGGAGTTGAGATCGTCCTTGGGGCCCACCGTCACATCGGCGGAAGTGGAGGCGAAGAGCCGGTCGAAGGTGCGGGTGACCGTGTCCGAGAAGATGAGGCTGCCCGCGACGAACGCCACGGACAGCACGACCGCCAGCGCCGAGAGGAGCAACCGCCCCTTGTGCGCGAGAAAGCTCCGCAGTGTCGCCTTGAGCACGACCGCCTCAGTCCTTGTCGAGGGTTACGTCGCGGGAGTCGCCGTCGGCCGTTGGGTGACCGGCGTCGGTGTCGGCGTTGGTGGGTTCAGGCCTGGCGCCGGTGCCGGTGCCGGTGGCCACGGGACTGGTGTCACCGTCGGGGGCAGTGGATACGGGCCCGGTGTCGCCGTCGGTGGTCACGCCACCGGAGCTGACGTCAGGAGGCGTACCGCCGGAGCTGCCGTCAGAAGTCGTACTACCGGAGCTGCCCTCAGAAGTCGTGCCACCCGTGCCGCCTCCGTCGTCGAGGGGCACCGGGGTCGCGTCGGGACCGGGCGTCTGATGGCGTCCCTGTCCCCCCGTGAAGTCGCGCAATCGCTCCAGCACCGCATCCGCCGTCGGCCGTTCGATCTCGTCCACGATCCGTCCGTCCCCGAGGAAGAGCACCAGGTCGGAGTGGGCGGCAGCGCTCGGATCGTGCGTGACCATGACGACGGTCTGGCCCAGTGTGTCGACCGCCTCGCGCAGGAAGCCGAGGACTTCGAGGCCCGCGCGGGAGTCGAGGTTGCCGGTCGGCTCGTCCGCGAATATCAGCTCGGGGCGCGAGGCGAGCGCGCGGGCGCAGGCCACGCGCTGCTGCTGGCCGCCCGACAGCTGGGACGGCCGGTGCTTGAGCCGGTCCCGCAGGCCGAGCGTGTCGATGACCTGGTCCAGCAACTTCTGGTCGGGCTTCTGGCCCGCGATGTCCATGGGCAGGGTGATGTTCTCGGCCGCGTTCAGTGTCGGGATCAGGTTGAACGACTGGAACATGAAGCCGATCCGGTCCCGCCGCAGCCGGGTCAGCTCGCGGTCCTTCAGCCCGGTTATCTCGGTGTCGCCGAGCCACACCTGTCCGGCCGAGACGGTGTCGAGCCCCGCCAGGCAGTGCATGAGGGTGGATTTCCCCGAGCCCGACGGACCCATGACCGCGGTGAAACGGCCACGCGCGATGTCGACGTCGACCGAGTCGAGGGCGAGCACGGTCGTCTCGCCCGAGCCGTACGCCTTGGTCAGACCTCGGGCGCGAGCGGCCGTCCCCTCGGCCTCCGCCCGGCCGACGACGTGCTCCGCAGCAGGTGTGGACAAGGCCGCCTCCTCAGTGATGGACGTCCCGACTCCCTTGTCGCGGCGAGCCTAGTGTGATCCTGGGCACACCCGGTATCCCCCCGAGGTGCCGGGACCTCTCCGCCCCAGGTCGTGCCCCTGATATCCGTGTAAGGGGCAATCTCCACCCCGCGATGGCGCATCCGTGCCGGATGCCCTCTTGCCCGTGCTAGCGATTTGGCGCTAGCTTCGAGGTATGGCGAAGACTCAGCTGAACGTACGGGTGGACGAGGGTACGGCCAGGGCCGCCCGCGAACGAGCCCTCGAACGCGGGATGAGCGTGAACCGCTACATCGAAGAACTGGTCAGACAGGACACCGGGGAAGTCGGCCACACCTTCGTCGACGCCGCCGCCGACTTCATGAAGCAGTACGAATCCGTCTTCGCCGACGAGTTCGGCACGGACCGTGAAGGCAGCCGACCGGTCGACCGGGCCGGCCACCACGAAAGCGCGCGCGAAGGTCGTCGTTGATCCCTTGAGCAGTCTCAGAGTCGACCTTGCCTGGCTCCTCATGATCGCCGAACATCAGACGCCCGGAGACCCCCAGGTCACCGATTGGGGAGCCCTCGTCGCCGCCGTCAGCCGGCACGAGGCGGAGATATTCGGCATTCCCGTCTACGACAGCCCGCACGCCCGCGCCGCCGCGCTGCTCCAACTCCTGCTGCACGTACCCGCGCTGGAACGCTCCAACGCGATGTTCGCCTCGGCCGTCGCCTACGGCTATCTCGTCGCCAGCGGCCTCAAGGTCGTCACCTCCCCCGAGCAGGTGCGTGAACTCGCCCGCCTGGTGAAGGGCGGCGACGCGACCGTGCACGACATCGCCCAGGAACTCCGTCAGTGGAGCCTGTGAGGCTTCGGCGGGGCAATGAGGGATCGGCCCTTCATTCTCGCCGTTGCGCAGAACGGCGCCGCTCCGGCGGACGCATTTCTTCGTAGGCGGGACGTTTTCGGTGCCTTGCCGCTCGCAGTGCGGCCGAATTCCCGCTTGTGGTCGCAGTTGAGGTGGTGAAAGCCGTGACGCGCGTTCCGCGGCGGCCTCGCCGGGGCCAGGCGCCCCAAAAGGCCGGCCAGGTCCTCCATGGGCTTCCGCGCCAGGTCCAGGAACCCTCGCAGTCGAAGACAGGCCGGTCCGCGCGTCACGGGCAGAGGGCTGAACCGCCCGTCATGGGGTCGCGTTGTGGCGTCGCGACGGCGTCGAGCTCGAAGCAGCGACTCACATCGCGTCTTGAGCTCACACGTCGCGTCGAGCCGCCCATTCTTCTGTGAAGGTTCCTCCCACCCCATGCGCACAAAGCTTGATGCCGTCTCCATGACCGCTGTGCTGGTGACGGTCGGCGCGTTTCCGCGACCGCACCGCTCACCGCGTCGTGACGGACGAAAACGTCAGCGACGAACCGGCCTCGGCGCTACGGGCCATGTACCTGCGGGACCCCTGCTGCGGTGCGGAGATGCTCGCGACTCTCGACAGTCGCCTGCCGCACCAGGCCGTTCACGCCTATCAGGACTGATCCGGACTGCCCGGTCGGCGAGCCCGTGAGGCCTCGGCGGAGCCTAAGAGGGATCGGCCGGGGCTTCGTCCTCCCCGGCGCCGGGGCGGCGGGCGGTGCCCAGTACGCAGTACGAGGTGGGCAGTCGCGGTCCCTTCTCGGGCATCAACATCCGCCTGTACGGGCCCAGTTCGAACCCGGCGTCCCGCAACGCGGCGATCGGGTCGCGCGCCAGATGGCAGCCGCCGTTGAGCCGCGGCCACACCGTGCGGTCCAGACCGCGCTGGGCGTACGTCATCGAGCGCCCGCCGCCCCTGCCGTGCTCGAAGAACCGCAGGGTGCCCCCGGGCCGCAGCACGCGACGCAGTTCGGCGAGGGTTCGCGGCACATCGCGCACGCTGCACAGCACCAGGCAGACCACGGCGGAGTCGAAGGCCTCACTCTTGACCGGCAGCGCCTCCGCGGTGCCCGGCGCCACATCGACGGGCACCGCGGCGCGCAGGGCCGCCTCGACCGCCAACTGCCGCAACTGCCGCTCGGGTTCGATGGCGACGACCTCCGAGACAGTGCCCGGATAGTGCGCGAAGTTCAGACCGTTGCCCGCGCCGATCTCGATGACCCGCCCCGAGAGCCCGGCGAGCAGTCGGTCGCGTACGCCGCCCATGCCCATCCGTGTCTCGGCGGCGACGCTGACACGGGCGTAGTAGCGGGCGAACAGTGGATGGCGCACGGGGTCCCGCGACACCTTGCCGGAGCTGGCGGACCGGAGCGGCATGACGGACCTCCCAGGAGGACGGGTCTTACCGCGATTGTCCCCCGTACCGGTCTGTCGCACCCCCGCTGTGTGATCCCGGCCGTGCAGGGACCACACAGTGGGGGCACTCCGGTGGCTGCTCCGGCTACTCGGGACGCTCGGGCTGTTCCGATGCGTCAGGTGTGTCAGGTGTGCCAGGTGCGTCAGGCGATGAAGTCGCGCACCTGCGTGTAGACGCCGTAGTCGTTGTTCGTGTCGGTGTGCCCGATGCAGCCGACTCCCACATTCGTGGCGCCGTTCAGAAGCGCGGTGCTGTCCGGGTCGAGGTACTCGTCGCAGTTCGACCAGTAGCTGGCGTAGGAAACGCTGCCCGGTGTCTCGTCACCCGAGTTCAAGGCGGTCAGGAACGAACTGCCGGTGTTCATCTGGGCACAGGACGTGTAGAGCCACGCGCACCACCCGGCGAGGCTCGTGCCGTGGTTCGTCCCGGCGACCGAGACGAAGTCGTCCACGTACGCCGTTCCACCGAGGTTCTTGAGGTAGTAGCGGGAGCTGAGCGGGCCCATGGAGTGGGCGACCAGGTCGACCTTGGACGCGCCGGTCTGCGCGAGCACGCTCTGGACCTTGGTGGCGAGTTGCTGGGCGGTCGTGACGTTCGACTGTCCCCAGCTGTACGACCACGCGTACAGCTCGGAAGTGGTGTAGCCGTCGGCCTTGAAGTCGGCGATCCAGTCGTCCCAGCTGCTCGCCGAACTGCTCAGCCCGTGGACGAAGATCACGGGGTTGTGGGTCGCGGCCTGTGCGGGCGCGGTGAGGGAGAGTGACAGAAGGAGCGCTGCGGCCGCGGTGGAGAAGAACGCGGCGATGCGACGCATGCGGGTTTGCATGGTGCCTCCTGAGTCGGGTGGGGTAATCAGGAGTGTCAGCCGGGGTCTACGCGCGGCGCATCGGTGAACTCGCCAGTCTTTACTTGTCAGTTAACCCGCCAGTAACGTCATACATGTGGTGACCCCGGTGAACCCTCCACCTCGCCCGCCCACTTCGCCACCGTCCCGCACGCCCGCATGGCAGCATCCTGACCCGGCCCAGCGCGGACTCGCCCCGCAGTCCCGGCTCGGCCCCTCACTTTCCGAAGGCGTGCGCGTACGGGTGCTGCGCGCCGCGCACGGCGACCGGCACGCGGCCGCGGAACTCGCCTCGGTACTGACCGAGCGTCAACTGACCGGTCTGGAACCGCTCCCGGAGCGGCCGCCCGCGCTGCTGCGCGCGTACCGCCATGAAGTCCGCGCCCTGCCGGACAGCACCCGCTTCCTCCTGCTCCTCGCGGCGGCCGACCAGCACCCGGTGACCACCCGCGCCTACCTGCGCGCCGTCACCGCGGCCGGGCTCGACACCCGGTCCCTCGACGCCGCCGAGGCGGCCGGGCTGGCTCATGCCACGGCCGACGGGATCGTCTTCCGCGACGCGTGGACCCGGATCGCCGCGTACGAGACGGTCCGTCCGTCGGACCGGCGCGAGGTCCACCAGCTGCTGGCGCGTGTCCTGCGCGGCGAGGGCGAGGAGCCGCGCCGCGCCTGGCACCACGGCGCCGCCGCGCTCGGCCCCAGCCGAAGGCTGGCCGCGCGGCTCCGAGTGGCCGCCGACCTGGCGCGCGCCGCGCGCGAACACGCCCTCGCCTGCGCCCTTTTGGAGCGCGCCGCCGTGCTGACGCCCGATCCGCGCGACCGCACCCACCTGCTCGCCCGCGCGGCCACCGACGCCTGGCACTCCGGCGACACCGACCGCGCCCGCCGCCTCGCCGCGTCCACCACCGACGACGCGCTCAGCGGCCTGCTGGCCCTGCGCGCGGGCAACGCGACCGACGCGTTCGACGCACTCCTCACGGCGGCGGTCCGCTGCGCGGGGCAGGGGGCGAGCGGGGCCAACGGTGCGGTATCGGGGAGTGCGGCCGCTGGCGAGGGCGCTCGCGCGGCGGACCGGCGTGCGGCTGACGGCGGTCCTGGTGGTGGGTTGGAGGAGGCTTCCGTCCGTGTCGCCGGCGAGGGCGGTCGCTTGGCGGGCCGGCGTGTGCCTGACGACGGTCCCGCCGCCGGGGGTTCTGGTGGTGGGTCGGCGGAGGCCTCCGCCCGCGTCACGCCTGGTGTGCACGACGCCGTCGGCGGGCTGCCGGTGGGCGTGGCCGGCATGGTCGGTGAGCTGTCAGCTGCCGATACCGGCCCTGTGCTCTACGACGAGCCACCGGTGGACGCCGATCGTCTGGGGACCGGCTTTCGAAGACCTGACAGGGATCGGCCGACTGTCGAGGCCCGCCCCGCACAGGGTGCCGCCGTCGTTCACCTCCTCGCCCGGGTCACCGAAGCCGCCATCTACACCGGAGATCTGCGCCGGTGCCGGGAGGCGGCCGCCGTCGCCGACCGGCTCGGGATCGTGCCGCCCGGCACGCTGGGCGGACTGGCCGCCGCCTTCGAGGGGCGCTACGAGGACGCGCGGGACCTGCTCGAAGCGGCAGCCGGGCGGTGCGGACCCGGTGGAGACCCCACTTTGCTCATTCACGCCGGGATCGCGGCACTGCTCCTCGGCGACCACACGCGAGCCGCCTCCGCCGCCGTGCGGGCCGCGGCCTCGGCCCGCGCCAGGGGTGAGACCGTGACCGTGCCGCAGGCGATGGAATTCAGGGCGTACGCCGAGTTCTGGACCGGCCGTTCCCGTGCCGCGGAGGCCGACACACTCGACGCGCTCCGCCAGGCGTACGCCACAGGTCAGGACAACGGGGCCTGTCATCTCCAGGCCGCCCTGGCCATGTTCGCCGCCCTCACCGGTGACGAGGACGTATGCCGGGAGCGCGCCGAGGCCGCCCGCTCCTACGCCCTGGCCCGTGGGCTGGGCCTGCCCGCCGCGCTGGCCCTGTTCGCGCTCGCCTTCCTCGACCTCGGCGCCGGCAGGTTCGCCGCCTCCGCGGCCCGGCTGCGTGCGCTCGCCGGTTTCGGACCGGGCCACGGGCACCGCGCCATCCGTCACCTCGCGACCCCGCTCTACGTCGAGGCGGCCGTCCGCAGCGGCGACACCCGGGTCGCCCGGGCCGCCCACGCCGACTACGACCGCTGGGCCCGCACGATCCGCAGCGCCGACGACCTGGCCCTCAGCGCCCGCTGCCACGCCCTCCTGGCCTCCGGCCCCGAAGCCGTCGAGCACTACCGCGCCGCCCTCGACCTGCACTCCGTCGGCACCCGTGACTTCGAACGGGCCCGCACGGAGCTGCTGTTCGGCGGTGCGCTACGACGACTGAGGCACCGTACGGAGGCACGCGACCGGCTGCACAGCGCCCTCGAAGCGTTCGAGCACTTCGGGTCGCCGCGGTGTGCTGCGCAGGCCCGGGCGGAGCTTCGCGCTCTGGGGGAGCCCGCCTCGCCCACGCGGGGCGGCGACGATCTTGCCGCCCGGCTGACCGCCCAGCAGCTCATGGTGGCCCGCATGGCTGCGGAGGGGGCCACCAACCGGGAGATCGCTGCCAGGTTGCTGCTCAGCCCGCGGACGATCGACCACCATCTGCGGGGTGTCTTCGCCCGATTGGGTATCCGATCGCGAATCGAATTGGTGCGGTTGATTGGGGAGGGGTGACTGGTGTGGTTCGTGGGCTGCGGGTTGTTCGTGGCTGGTCGCGCAGTTCCCCGCGCCCCTATGGGGTGCACCTGGCGTTATGAGTGGCCGCGTCCCAGCTTCCGCCCAGCCTTGGCGCGAGCCAACTCGGCGCCCCCGCACGGAAGTCAGCGGGATCAAGTGCCCCCACGCCCTCCGGTACCGCACCGAGCAGCGGAGCTCCCGCCACCACTGGAAGGTCCGCGAGGTTGCAACGGGACGCCAGGTCGGGCTCGTTGGGCCAGCCGCCGATCAGCACACCCGCGAAGTCCAGTCCCCGGAACCGCAGTTCACGTGCCGTCAGCTCTGTCGTGTTCAAGGTGCCCAGCCCCGCCGAAGCGACCACCAGCACCGGCGCCGCCAGCAGCCGTGCCGCGTCCGCCAGCGTTCCGCCCTCGTCGTCGAACCGTACGAGCAGTCCGCCTGCTCCCTCCACCAGCACCAGGTCGTGCTCGGTGGCCAGCTTGGCCGCCGCGTCCGCCACCTCGTGGGGCCGCACCGGCGCGAGACCGGACCGCCGCGCGGCCGTCGCGGGCGCCAACGGCTCGGGATAGCGGGCGAGTTCGAGGGTGGTCACGGCGCCGGCGAGCCGGGCCACCTCGTCGGCGTCACCGCGCTCGTCCGGACGTACGCCGGTCTGCGCGGGCTTGAGCACGGCCACGGACCGCCCAGCCGCGAAAGCCGTGGCGGCGACGGCCGCGGTGGTGATCGTCTTGCCGACCTCCGTGCCCGTCCCTGTGATCACCAGGATCGTCATGTCACCCTTCCCGTGCCGCCGCGCACACCGCGCGCGTGATCCGTGCCAGGTCCGCGTCGCCGGTGACGTACGGCGGCATTGTGTAGACGAGGTCGCGGAACGGCCGTAGCCAGACGCCCTCGCTGACGGCGGCTCGTGTCGCCGCCCTCATGTCCACCTCGTGGTCGAGCTGGACGACGCCGATCGCCCCCAGGACACGTACATCCCGGACACCTGGCAGATCGAGAGCGGGCTCAAGACCCTCCCTCAGGCCCGCCTCGATCCGCTTCACCTCGGTCCGCCAGTCCTGCCCGAGCAGCAGGTCGATCGAGGCGCAGGCCACGGCGGCGGCCAGCGGATTGCCCATGAACGTGGGCCCGTGGGCCAACACCGGGACCTCGCCCCGCGAGATCCCGTCCGCGACCCGCGTCGTACAGAGCGTCGCCGCCATCGTCAGATAGCCGCCGGTCAGCGCCTTGCCGACGCACATCACGTCGGGTGTCACACCCGCGTGCTCCGCCGCGAACAGCGTGCCCGTGCGCCCGAAGCCGGTCGCGATCTCGTCGAAGACGAGCAGCACGTCGTGCGCGTCGCACGCCTCGCGCAGCACCCGCAGATACGCGGGGGAGTGGAACCGCATCCCGCCCGCGCCCTGCACCACCGGCTCGACGATCACCGCGGCCAGCTCGTCGGCGTGCCGCTCGATGAGCGAGCGCAGCTGCTCCGCGTACGACTCCTCGTACGCGGCTGGAGGTGCGTCCGCGAAGATCTGCCGCGGCAGCACGCCCTGCCACAGCTCGTGCATCCCGCCCTCGGGATCGCATACGGACATCGGCTGCCAGGTGTCCCCGTGGTACCCGCCGCGCCAGGTCAGCAGGCGTTGCTTGGCGGGGCGGCCGAGCGAGCGCCAGTGCTGGAGGCACATCTTGACGGCGACCTCGACCGAGACCGAACCGGAGTCGGAGAGGAAGACGTGGTCAAGCCCCTCGGGCGAGATGTCGACAAGGCGCTTCGCCAGCCGTACGGCGGGCTCGTGGGTCAGCCCGCCGAACATGACATGGCTCATGCGCTCCAGCTGGCCGCGCGCCGCGTCGTTGAGCACCGGGTGGTTGTAGCCGTGGATGGCCGACCACCAGGACGACATGCCGTCGATCAGTTCGCCCGAGCCGTCCGCCATCCGCAGCCGTACCCCGCTCGCCGACTCCACGACGAGCGGTTCCTGCCGGCCCGGCATGGGCCCGTACGGATGCCAGACGTGCCGCCGGTCGAGATCGAGCAGCTCGCGTACGGACCCGGGCGTGGACCTGGACCCGGACACAGGCAGGTCAGGCATTGGGCGCGAGATCCGTTCCGGCACCTCGACGGCGTACGGCAACGAGGTCCGTACGCGCCTCAGCGGGCGTTCCCGCGGAAGCCGAAGCCGAAGCCGAAGCCGAAGCGGAACCGCACGCGCCAGCGCCAGCGCCAGCGCCCCCGCCCTCGTGCGAGCCACACCCCCCGCCGTCGGCAACCCGGTGCTCCGGCAGGGTCACCTCCCCCGCGCCCTCCACCTCGAACCCGGCGTCCGCGATCATGTCCAGGTCGGCCTTGCCGGCCTGGCCCTCGCTGGTGAGGTAGTCGCCGAGGAAGATCGAGTTGGCGAGGTGCAGGGCCAGCGGCTGCATCGTGCGGAGGTGGACCTCGCGGCCACCGGCGATACGGACCTCGACGTCCGGGCAGACGAACCGGACCATCGCCAGGATCCGCAGACACCTCTGGGGCGTCAGATTCCACTCCTTGGCGAGCGGGGTGCCCTCGAACGGGATCAGGAAGTTCACCGGAACGGAGTCGGGGTCCAGCTCGCGCAGCGCGTAGACGACGTCGACGAGGTCCTCGTCGCTCTCGCCCATGCCCGCGATCAGGCCCGAGCAGGCGGACAGACCCGCCGCGTGCGCCTTCTGTACGGTGTCCACCCGGTCGGCGTACGTATGGGTGGTCGTGATGTCCCCGTACGTCCCCTCGGACGTGTTGAGGTTGTGGTTGTACGCGTCCGCGCCCGCCTCGCGCAGCCGCTCGGCCTGGCCGTCGCCCAGCAGGCCGAGGCAGGCGCACACCTCGACGTTCTCGTTCCCGGCCTTGATGGCCTTGATCGTGTCGGAGACCCGGTCCACGTCACGGTCGGTCGGACCGCGTCCGCTGGCCACCAGGCAGACCCGCTTGGCGCCGCCGGCCAGGCCGGCGGCTGCGGCCTTGGAGGCCTCGTCCGGCTTGAGCCAGGTGTACTTGAGGATCTCGGCCTTCGACCCCAGCCGCTGCGAGCAGTACGAACAGTCCTCGGGGCACAGACCCGACTTGAGGTTGACCAGGTAGTTGAGTTTCACTCGTCGGCCGAACCAGTGCCGGCGCACCTTTCCGGCCGCGGCCACCACGTCGAGCACGTCGTCGTCGGAGGTGGCCAGCACGGCCAGAGCTTCGTCGCGGGTCGGCAGCTCGCGCCGAAGCCCCTTGTCCACCAGCGTGTTCAGCAGGTCCATGAGGCCCGATCCTGGCGTATGCGACCACTCGCGGCCAAGGAGAGTTTGCACAACAGACGTGGTTCGAGGTGTGGGTATTGCCACATCCTGGGTGGCTGGGACGGCCGCTAGGGTCTGTGCACTGCCTACAAAAACCACGGCTCACAAAACGCACGGCTCGCAAGAAGACGCAGCCAACGAGAACACACGGCTCACAAGCACACCGGCGGCACAACCCCCGTTCCTCCGGTCCGGAGGAGGACCCATGGCGTTCGGCTGGATCGACGAGCAGGCGGGGGCGCGCCGTCGGGCCGGACTCGTCCGCACCCTGCGCCCGCGCCCCGCCGACTCCCCGCTGCTCGATCTCGCGAGCAACGACTACCTCGGCCTCGCCCGCCATCCGGAGATCACCGAGGGCGCCGCGGCAGCCGCGCGAAAGTGGGGCGGCGGAGCAACCGGCTCCCGGCTCGTCACCGGGACCACCGAACTCCACGGCGAACTCGAACGCGAGCTGGCGGACTTCTGCGGCTTCGAGTCCGCGCTCGTCTTCTCCTCCGGATACGCGGCCAACCTCGCAGCCGTCACCGCGCTCGCGCCGCACGGCTCCCTCGTCGTCTCGGACGCGGGCAACCACGCCTCGCTGATCGACGGCTGCCGACTGGCCCGCGGCACCACCCAGGTCGTCGCGCACACCGACCCAGACGCCGTGCGCAAGGCGCTCGGCACCCACAAAGGGCCCGCCGTCGCCGTCTCCGACGCGGTGTTCTCGGTGGACGGGGACGCGGCGCCGCTGGCCGATCTCGCCGCCGCCTGCCGGGAGTTCGAGGCCGGGCTGATCGTTGACGACGCGCACGGGCTCGGGGTGCTGGGCGACGTCTGTCCCTCAAGAACGCCATCAAGCGACTAGCGAATCCGCGACAGTTAAATACGCGATCCCACTATTTTACCGAGAGGCAGTAGCC